>NZ_VNIM01000188.1 GCF_007785815.1 Alterirhizorhabdus solaris | reverse complement strand
GTGCTGGCCGCGCGCGGGCGCATCGAGCACGCCGATCAGCGGCCGCCCGCCCTCCGCCAGCGCGATCGACACCGCCCAGCCATCGCGCCCGCGCAGGAAATCGCGGGTGCCGTCGATCGGATCGACCAGCCACACGCGAACCCGCGTCAGTCGCTCGGCGCTGTCCACCGTCTCCTCGGAGAGCCAGCCGGCATCGGGATCGAGCTTCGTCAGCCGTTCCGCCAGCATCGCGTCGGCCTCGATATCGACATCGCAGACCGGGTGGCCGGGCACCTTCTCCCACCGGCGGTATTCGCCGCGGAAGCGGGAGTGGACCATCGCGCCCACCTCGCGCGCGACGGCGCTGACTGCATCGAGCAGCGTTTCAGGCACCCGCCACCATCATTCCCTCGATCCGGATCGTCGGCACATCGCTGGCGCGGCGGAATTCCAGATCGTTGGCGGGGGTGAGGGCGAGGAACATGTCCTTCAGATTGCCGGCGATGGTGATCTCGGCCACCGGCTCGGCGATCGCGCCGTCGCGGATCACGAAGCCCGAGGCGCCCCGGCTGTAGTCGCCGGTCACGCCGTTCACGCCCTGGCCGATCAACTCGGTGACGAACAGCCCCAGCCTGATGTCGGCGATCAGTTCCTCGGGCGGCAGCGCGCCGGGCATCATGTACAGGTTGCTCGTGCCCGCGCCCGGCGGCCCGCCCACGCCGCGCACGGCATGGCCGGTGGGCGCGAGGCCGAGCTGGCGGGCGGACGCGCTGTCGAGCAGCCAGCCGGTCAGCACGCCGTCGGCGATGATGTCGGTGGGTGCCGTGGGCAGCCCCTCGCCGTCGAACGGCTTCGATCGCAGGCCGCGCAGGCGGTGTGGATCGTCGCGGATGGTGATGCCGGGGGCGAACACCGGCTGGCCCAGCCGTTCGAGCAGAAAGCTGGTGCGGCGGGAGATCGCCGGCCCGGTGATCGCGCCGGTCAGGTGACCGAGCAGGCTGGAGCCGACGCGCGGATCGAACACCACCGGCATCTGGCCGGACGCCAGCTTGCCCGGATTGAGCCGGGCGACGGCACGGTCCCCGGCGCGGCGGCCGATCGCGGCCGGGTCTTCCAGCCCGCTCAGGTGACGGCTGCTGTGATAGCCGTAGTCGCGCTGCATCCCCAGCCCTTCGCCCGCGATCACGCTGGCCGAGCTGCCGTAGCCGCTGGTGGAATAGCCCCCGGCGAAACCGTAGCTGGTGCCGAGCGAGAAGACCGAGCGGCTGGCGCTGGCGGATGCGCCCTCGCTGTTGGTGACGCCGGCGACGGCGCGGGCCGCATCCTCGGCGGCGAGTGCGCGGGCGCGCAGATCGGCGGGCACGGGATCCGCGCCGTCGTCCGCCTCCACCTCCGCCAGCGGACCGGAGAGCAGGCGATCTGCCGGCGCGAGGCCTGACCATTTATCCTCGGGCGCCTCGCGCGCCATCGCGATCGCGCGATCGACCAGTGCCGCCAGCGCGTCGGCGGATAGATCGGACGAGGAGACGCTGGCGGATCGCCGGCCGACGAACAACCTGAGGCCGATCTCCTCGCCCTCCGACCGCTCGACATCCTCCAGCGCGCCGAGGCGCACCTGCACCTGCGTGGAGGCATTGCAGACGTAGATGGCATCGGCCGCATCGGCACCCGCACGGGTGGCGGCGGAGATGAGCGAGGCGACCTGATCGAGCGCGGAAGACGGGGTGAGCATCAGCCCGATCTAGGGTCGCCGTCCCGCCCCGTCACCCCCTTATCGCGCGCCCTGTCACGTCGCGGCGCCGACGACGAGGCAGGCGAGCGCCATCAGCAGCCCGGCGAAGCGGTTGGCGCGGAAGCGGCGCAGCGCATCGGCGGGGTCGGCGGGATCCAGCCCGACCACCTGCCAGCCCAGATGCAGCGCGACCGGCAGCAGCGCCACCAGCGCGAGCGGCTGCGGGCGGATCGCCCAGAAGGCGGCACCCCACAGCAGCAGCGCGCCGACATAGAAGCCGGCCACCCCGCCCCGCGCATGGCTACCCAGCGCGCGCGCCGAGGATTTGACGCCGGCCAGCGTATCGTCCTCGATATCCTGTAGCGCGTAGATCGTATCGTAGCCGATCACCCACAGCACCGACCCGCCGTAGAGCAGCAGCGCCGCCATCGGCAGCCCGCCCGTCACTGCTGCCCAGCCGACGGGCGCCGCCCAAGAGAACACCAGCCCCAGCCACGCCTGCGGCCACCAGGTGATCCGCTTCATGTACGGGTAGGCTGCCACCGGCGCGATGCTGGCGAGCGCGACGATCTGCGCCGTCCGGTCGAGCTGCAGCAGCACCACCAGCCCCACGAGGCACAGCGCCGCCAGCCACGCCCACGCCGCGCGCAGGCTTATCCGGCCGCTCGCCAGCGGGCGCAGGCGGGTGCGGGCCACCTGCGCATCGAGATCGCGATCGACGATGTCGTTATAGACGCAGCCGGCCCCACGCATCGCGAACGCACCCAGCGCGAACCACAGCAGCAGGTTCCACCGTGTCACCGCGCCACCCGAAAGCGCGATCGCCCACGCCCCCGGCCAGAACAGCAGCCACACCCCCACCGGCCGATCCACCCGCGCCAGTGACAGGAACGGGCGGAGCGCCGCCGGCATCGCGGCGA
>NZ_VNIM01000187.1 GCF_007785815.1 Alterirhizorhabdus solaris | reverse complement strand
CGCTAGCCGTCCCGTGCGCCGGACGGGGCCCTCTGTTCAACCATCACCTGCCTGCCGCCCGTTCGGCCCGCCGCCCTGCGATTGCGTCCGGCGCACGGGACGGCTAGCGGCATCCCCGGAAGGCGGAAAGGCGCCTGTCGGGGGAGGATCGATCGGTGACCGGGCGTTTCATGGGCCGCTTCGCTGCGGCGGCTTTCGGCGTATCGCTCGCCGCCCCCGCGCTGGCCGCGCCGGTCGACGGCATCGACAAGGCGGATACGCTGCTGCTGATCGTCAGTTCGGCGCTGGTGCTGTTCATGACGCTGCCGGGCCTCGCGCTGTTCTATGGCGGGCTGATCCGCGCCAAGAATTTCCTCTCCGTGCTGATGCACTGCTTTGCGCTGGCGGCGCTGGCCTCGCTGCTGTGGTTCGCGGGCGCGTATAGTCTGGCGTTTCGCGGGGCAGGGCCGTGGATCGGTGATCTCTCCGCGATCGGGCTGGCCAACCTCGCGCCGGTCCGCGCCGGCCTCACCATGCCGGAGAACGTGTTCGCGCTCTACCAGATGACCTTCGCCATCATCACCCCGGCACTGATCGTCGGCGCGTTTCCGGAACGGGTGCGGTTCGGCTGGCTGATGCTGTTCTCGGCGCTGTGGATCCTGCTGGTGTACGTGCCGGTGGCGCACTGGATCTGGGGCGGCGGCTGGCTGGCGGCATGGGGCGTGCAGGATTTCGCCGGCGGCATCGTGGTGCACACCACGGCGGGGCTGTCCGCGCTGGTGCTGGCGATCATGATCGGCCCGCGCGGCGGCTTCCCCCAATCGCTGATCCCGCCGCACAGCCCGGCGATGACGATGATCGGTGCGGGGATGCTGTGGGTCGGCTGGTTCGGCTTCAACGGCGGATCGGCGCTGGTGGCCGATGCGACGGCGGGGTCGGCGCTGCTTGCCACCCATCTGGCGGCCTGCGCCGCCGCGCTGGCGTGGGCGGTGGTGGAGCGGATCAAGATCGGCAAGGCCACCTCCGTCGGCATCGTCACCGGCGCGGTGGCCGGCCTCGCCACCATCACCCCGGCGGCGGGCTGGGTGACGCCCGCTGGCGCGGTGGCGATCGGGGCGCTCGGCTCGCTCGTCTGCTTCGCGGCGGTGCTGGCGGTGAAGCATCGCTGGAAGGTGGACGATTCGCTCGACGTGTTCGCGGTGCACGGCGTCGGCGGGATGCTCGGCTCGGTGCTGCTGGCGGTGTTCGGCAGCGCCGCGCTGGGCGGCACCGGCGCTGCGGTGACGAACGGCGTGCTGCCGCAACTGGGCGTGCAGGCGGGCGCGGTGGCGATCGTCGCGCTCTGGTCCGCCGTGGCCACCTTCGTACTGGCGAAGGGCGCGGCCTTGCTGGTGCCGATGCGCGCCACCGCCGAGCAGGAGCATGACGGCCTCGACCTCAGCCACCACGGCGAGCGCGCCTACGAGTTCGACTGAGAGCCCGTCCGGAACCCGTTACGACGGGTTTGGCGGCACCGCCTCGAAACTCGCTCTTCCGCGAATTCTCGAACAGACCCTACACCTTGCCCTTCTTCGTCTCCGGCATGGCGAACAGGTAGAGCAGGAAGCCGGCGCCCGCGATGGAGGCCAGCGTGAGGAAGCTGGCGCCATAGCCGGCCCACACGATGATCGACCCGGCGAGCGAGGCGGAGAGCGCGGCGCCCAGCCCCTGCGTGGTCGCCACCGCGCCCTGGCTCACGTTGAACCGGCCCGAGCCTTCGGTCAGGTCGGCGATCACCACCGGGAACAGCGCGCCGAAGATGCCGGCGCCCACCCCGTCCAGCGCCTGCACGCCGACCAGCCACCACGGATCGTTCGACACGGTGTAGAGCGCGCCGCGCAGCGCGAGGAAGCCGAAGGCGGCGAGGAAGATCGGCTTGGTCCCCAGCCGCTCCGTATGGCGGCCGACGAAGATCGCGACCGGCACCATCACCAGCTGCGCCGCCACGATGCACGCCGCCGTCAGCGAGGTCGCCTGATCCTTGCCCACCGTCTTCGCGAGCAGCTGGCTGACCGAGGTGAGCATCGCGGCGTTGGCGAGGTGGAACAGGAAGGCGATCGCGGCGAACACCATCAGCGGCCGGTTCTCCACCAGCGTCTTCCATGCGCTGGGTTCGTCGCAACCCTTGTCCGGTTCGCAATCGAGGCCGCGCGCCACGGCGTTATCGATATCCTTGTTGCGGATGCGCGAGGCGGTGAAGATGCTCGCCACCGTCAGCCCGGCCATCAGCCAGAACACCACGACCGGGCCGAACTTCCACGCCAGCGCGCCGGCCAGTGCCGCCGACACGGCGTTGCCGGCATGGTTGAACGCTTCGTTGCGGCCCACCCGCTTGGCGAACAGCTTCGGCCCGACCAGCCCCAGCGTGATCGCCGAGATGGCCGGAGCGAACACCGCGCCCGCCACCGCCGCGATCGACTGGGTGACGGCCACCGCCGTGAAGCCCGAGACGACGGGCAGGGACAGGCTGCTCAACGTCACCAGCAGCGCCGCCACCATCACGATACGCGGCTTGTTGCGGCTGCGGTCGATCAGCCCGCCCGCCGGGGTCTGCGCCAGCAGGCCGACGATGCCCGCGATCGTCAGCACCAGCCCCACGGTCGCCTCGTTCCAGCCGTGCTGCGGCCCGCGTACCGCCAGGAGATAGATGGCGAGGTACGGCCCCAGCCCGTCACGCACGTCGGCGAGGAAGAAGTTGAGCGCGTCCAGCGTCTTGCCGGAGCCGGACTTGCCGGGTGACGCCTTGCCGGCCGATCGGTGGCCTGACGGGAGGGGAGGGGACGACGTCGCCATGGGGACAATCCTCGGAC
>NZ_VNIM01000186.1 GCF_007785815.1 Alterirhizorhabdus solaris | reverse complement strand
GACCAGATCCGGCGCGGCGTGATCCCCGCCAAGGCGTGAGCGAGGTGGCGGCGTATCTGACCGGCTTCGGCAACCACTTCTCCACCGAGGCGGTGGCAGGCGCACCTTCCCACCGCGCGAACGGCGGGTGCGCGGCGGGCGGGCGCATCCGGTACAGCCAGCTCCGCCGGTTCTCCGCGCGCGGGGCGGTGAAGGCGGTGCCGGAGAATTGCTCGGCATACAGGCCGAAGGGCACCCGCTGAGGGCTGTTCCGCCCGATCGGCAACGCGCCTGCCACCGCCTCGGTGGAGAAGTGGTTGCCGAAGCCGGTCAGATACGCCGCCACCTCGCTCACGCCTTGGCGGGGATCACGCCGCGCCGGATCTGGTCCAGCTCGATGCTCTCGAACAGCGCCTTGAAGTTGCCCTCGCCGAAGCCCTCGTTGCCCTTGCGCTGGATGATCTCGAAGAAGATCGGGCCGACCATGTTCTCGGTGAAGATCTGCAGCAGCAGCCCCCCGCCCGTCTCCGGCGATCCGTCGATCAGGATGCGGCGACGGCGCATCTCGGCCACGTCGTGCCCGTGGCCGGGCAGACGCTTGTCGATCAGGTCGAAGTAGGTTTCGGGCGAATCCTGGAAGCGGATGCCGTTGGCCCGCAGCGCATCCACCGTGGCGAAGATGTCGTCGGTGGCCAGCGCGAGGTGCTGGATGCCCTCGCCCTTGTAGGCGCGCAGGAACTCCTCGATCTGGCTGTGCTCGTCCTGGCTCTCGTTCAGCGGAATGCGGATCTTGTCGTCGGGCGCGGTCATCGCCTTGCTGACGAGCGCGGTCGCCTGCCCCTCGATGTCGAAATAGCGGATCTCGCGGAAGTTGAAGATACGCTCGTAGAACGAAGCCCAATGGTTCATCCGCCCGCGATTGACGTTGTGCGTCAGGTGGTCGAGCGTGTGCAGCCCGACCGAGCGGTCGTTGCGGGCAGCCCCCTCCACGGCGCGGAAATCGACGTCGTAGATCTCCTGCGCGCCGTAGCGGTCGACCAGATACAGGTTCGATCCGCCGATCCCCTCGATCGCCGGGATGTTCAGCTCCATCGGGCCGACCGGGCCGGTCACGGGCGTCGCCCCGCGCCTCACCGCCTCGTCGAAGGCGGCGCGCGCATCGTGGACGCGGAAGGCCATCGCGTTGGCGGACGGGCCGTGGGCGTTGCGGAACTCGGCCGCCTGGCCCGCCGTATCCATGTTCAGCAGGAAGTTGATGTCCCCCTGCGTGTAGCGCCGCACGTCCTTGGAGCGATGCGTGGCGACATGGGTGAAGCCCATCGCCTCGAACAACGCGGCCAGCGCCTGCGGATCGGGGCCGGTGAACTCGACGAACTCGAAACCGTCGAGGCCGAGGGGGTTGTCGGTGCTCATGCTGAGTGCCTCCGGGCATGGGTCTGGCTGCCGCGCGTGATGACGCGATCTGTCGGCAGGATCGTCTCGGGATCGAGATCGGCCTGCGTTTCCAGCGCGGCGTAGAGCGGTGCGAAGTCGGTCTCCTGCGTCTGGCGCAGCAGGTCGTCGAAGCTGTCGATCACGAAATAGGTCTGCTGATAGTCGTCGATGCGGTAGCGCGTCCGCATCACCCGCCGCAGATCGAAGCCGAGCCGGTTGGGGCTGTCATCCTCCAGCGCGAAACGGCTCTCGCCGAACGACGAGACGATGCCCGCGCCGTACAGTTTCAGCCCGTCGCCGTCGCGGATCAGCCCGAACTCGACCGTGTACCAGTAGAGCCGGGCTAGCTTGTCGATCGCATCCATGCCGCCCGCCCGCCGGCCGCCCTCGCCGTAAGCCTGCATGTAATCGGCGAACACCGGATCGGCGAGCAGCGGCACATGGCCGAACACGTCGTGGAACACGTCCGGCTCCTCCAGATAGTCAATCTGGTCGGGCGTGCGGATGAAGTTTCCGGCCACGAAGCGGCGGTTGGCGAGGTGCTCGTAGAACACGTCGTCCGGCACCAGCCCGGGGACCGCCACCACCTGCCAGCCGGTCGCCTTCATCAGCCGGTCCGAAAGCTCGTCGAAATCGGGGATGCCGGGTTTGGACAGGCGAAGCACATCCAGCCCGGCGAGGAAGGCGGGCGCCACCCGCCCCGGCAGCATCGCCGCCTGCCGCGCGAACAGCCGGTCCCACAGCGCATGTTCGGCGGGCGTATAGCGTTTCCAGTCCTGCGGAACGGTCCAGTCGGCGGCGGTGCCCTCGGGGCGCATGGGGGTGGCTGCGGTCATCGCCGGGACAACGCGCGGCGGCGGCGATAGGAGGCGAGGCGGTTGGGACAGCGCATGGTGGCAGGCTATCACGATGCGGCGGCCGATACCAAAACCGCGCCGCTTCGGCGACCCCGGTATCGTGCCCGCCATTGCCTAAGCGGCCGTCGCGCGTTAGCGGTCCGGCGTCCCCGTTCCACGGGGGCGCCATGATCGCGCCGGTGCTTCGCGAGAAGCCTTAGAGGGAATGCGGTGTGGGCGATTTCTCGCCCGAAGCCGCGGCTGTCCCTGCAACTGTAAGCGGTGAGTGCGACGTGCATCGTGCCCCTCCTTCGGGATCGGGCGCAGCCACTGGATGAGCATCCGGGAAGGCCGCACGTCGTGACCTTGACCCGCGAGCCAGGAGACCTGCCGGCGTTCGGTCGCTCTTGTCCCGGCCCAGGGGTTGGCCGTGGCACGGACCTGTCCGTTCGAGCGACGTTGGACGCGGCCGGGGCCGCATCGGTGTCGCATGGCCGGGCGCAACGCGTCCGCCCGGACGCGCGCATCGACCGTCGCTCGCGGCGGCACGCCCCAGCCCCCGTTGCTCGACGCCGAAGGTCCACCGATGGCGTCTCCACGCCCGCCGCTGTTTC
>NZ_VNIM01000185.1 GCF_007785815.1 Alterirhizorhabdus solaris | reverse complement strand
CAAGGGCTTCGAGGCGCGGTTCGAGTGCGCGCGGGTGAACCCGCAGGCCGGGTGCAGCCCGGTGGAGCCGGCCACCGTCCGCTTCACCGCGCCGATCCCGCTGGAACAGGCGCGGGCGATCCGGCTGGAGGTGGCCGGCAGGTCGATCGCCCCCGCGCTGGAGAAGGAACGCGCCGCCACCGTCCGCGAGGTGAGGTTCGCCGCACCGTTGCCCGCCGACGTTGCCGGACAGGTGGTGCTGCCGGCGGGCGTGGCGGACGAGAGCGGCCGGCCGCTCGCCAACGCCCGCCGCTTCCCGCTGGCGGTGCGGATCGACGCCGCGCCGCCGCTGGTGAAGTTCGCCGCCGATTTCGGCATCCTCGAGGCGGGCGAGGGCGGCGTGCTGCCCGTCACCGTGCGCAACGTGGAGCCGACCCTGCGTGGATCGACGCTGGCGGTGGGCGGCAAGGTGGCGCGGATCGCGGGCGACGACGGCACGATCGCGCAATGGCTGCGGCGGATCACGAAAGCGGCGGCCAATGACTTCCGCGAGGAGGCGCGTGGCGGCAAACAGGTGACGGTCAACCACACCGGCGATCGTTCGATCCTGAAGGGGGTGGGCGGCGCGAACCCGCTGTCCCTGGCGCTGCCGGGCAAGGGCAAGGCGTTCGAGGTGGTCGGCGTGCCGCTGAAGGCGTCGGGTTTCTATGTGGTGGAACTGGCCAGCCCGGTACTCGGCCGCGCACTGCTGGGGCGCGATGCGCCGCGCTACGTGGCGGCGGGCGCGCTCGTGACGAATATGGCGGTGCATTTCAAATGGGGCCACGGCACCTCGCTGGCGTGGGTCACGGCGCTGGACAGCGGCCGCCCGGTGGCGGGCGCGGCGGTAAGCGTGACGGACGCCTGCTCCGGCCGGTCGCTGGGCGACGGCACCAGCGACGCGCAGGGGCGGCTGGTGGTGCGCGGCCTGCCCGAACCGCGCAGCTACGCGGATTGCGACGACGGCGACGGCCACCCGCTGATGGTGTCGGCCCGTCGCGGCGGCGATTTCAGCTTCACCATGACGCAATGGGGCGAGGGCATCCGCCCCTATGATTTCGACCTGCCGTTCGGCTGGAGCGCGCCGGAGGATATCTTCCACACCATCCTCGATCGCACGCTGATGCGTGGCGGCGAGACGGTGCATATGAAGCACGTCGTCCGTCGCCCCGCCGCGCGTGGCTTTGCGCTGGCGGGCGCGATGCGCGGCACGCTGCGGCTGGCGCATCGCGGATCGGACACGGTGTTCGACCTGCCGCTCACGATCGGCGCGAACGGCATCGGCGAAAGCGAATGGACCGCGCCCGCCGGCGCGGCGCAGGGCGATTACGACATCCGCTTCCTTATCGGCGACCGGACGATCTTCACCGACCAGTCGATCCGGGTGGACGAATATCGCCTGCCGACGATGCGCGCGACGATCGCCGGGCCGAAGACGGTGGCGATCCGCCCGGCCAGCCTGCCGGTCGATCTCTATGTGGGGTATCTCAGCGGCGGCGGCGCGGCGGCCATGCCCGTCACGGTGCGCACCGCCTTTGCCGGGGACGAGGGCGCGCCGAGGGGGTGGGACGGCTGGACCTTCGGCGGCCGCGCGATCCGCGAGGGCGTCAGCCCGCTCGACGGCGACGGCAACGCGATCGCCCCGCCGCTGCCATCGGCGCAGACGCTGCCGGTGACGCTCTCGGCGCAGGGCACCGCGCGCATCGGCCTCGACATGCCGGGCACGCTCGACGGCGCGACGATGGTGTCGGTCGAGATGGACTATCAGGATGCCAACGGCGAAACCCTGACCGCCGCCACGCGCATCCCCGTGCTCCCCGCCGCCGTGCGGGTGGGGGTGAAGACCGACGGCTGGCTGATGAAGGACGACGACCTGCGGCTGAAGCTGGTCGTGCTCGATCCGGCGGGCCGGCCGGTGAAGGGCCGCAAGGTATCGGTCGCGCTCTACAGCCGGGAAGTGCTGTCGGCGCGGCGGCGGCTAATCGGCGGCTTCTACGCGTTCGACAACAATGCGCGGGTGACGAAGCTGTCGGCCTCCTGTTCTACCCGCAGCGACGCGCAGGGGCTGGCCCAATGCGCGCTCGATCCGGGCGTATCGGGCGAGGTCTATGCCGTCGCCACCGCCGAGGACGACGCCGGCAATGTCAGCCGCGCCGTCACCTCGGTGTGGCTGGCGGGCGACGACGACTGGTGGTTCGGCGGCGACAACGGCGACCGCATGGATCTGGTGCCCGAGCAGCGCGAGTACAAAGCCGGGGACACCGCGCGCTTTCAGGTGCGGATGCCGTTCCGCGCCGCCACCGCGCTGGTGACGGTGGAGCGCGAGGGCGTGCTCTCCAGCTTCGTCACCGACCTGTCCGGCAAGGATCCGGTCGTGTCGGTGAAGCTGGGCGCGGGGTATGCGCCCGACGTCTATGTCTCGGTGCTGGCGGTGCGCGGGCGGGTGGCGGGGTGGCGCCTGTGGCTGGCCGATTTCGGCCGCCGCTGGAACCTGCCCTTCTTCAGCCGGGAGGGCGCGCGGCCCACCGCGCTGGTCGATCTCGCCAAGCCCAGCTTCCGCCTGGGTATCGCCAAGATCTCGGTCGGGTGGGAGGCGAACCGGCTCGATGTGGCGGTGCGCCCCGATCGCGCGACCTATCATGTGCGCGACGTGGCGCAGGTGGCGGTGCAGGTGAAGGACGCCGCCGGCCGCGCGCCACCGGCCGCCGAGATCGCCTTCGTCGCGGTGGACGAGGCGCTGCTGCAACTCTCGCCCAACCCGAGCTGGAAACTGATCGAGGCGATGATGGGCGAGCGCCCGCTCTCCGTGCTGACCGCCACCGCGCAGACGCAGGTGGTGGGCAAGCGCCATTACGGGCGCAAGGCGGTGGCGGTC
>NZ_VNIM01000184.1 GCF_007785815.1 Alterirhizorhabdus solaris | reverse complement strand
GCAGCGGACGGGTGAGTTCCGGGTCGGCGGCGGGCGGCGTGATCGCCGGGACCGGCGCGGCCAGAGGCGGGGCGGCAGTCGCGTCCAGCGGCGGCAATGCCTCGTCGAAAGCGGGGTCGATCGGGCGGACTTCCTGCCGGGCCAGCGCCGGCCCCGCCGCCAGCGTTCCCGCCATCAGGGCCATCCCCTGCGCGGCCGCCAGCCATTTCCCACCACTACTCGACAACGAATACCCCCGCAGGCCTGTGCCGGCCCTGAATTCTGCCCCGAACCTCGCCAACGCACCTACCCGCGATCGGCTCCCAATAAAACGCCACTGAAAGAAAACGACATGATCGCGACGCGGGCCTTTATCCGCCATCGGGAGTTACCCCTGAACGGAACGACAGGGGGACGACGATGGCGGGGACGACGGAGGCAGGATCGGGCGGAGTGAAGGAAGCGCCGCATGGCCACGGCCGCGCGGCGACCAGCCCGTTGCAGATGCCGGCGGCGGCGTGGGGCGCGATCCTCAAGCGCGTCTGGTTCAAGACGGGCAGCGACAATATCGGGCTGATGGCGGCGGGCGTCGCCTTCTACGGCTTCCTCTCGATCGTGCCGTTGTTCGGCGCGCTCATCATGACGTACGGCCTGATCGCCGATCCCGCGACGGTGGCGACGCACATGCGCACGATCATCGACCTCGTGCCGGCCGATGCCGCCCGCCTGATCTACGAGCAGCTCGTCAGCGTCACCACCACCGCCGCCTCCAAGACGGGGGTCGGGCTTGCCATCGCCCTCGCCGTCTCGATCTACGGCGCCACCCGTGCCTCGGGCGCGATCATGGCGGCGCTGAACGTGATCTACGAGCAGGTGGAGCGTCGGAATATCGTCGTCACCACGCTGATCTCGTTCGCCATCATTATCGCCGCCGTGCTGGTGGGGATCGCGGGCATCCTCTCCGCCTCGGTGCTCGGCTATGTGCAGACGCTGATCGGCGGGATCGGCCCGGCGGCGGCGGCGCTGATCCGCGTCGCGACCTGGGCGGTGGCCGGCACGCTCGCCAGCATGGCCATCGCCGCGACCTACCGCTTCGCCCCGGACCGGGCGGATGCGCGCTGGCGCTGGCTGTCGCTGGGCTCCGCGCTGGCGACCCTGCTGTGGCTGTTGGCCACGCTCGGCTTCGGCTTCTACGCGGCGCGCTTCGGCGACTATAACGCGACCTACGGATCGCTGGGCGCGGTGGTGGTGCTGCTGATGTGGCTGTTCGTCTCCTCCTATGCGATCCTGCTCGGTGCGACGATCAATGCCGAGGTGGAACGGCAGACGGCCGAGGACAGCACGACCGGCCACCCGCGGGCGATGGGGAACCGCGGCGCGAAGGTGGCTGACACCGCCGCCGCCGCCGACTGACCCGCAACCTCCACCTGTCCTTGCCCCTCGATGGAGTCCTCATGCCCGACCAGCCTGAAACCATGATCGAGATCGCTGGCGGCGGCCTCTCCGCCGGCATCACCGCGCTTGGCGCCGAGCTGCACTATCTGCGCGATGCCGAGGGTCGCGATCTGCTGTGGGACGGCGACCCGGCATTCTGGACCGGCCGCGCCCCGCTGCTGTTCCCGATCGTCGGCGGGCTGAACCGGGACAGCTACCACCTGGATGGCGAGACCTACCATCTCGCCAAGCACGGCTTCGCCCGCCGCAGCCGCTTCAGCGTCGCCGGACAGACGGCGGATCATGTGATCTTCCGGCTGGAGGCAGACGCCGAGACGCGCGCCGTCTATCCGTTCGACTTCCGGCTGGACGTGCGGTTCACCCTCCACGACGGGGCGTTGACGGTGACGGCGACCGTCGCCAATCGGGGTGACACGCCGATGCCGGCCAGTTTTGGTTTCCACCCGGCGCTGCGCTGGCCGCTTCCGTACGGCCAGCCCCGCGACATCCATCGCATCCACTTCGCCCGGCCGGAACCGGCGCCGATCCGGCGGCTGGACGGCGACGGGCTGGTGTCCCCGACCCCCCGCCCCACGCCGATCGAAGGCGACGTGCTGCCGCTGGCCGACGCGCTGTTCACCGACGACGCGATCATCCTCGATACGCCGGCAAGCCGCGCCGTCACCTATGGCGCCCCTGCCGGCCCGCAACTGGCGATCGACTTTCCCGATATGCCGATGCTGGGGATATGGACGAAGCCCGGTGCCGGCTACATCTGCATCGAGCCGTGGCACGGCATCGCCGACCCCGCCGGTTTCCTGGGGGACATCTTCGCCAAGCCCGGCATCCTCACCTTCGCGCCGGGCGAGGAGAACGCGTTCACCATGCACATCGCGCTGCAAAAGCCGGGTTGACGGAAACACTTCGACACGTCATTCGCTGCCTCGGCAATCAATGCAAGGGCAGCGACATGGACATGAGTCCGATCCGCTTGGAGGACTATCACACCACACGGTCGCTCGGTTACCTGCTGCGACGCGCCCACAAGCTGTCGTTGATGCTCGCCGAGACGATGTTCGTGGGGCTGGAACTCAGCTTCATCCAGTGGGTCGCGCTGATGCAGCTTCGGGATGGACTGGCCGACACCTCCGGCGGGCTGGCCCGTTGCCTCGATCATGACACCGGCGCGATGACCCGGATGCTCGATCAGCTGGAGACGCGCGGTTTCATCGCCCGCCGTCGCAGCAGGTCGGATCGCCGCGTCATCCACCTCGACCTCACCGCCGAGGGAACCGCCGCCGCCAACCGCATGGTGCCGCGTGTCGTCGCCCTGTGGAACGACCTGCTGGTCGATTTCACCCCCGAGGAGGCGAAGGCGCTGGGCGGACTGCTCCAGCGGCTGGTCGCCCGTCTCGACAAGAAGATGCTGGCGGAGATCGCCGCGTGATCCGATCGGTCCGCGCCCTGCCCGCACTTGGCGCACTGGCGGCGCTGCTGCCG
>NZ_VNIM01000183.1 GCF_007785815.1 Alterirhizorhabdus solaris | reverse complement strand
ATACCACCCACTCCGTCACCCCGGACCTGTTCCGGGGTCCACCGGGACACGAGCCGGCGCTTCGAGATCAGACGCTTCGCCTGTTCCTTGGTGAACCCCGGCACAAGGCCGGGACGACGGAAGCGTCGGTGTCGCGTCGGGAACTGCCCTCAGGCCGCAAACAATTCCATCTGCTTCACCGGCGGGGCGATGCGCGCCTTCAGGTCCACCCGGTCGATCAGCCCGGTCGGCGTCCAGTCGGCGGCGGTGATGAACGGGCGCAGCTTCGCGACCGAGACGGTCAGCCGCCCGATGTCTTCCAGTCGCAACCGCCGCCAGCGACGCGACAGCAGGATCGCCTTGACCGCCTTCACCCCCAGCCCCGGCACGCGCAACAGCATCTCGCGCGGCGCGGTGTTGACGTCGACGGGGAAGTTCTCGCGGAACTTGAGCGCCCACGCCATCTTCGGATCGATGTCGAGTGGCAGCATCCCATCCGCGCCAGTAGCGGAGACGACCTCCTTCGGGGTGAAGCCGTAGAAACGCATCAGCCAGTCCGACTGATACAGCCGATGCTCGCGCATCAGCGGCGGGCGCTGCAACGGCAGGATCGCGCTGGCATCCGGGATCGGGCTGAACGCCGAATAATAGACGCGGCGCAAACCGAAGCGATCGTACAGGCCGCTCGCGGTCGTCACGATCTCGCCGTCGTTGGCGCTGTCCGCCCCGACGATCATCTGGGTGGACTGGCCGGCGGGCGCGAACCTGGGTGCGGACTTGTATTTCTTCTTCGCGTCGTGACCGTCGTCGATCGACCCCTTGATCCCGCGCATGGCCCCCGCGATGCCCGCCGCCGACTTCTCGGGCGCAAGCCGTTTCAGCCCGCGCTCGGTCGGCAGTTCCACGTTGATCGACAGGCGATCGGCGTACAGGCCGGCCTGATGAATCAGCTCGGGGTCGGCATCGGGGATCGTCTTGAGGTGGATATAGCCGCGAAATCCGTGATCCTCGCGCAGCGATCGCGCGACCTCGACGATCTGCTCCATCGTGTAATTCGAGGAGGATATGATGCCCGAGGAGAGGAACAACCCCTCGATATAGTTGCGCCGGTAGAAGGCGAGAGTGAGCTTCACCACCTCCTGCGCGGTGAAGCGGGCGCGGCGCACGTTGCTGCTCTTGCGATTGATGCAATAATGGCAGTCGAAGATGCAGCTGTTGGTCAGCAGGATCTTGAGTAGCGAGATGCAGCGGCCATCCGGCGCATAGGCGTGGCAGATGCCCATGCCCTCGGTCGAGCCGATGCCGTCCGCCTTGCCGGCGCTGTTGCGCTTGGTGGTGCCGGACGACGCGCAGGACGCATCATATTTGGCGGCATCGGCGAGGATCGCCAGTTTCTCGCGGGTGTCGAGCTGCGCCATATGTTCTATCTATGTTCGATGCCCCGATTTGTCCAGTAGCGGGGCCGGGGCGAGCAGGTGGCCGAACAGCGCGCGGGCGCCCAGCAGCAGCAGCCCGGCCACCCCGATCAGCCCCGCATGCATCAACCAGAAGGAGGCGGCGGGCATCGCATCCAGCTTGCCGCCCAGCCAGCCCACCAGCATGTTGGCGGCGAAGAAGTGCAGGTAGAAGATGCCGATGATCGTCGATCCGAGCGCCGGCGGCGACGCCCGCGAATAGAGCGCCAGCGCCACCGGGAACACGTTGGCGATGCCGATGCTGTTGACGACGTGGAACACGATCAGCCACGCGACGGGCGTCTTCACCCCCGTGGCGGCGGCGTGCGCGGCGCAGGCGGCCAGCACCAGCGGCGCCAGCAGCGCGATCATCGTGCCGAGCGCGATCTTGGTAATCTCGTCCGGCTCCGGGAAGCGCCTCGCCCAGAGCCGCCAGAACGCCACCGCGCCGACGAGGAACGCCACCGAGGTGATCGAGTCCAGCGTGATGAGCCACGTCGTCGGCATCGTCCGGCCGAACAGGGTGAAGTCCACGCTTTCCTGCGCCCACACCAGATAGGCGTTGAAGATCTGCATGTTGCCGCACACCGCCACCGCCAGTACGGGCAACAGGCCGATCAGCAGGGCGATCGTCTTCCCCTCGCCGGGTGCCAGCGCCACCTTCGGCCCGCGCGTGCCGCGCGTCGTCTCCGGCGGCAGGTAGCGGCGCCCGGCGAGATAGATGGCGAGGCCCAGCAGCATCCCCACGCCCGCCGCGCCGAAGCCGTAATGCCAGCCGTACAGCTCGCCCAGCGTGCCGCAGATCAGCGGGGCGGCGATCACCCCGCCGTTGATGCCGAGATAGTAGATCTGGAACGCATCCGCCCGCCGCAGATCGCCCGACGCATACAACCCGCCCACCTGCGCGGCGATATTGCCCTTGAAGCAGCCGCAGCCGAGGATCAGGCAGGCCAGCGCGATCAGGAAGCTGACATCGAATGCCATCAGGAAATGGCCGGCCACCATCAGCATCGCCCCCAGCGTCACCGTGCGGGTGCGGCCCAGCACGCGATCGGCGAGCAGCCCGCCGAGGATCGGGGTGAGGTAGATCAGGCCGGCGTACAGCCCGAAGATGGCCGAGGCGAGCGCCTGCACCGACAGCGGCCCGTACGCCCCCTCCAGCGCGGCGCGGAAAGCCGGGAAGCCGGCGACGTTCTCCACATGACCCGGCAGCAGGAGCTGGCCGACCATGTAGAGCACGAGCAGCGCCTGCATCCCGTAGAAGGAGAACCGCTCCCACGCCTCGGCGAAGGCGAGGTAGGCAAGGCCGCGCGGGTGGCCGAGGAAGGCGCGGTCGTCATCGGGCAGGGTGGGGGAGAGCGTCGCCATCGGCAGTCCTTGTCAGGCGCGAAACGGCGGATCGTAGTCGTGGATGGGGGCGCCGTCGATGGTGGCGCGGCCGTGCCTAGCCAACCGAGTCCAGCACCGCGCCCACGATGTCCGGCGAGGGGCCGCTGAGGGTAGGGGC
>NZ_VNIM01000182.1 GCF_007785815.1 Alterirhizorhabdus solaris | reverse complement strand
GTGGCAGGCGGCGAGGAGGAGGGCGAGGAGCGCGGGGGCGGTACGCCTCGCCCGCATACCCCCATTCGTCATCCCGGCGTTCGCAGGGATGACGACGAGCCGGGGGGCGACGACAGATCGGGGGACGACGACAGGAACGATGACTGGCGGGGAGACCAAGCCAGAAACGACCGGCCCCGCCATCGCCCCGCCGGTCCGGTCAGGCCGCCGCCTTCTCGCGCTCGCGCATTTCCTGGTTGAGCATCTCGGCCAGCAGGAAGGCCAGTTCGATGGACTGGCCGGCATTGAGCCGCGGATCGCAATGCGTGTGGTAACGGTCGGCCAGCCCCTGCTCGGTGATGTCGATCGCGCCGCCGGTGCATTCGGTCACGTTCTGGCCAGTCATCTCGGCATGGATGCCGCCGCCGTGCGTGCCCTCGGCACGATGCACCGCGAAGAAGCCGCGCACCTCCGCCAAAATCCGCTCGAACGGCCGGGTCTTGTAGCCGTTGGCCGCCTTCACGACGTTGCCGTGCATCGGATCGCACGACCACACGACCGGCCGCCCCTCGCGCTTTACCGCGCGGACGAGGGCGGGCAGATGCTTCTCGATCTTGTCGTGGCCGTAGCGGGTGATGAGCGTGATGCGCCCGGCCTCGCGCGCCGGATCGAGCGTGTCGAGCATCCGCAGCAGCGCATCGGGTTCGAGGCTGGGGCCGCACTTCAGCCCGATCGGGTTGCCGATGCCGCGCAGATATTCGACATGCGCCGACCCCTCGAAACGGGTGCGATCGCCGATCCACAGCATGTGCGCGGACAGGCCATACCAGCCGCCGGTCAGCGAATCCTGCCGGGTCAGCGCCTGCTCGTAGGGCAGCAGCAGCGCCTCGTGACTGGTGAAGAACTGCGTCCCGTTCAGCTGCGGCACCGTCTGCGGGTTGATCCCGCACGCCGCCATGAAGTCGAGCGCGTCGCCGATGCGATCCGCCACCGCCTGATATTGCGCGGCCCACGGCGAGCGGCCCATGAAGTCGAGCGTCCAGGCATGGACCTGATGCAGGTTGGCATAGCCCCCTTGCGCGAAGGCGCGCAGCAGGTTGAGCGTGGCGGCCGCCTGATTGTACGCCTTTATCATCCGCTGCGGATCGGGCGCGCGGCCGGTCGGCTCGAAGCCGATGTCGTTGATGATGTCGCCGCGGTAGCTCGGCAGGCTCACGCCGTCGATCTCCTCGGTGCCGGCGGAACGCGGCTTGGCGAACTGGCCGGCCATGCGGCCCACCTTCACGATCGGCATCTTGGAGGCGTAGGTGAGCACGACCGCCATCTGCAGGATGACGCGGAACGTATCGCGGATGTTGTTGGGGTGGAACTCGGCGAAGCTCTCGGCGCAGTCGCCGCCCTGCAACAGGAACGCCTTGCCCGCCGCGACCTGCGCCAGCTCATTCTTGAGCGCGCGGGCCTCGCCGGCGAACACCAGCGGCGGATAATGCGACAGCTCGGCGGTGGCGCCGTTCAGCGCCCCGGCATCGGGATAGTCGGGAAGCTGCCGTGCCTCGTGGGTCGTCCAGCTCTCGGGGGTCCAGTTGCTCGCCATCATGCTCGTCCTTTCGCCGCGCCCACATGGGCGAGGGGCGCGGAATTGGCAAGCATCCGCCCGCTACCGATCAGATCGACCGGCCGGCGTGCCAGCCTTCGATCAGGTCCACGATGGTATCGGCGGCGTCGCCCCGGCCGAACGGGAAGGCGGGGCGCGCCATCGCCGCATGCGCCGCCGGATCGTCCAGCAGGCGGGTGGCGGCGGCGAGGATGCGATCCGGATCGGTGCCGACGATCGACGCGTTGCCGGCGGCCACCGCCTCCGGTCGCTCGCTGTTCTCGCGCAGCACCAGCAGCGGCACGCCCAGTGCGGGTGCTTCCTCCTGCACGCCGCCGGAGTCGCTGAGGATCAGGTGCGCCTGCGTCATCATCCGGACCATCGCCGGGTAATCGAGCGCGGCCAGCAGCGAGACGTGCGACACGTCGCCCAGCGCCGCCACGACCTGCGCCTGCACCGCCGGATTGGGATGCACCGGCAGCGCGACGGCGATATCGCCCCGCGCGGTGAGGCGGACGATCGCGGCGCAGATGCCGGCGATGCCCGCGCCGATATTCTCGCGGCGGTGCGCGGTGACGAGGACGAGCCGGCGCGCATCCGGCCGGGGGTCGGGCGGGCCGAGCCGGTCGCGCATCATCAGCAACGCATCGATGCCGGTGTTGCCGGTGATCGCCGCGACGCCATGCACGTCCGGCTCGTCGCGCAGATTGGCGAGCGCGACGGGCGTCGGGGCGAACAGCAAGGTGGCGACCCGGTCGATCTCGATGCGGTTGCGTTCCTCCGGCCAGGGCAGCAGCGGATCGCCCGATCGCAACCCTGCCTCGACATGGCCGACCGGCACGCCGGCCGCGTCCGCCGCCAGCGCCGCCGCCCATGCGCTGGTGGTGTCGCCCTGCACGATCAGCAGGTCGGGGCGGTCGCGCGCGATCTCGGCGGTGACGGCGGCGGACACCGAGGCCGCCAGCGCCTCGATCGACTGGCCGGGCACGAGCAGGCCGAAATCCGCGTCCGCCGCCACCCCGAAGGCAGCGAGCGTCTGGTGGAACAGCGCGGCGTGCTGGCCGGTGGCGACGAGGCGGTGGGCGATCCCCGGCCGCGCCGCCGCCGCGATCGCCAGCGGAGCGAGCTTGATCGCCTCCGGCCGCGTGCCGGCGAGAGTGAGCAGGCGGATCAGACGCCCGGCACGCCCAGCGCGCGCGCGCCTTCGCCCAGCTTGTCCTGCGTCGCCTTGTCGCCGGTGAACGCTGCGGTGCCCTCGCGCAGCGCCTGCGTGGCGGCGGCGCGATCGCCGAGCACCATGCGGGCGCGCATCAGCCGCAGCCAGCCGTCCGCATCCTTCGGATTGGCGCGCAGCTTGGCGGCGAGCGACTCGACCATGCCCTTGACCATCGCATCCTGCTGCGAGGGGGGCAGGCCGGCGGCGGCGCTCATCTGCTCGCGCGTGGGGCCGGGGATGGCATCGGTGGCGGCGCCGGGCGTGGCGGACATGGCGGCGGG
>NZ_VNIM01000181.1 GCF_007785815.1 Alterirhizorhabdus solaris | reverse complement strand
AGAACCCGTTCACATACCTCACACCGGAAATATCCCGGTCATAACCTCGGCGCGGGGTGGAGCAGCCCGGTAGCTCGTCAGGCTCATAACCTGAAGGTCACAGGTTCAAATCCTGTCCCCGCAACCATCTTCACTTGCAATGCCCCCTCGGCAACAGCCGAGGGGGCGTTTTGCATGGCGACCGAGGCAGTCAGCTCCAGCATCGATGCCAACTCGCCGCGCAGGATGATGGCCAGCTCGCCATCCTCCGGCGTCAGCACCACCGTCTCGATGAGCGCGCGCAGCCGTTCGAACGCCTGCGCCTTCAGCGCCTCGTCCCCGAACGCCGCGGTGAGCTGTCCGACCTTCTCGCGATACACGCGGCCAAGGTCGGGGTGCAGCAGTTCGGACTCCGTGGATGCGGCCTGCGCGGCATCCTGTTCGGCGAGCAAGACCTGCCGCCGCTCGGTCCAGACCTTCATCTCCTCGACGAACATCGCCGCATCGACGCCCTTCAGGATGGCCGCCTTGGCGAGGCCGATCTGACGGTCGAGGTTTGCCAGCTCGACCTCACGCTCGGGGCGGGTGCTGACCGTCTCGGCCACCAGCCGCTGCATCTCCGCTTCATACTCGGCCAGGAATGCCACGACGACATCGTCGCGCAGCATCTCGGTCGACAACCCCGCCAGGACACGCGCGTCGAGGTCGTCCTGGCGGATCGTCAGCCGGTTGTCGCACCAGGTCGGCCCCTTCTTGGCGGCGCCCTGACACCCGAACCGGCTCTTGCCCGATTTGGCATAGCTCGCGCCGCAACTGCCGCAGGTCATCTTGCCGGTCAGCAGATACCGGGGGCGCTGTTGCGCGAAGAAGGGCAGGGCCGGGGCCTGCGATGTGGGTGCCCGTGCCAGCGTTGCCTGCCGCGCCTTCACCCGCTCCCACAGATCCACGGACACGATGCGCAGTTCGGGCACTTCGATGGTATTCGCCCGCTTCTCCTCTGGGTTGATGAATGCCTGGCGTTTCCCGGTGTCGGGGTTCTTGCGGTAGGTCTGTTTGCCGTAGGGGCGCCTGCCGGCATAGAGTGGGTTGTTGAGGAGGCCGGTGCCCCGCGCGGCATTACCGGTCAACGTATTCGGCGTCCAGGCCGCTGCCTTGCCGGGGTGCCGCCCGCTAGTCTTGCCGCTGCGTGGCGATGGTACGCCCTCGGCGTTCAGCCGCCGCGTGATGGCGATGGGTGACATGCCGGCAGCGTAGTCCTCGAAGATCCGCACCACCACCGCCGCCTCGGCGGGCACGATCTGCTGCAGCCCACGGATGCGTTCGCCATTGCCGTCATGCTTGATACGCTGCTCGTAGCCATAGGCAGAGCCGCCCGGGTTCCTGCCCATCGCATGGCGGCGGACCAGCGCATCGCGCGTCTTCTCGCTGGTGGCGCTCAGCTGCTCAGCGTTGATCGTGCCCATCATGCCGATGTGCAACGGCGTCACCTGGCCTTCCTTGCGCGTCGCCAGCACGATGCCGCGGAACCGGAGCCGCTCGAACAGCATCGCGATATCGGCCTGGCTGCGCGACAACCGGTCCATGGCATCGGCATAGACGATGTCGATACCCCCCGCCGCCACCGCTGCCAGCATCGCCTTCATGCCGGGGCGGTGCAGCGTCGCCGCCGACTCCGCCGCGTCGGTGAAGCACGCCACTTCGTCCCAGCCCTTTCGGGCGATTTCCTGACGGCACATCATCAGCTGCGTCTCGATCGACTGCACATCCTGCTTGTCTGTCGAGAAACGCGCATAGATTGCGCAGCGCATCACTTTTCCTCCATTCATGCTTTCCACACCTGAGATGAAGGTCGCCTTCACGGTCATGGCCGCTTGTCGGTCGCGACTGTCTTGCGCTCTGCATTATGCTGCCGAGCCAGATCACGCGCCAGCAGGCGCGCAATCTCCAGTGCGAGATCGTGCAGCGGGGAGGGCGGCTCGGACGGCATTCTCCCCAACTGGGAACCGCCCCGTCACTACGACTCCAACCTTCCCGTCGCCATTCAGTGGAGAGTGAGGCGAGCGGCCGGTGTCGACCAATTCAAGCCGTTCCACACCCGCGCCTGAATGGCCGCTCCTGCCGGAACCGCCCATTCCCATTCAAAGGAACGGTCCGGCAGCCCTGCGCCTCATTGGTCGTTCTGCTGTTGCCGAGAACTAATTTTAAAGCCGCTGATCATTCAGGGAGATCAAGATGTCTGGTGGACATCTGCCTGCCAGGCAGCGATTGAGCAGCCCCCTTCTGAGTGGTCCATCGACTATGACAGTCTGGATCGAGGAAGGGACGACGAATGCCTGCAAAGAAGCACAAGCCCGAGGAGATCATCGGGAAGCTGCGTGAGGTTGAGATCATGCTGGGTCAGGTCGGCACGACCGCCGAGGCGTGTCGGCGGATCGCGGTCAGCGAGCAGACCTACTACCGCTGGCGCAAGGAATATGGTGGCCTGAAGACAGATCAGGCTCGCCGGATGAAGGATTTGGAAAAGGAGAACCTGCGGCTGCGCCGTGCGATCTCCGACCTGACGCTCGACAAGCTCATCTTGCAGGAGGCTGCCCGGGGAAACTTCTGAGCCCCGCGCGGCGCCGACGCTGCACTGACCAGGTAAAAGAGGTGCTGGATGTATCTGAGCGGCGGGTGTGCCGCGTGCTCGGGCAGCACCGGTCGACGCAGCGTAAAGTGCCGTGCGGGGCAGACGACGAACAGGCGCTGACCGAAGACATCATCGTGCTGGCCGGGCAATATGGGCGCTACGGTTATCGTCGGGTGACCGCGCTGCTGCATGCGGCCGGCTGGTCGGTGAACCATAAACGGGTGGAGCGCATCTGGCGGCGTGAGGGGCTGAAGGTGCCTCAGAAACAATCGAAACGCGGCCGGCTGTAGTTAAACGATGGCTCGTGCATCCGGCTGCGACCGGAGTATCCGGGGCATGTCTGGGCATACACGGAACGTGCCTGACTGACACGTTGCGAGATCGAGGCCGCAGAATTTCAGAAATTGACGATGATGATTGAACCGGCGCAGATCGCCGGCTTCCGCCAGGATGGTCAGCGCATTGATCGGGCCGAT
>NZ_VNIM01000180.1 GCF_007785815.1 Alterirhizorhabdus solaris | reverse complement strand
CCGCCCCCGTCACCGAGGCCGCACCCGAGAAGAAGGGCACCGACTGGTGGGGCGAGATCAAGGGCGTGTTCTGGCTGGTGCTGGCGGTGCTCGCCTTCCACAGCTTCATCGCCAAGCCGTTCTACATCCCCAGCGAGTCGATGATGCCGACGCTCATCAAGGGCGACCGGCTGGTGGTGACGAAATATCCCTACGGCTGGTCCTATGTCTCGCCCAGCATCACCCGCATCCCCGGCGCGATCGGCCTGCAACTGGGCCGGCTGTTCGGCCAGCCTGACTATCTGGCGATCCCGTTCATTCCCGGCCGCCTGTTCGGCCACGTGCCGCAGCGCGGCGACATCGTGATCGTCAAGCCGCGCGACCAGTACACCGACTACATCAAGCGGGTGATCGGCCTGCCGGGCGATACCATCTCGCTCACCAACGGCACCGTCTTCATCAACGGTGTGCCCGTGAAGCGCCAGTTCCTGGCACCCGCCATGATCCCGGTCGATGCCAACGTGCCGTGCGACAGCGACATGGTGGCGCCGCTGCGGATGAGCGGGCCGGACGGCAAGCTCTATTGCCAGATGCCGCTGGTGCGCGAGACGCTGCCCAACGGCGTCAGCTACAACACCATCGATCTCGGCGACATTCCCCCGGTGGACGACGTCGCGCCGATAAAGGTGCCCGCCGGCCATCTGTTCCTGATGGGCGACAACCGCGACCAGTCGGCCGACAGCCGCGTCTCGATGGAGAACCACGGTCTCGGCGGGCCGGTGCCGATCGAGAATATCGGCGGGCGGGCCGAGTTCATCACCTTCTCGCTCGATGGCACCTCCAGCCTGTTCAACCCGTTGAGCTGGTTCACCGCGATGCGCGGCAGCCGCGCCGGCACCAGCCTGCGGCCGGACCATGTGAAATAAGCGAGGAAGCATGAGCGAAGCCGTCGAGCCCCGCGCACCGGAAGAACCCGGCCCGGCGGACTTCAGCAATCCGGTTACCCGCCACGAACTGCGCCGGGCGATCGTGTGGATCGGGCTCGGCGTATCGGTGATCCTGCTGTGGTGGCTGGCGCAGCCGCTGCTGCTGATCTTCGGCGGGCTGGTGCTGGCCGCGATGCTGGATGGCGGCACCCGCCTGCTGGGCCGCGTCCTGCCGATCGCCCGCGGTTTCCGCCTGGCGATCGTCTGTCTCGCCACGCTCGCCTTCCTGGTCTGGACCTTCTACTTCGCCGGTTCCCAGCTTGCCGCGCAGGCCGAGACGTTGCGCGTGGTGGTGATGGCGCAGATGGAGCTGCTGTTCTCGTGGGGCAATCGCATGGGGCTGGTGCCGCATGGCGGCGGCGGCGGTGCGGAGATCGCCAAGCAACTCATGGGATCGCTCGGGCAGGTCACGGCGGCGGTCGGCTCGGCGCTGGGCGCCATATCGAGCCTCGCGATGATCCTCGTGATCGGCGTGTTCATCGCGATCGAGCCGCGGCTGTACGAACGCGGCTTCGCGTGGATGCTCCCGATGGGCCGGCGCGCGACCTTCTACCAGACCTCCGCCCGCATGGGCCACACGCTGCGCCGGCTGATGGCCGGGCGCCTGCTGGGCATGGCGGTGGAAGGCGTGGGCACCGGCGTGGCGCTGGCCCTCGTCGGCGTGCCGATGGCGGCGCTGCTGGGCATTCTCACCGGCCTGCTTGCCTTTCTGCCGAACATCGGCGCGATCGTCTCAGGCGTGCTCATCATCCTCGTCGGCTTTTCGGCCGGGTTCAACACGGGCATGTGGGCGATCGCGATCTACTGCGTCGTGCAGATCATCGACGGCTATCTGATCGTCCCGATGGTCGCCAGGCGCTCGGTCGATCTCGCCCCGGCGCTGGTACTGGGCGCGCAGATCCTCTTCGGCGCATTGTTCGGCATCCTCGGCCTCGCGCTCGCCGACCCCATGGTGGCGATGATCAAGGTGCTGCTGGAAGAAAAGTCCGACCATGCCGCGGAGGCCGCCACGGGCGCATAGCGCATGGCACACGGCGACCGTGAACCGTGAACCGTGAACCGTGATGCTGGTCGCCATCGTCCGGAACGACATACGAAAAGGGCCGCTGGTGCGCGATGCACCGGCGGCCCTTTTCGGTTACTCTATGGCGGGTGTCACATCCCCGGCGGCATCTCGCCATGGGGCGTGCCGCCCATGCCACCCATGGCACCACCCATACCGCCCAACGCCTGACGCGGCATGATCGCCTGCAGATCGACATCGAACACCAGCAGCGCGTTCGGCGGGATCACCCCGTCACCGGCGCCCTGCGGGCCGTAACCAAGCTCCGGCGGGATCCAGAAGCGGTATTTGGACCCCTGGTTCATCAACTGCAGCCCCTCGACCCAGCCGGGGATCAGGCCGCTGACCGGCAACGTCGCCGGGCCGCCGTGGCGGGCGCTGGCATCGAACGTCTCGCCGTTGGCGAGTTTGCCGTCATAGTCGACCAGCACCACGTCCTGCGCGGTGGCGCGCGGACCGGTGCCCTCGCGGATTACCTGATACTGCAGGCCGGACGGCGTGGTTTTTACGTCCGACCGCTTGGCGTTGGTCGCGAGGAACGCGGCGGGCGGGGTGGCCATCGCCACCTGCGCGCTAGTCGTATACCAGGCGGCCCCCACGCCGCCGACAGCCAGCAGGCCGATCCCGACCCACAGCTTCGTCAGCGATCCCTTGGCGATCGGACGCAGGGGTACGGCGGTCACGGACATGAGGCTGCTCGCAGTCGGAGAAAGGATATCGTCACCCTGCCCGCGCCCCGCCGTTCAGGCAAGCGCGGACAGCCGGACCGGCTCAGCGCGCGCCGTCGCGCTCCATGCGCTTGCGCTCCAGCTTGCGGGCGCGACGGATCGCGGCGGCCCGCTCGCGCGCGCGCTTCTCGGACGGCTTCTCGTAATGACGGCGCAGCTTCATCTCGCGATAAACGCCCTCGCGCTGCAGCTTCTTCTTGAGAGCGCGGAGAGCCTGATCGACATTGTTGTCGCGAACGAGAATCTGCATAAAAAATTCAATCTCCGGTCTTCCATGCGGGCAAGGCCGCACGCAATAGGGTTCGACGCGAAGCGTGGTCCGCGGCGCAAGGCGTGGCCCCTAACAGCGCCCCTCCGATTCTTCAACCGGAAAAGCCCCGGGCCATGCCCCGTACCC
>NZ_VNIM01000017.1 GCF_007785815.1 Alterirhizorhabdus solaris | reverse complement strand
CCCGGCGAGGCCGCGCCGCTGGCCGATCGCCTGCGCCCGACCCGGCTGGAGGAGGTGATCGGCCAGAATCACCTCACCGGCCCCACCGGCGCGATCGGGCGGATGGTGGCGGCGCGGCGGCTCTCCTCGATGGTGCTGTGGGGGCCGCCCGGCACCGGCAAGACGACGATCGCGCGCCTGCTGGCCGACGCGGTGGGGCTGCGCTTCGCCGCGATCTCGGCGGTGTTCTCGGGCGTGGCGGACCTGAAGAAGATGTTCGCCGAGGCGCGCGACCATGCCCGCCTCGGCCAGCGCACATTGCTGTTCGTCGACGAGATCCATCGCTTCAACCGCGCGCAGCAGGATGGCTTCCTGCCCTATGTCGAGGACGGCACGGTGATCCTCGTGGGCGCCACCACCGAAAACCCCTCGTTCGAGCTGAACGCCGCGCTGCTCAGCCGCGCGCAGGTGCTTATCCTCAACCGGCTGGATGCGGCCGCGCTCGATACCCTGCTTGCGCGCGCCGAGACAGTGGAAGCGCGCGCGCTGCCGCTGACCCCGCCTGCGCGCGCGGCGCTGGTCGCCTCGGCCGATGGCGACGGGCGCTTCCTGCTCAATCAGGCGGAGACGTTGTTCTCGATCGACCTCCCCGAACCGCTCGATCCGGCAGGGCTGGCGGCGCTGCTCCACCGGCGCATGGCGGTGTACGACAAGGATCGCGAGGGGCATTACAACCTGATCTCGGCGCTGCACAAAAGCCTGCGCGGGTCCGATCCGCAGGCCGCGCTTTATTATATGGCGCGGATGCTGGTGGCGGGGGAACAGCCGCTCTACGTGCTGCGCCGGCTGGTGCGGTTCGCCAGCGAGGACATCGGCCTCGCCGATCCGCAGGCGCTGGTGCAGTGCCTCGCCGCCAAGGACGCCTATGATTTCCTCGGCTCGCCCGAAGGGGAACTGGCGATCGTGCAGGCATGCCTGTATCTCGCGACCGCGCCCAAATCGAATGCCGCCTACAAGGCGCAGAAGGCGGCGTGGAAGACGGCGCGCGATACCGGCTCGCTGATGCCGCCGCCCGCCATCCTGAACGCGCCGACCAAGCTGATGAAGTCGATTGGCTACGGGCGAGACTATGCCTACGATCACGATGCGCCCGATGGCTTCTCCGGTGACGATTACTGGCCGGCCGAGATGGCGCCGCAGACCTTCTACACCCCTGCCCCGCGCGGGTTCGAGGCGAAGATCGCGGAGCGGCTGGCCTACTGGGACGGTCTGCGCGCCGAGCGGCGCGGCGGCGGGTAAGCAAGGCTGGCCGTGTCGTCCCACCGTCACCCCGGCCTCGTGCCGGGGTCCACCGCGCGCCAAGGCAGGCGCTCCTGATGCAAACCGCCAGACAGGTCCAGCGTGGTGCGGCGATGACCGGGCTTGCATCCGCAGCATGCCATCATCTCGAATGGCGAGGCGCGGCGGCGGTGCTATAGCGGTTGCCATGCTCACCCGCCTCTCCTGCCTGCTGGCGCTGTTCGCCTCCCTCCTCGTCGGTGGGGTCGCCTTCGCGCAGCCCGCGCCGCACATCACCGCCACGCTGGTGGCCGAAAGCAGCCGGCCCGCCGCCGGGCGCGCCGTCACGCTGGCGCTGGCGATGCGGCCGGCGAAAGGCTGGCACGGATACTGGCAGAACCCGGGCGATTCGGGCGTGGAAACGACGGTCGCGTGGACGCTGCCGCCGGGGGTGAAGGCCGGCCCGCTGCAATATCCGGTGCCGCACCGGCTGCTGATCGCCGGGCTGATGAACTATGTCTATGAGGCGGATTATGCCCACCTGATCCGGGTGGAGATCCCCGCCGGGCTCGCCCCCGGCACGCCCCTGCCGATCCGGGGCAACGCCCGGTGGCTCGCCTGCACCGAGGAGATCTGCGTGCCCGAACAGGCCGCGATCGCGATCGACCTGACGGTGGGCGACGGCGTGGCGGACAAGACAGCCACCTTCGATCGCTGGCGCGCCGCCCTCCCCCGCCCGCTGGGCGACACCGCCAGCTTTGCCGCGACCCCCGGCGCGGTGCGGCTGGCGGTGCCGCTGCCGGCGGCGATGGCGGTGGCCGATCCGTATTTCTTCCCCCTGACGGACGGCGCGATCGACTATGCAGCGCCGCAAGCGGTCAGCCGCAACGGCGACATGCTGGTGATCGAGACGAAGGCGCCCCCCGGCGGCACCACGCCGTCCGCTATCGAGGGCGTGCTGAAGATCGGCGAGGGCAGCGGCCTGCTGCTGACGGCGAAACCGGGCACGGTGCCGGCGGCCGGCACGCCCGTGGCGGCAGCGGCGGAAGGCGCGGGCGGCGGCGGCGTCACGCTGCTGGCGGCGCTGGGCGGCGCGCTGCTGGGCGGGTTGCTGCTCAACATCATGCCGTGCGTGTTCCCGATCCTCAGCCTCAAGGCGCTCAGCCTTGCACGATCGGGGGAGAGCGAGCGGACCGCGCGGATCGAGGCGCTGGCCTATGCCGGAGGCGTCATCCTCGTCTGCGTGGCGCTGGGCGGGCTGCTGCTGGCGTTGCGCGCGGGCGGGGCGTCGGCCGGTTGGGCGTTCCAGTTGCAGGATCCGCGCGTCATCCTCGTGCTGCTTCTGCTGGTCGCCGGCATCGCACTGAACCTGGCCGGGCTGTTCGAGCTGCCGGCGATCACCGGCGGCGACTCGCTGGTGGCCAAGGGCGGCGCGGGTGGCGCGTTCTGGACGGGGGCGCTGGCCGCCTTCGTCGCCACGCCGTGCACCGGCCCGTTCATGGGCGCTGCGCTGGGCGCGGCGCTGGTGCTGCCGGCGGCGGCGGCGATACTCGTGTTCGCCGGCCTCGGCCTCGGCCTCGCGCTGCCGTTCCTGTTGCTCGGCTTCGTGCCGGCGCTGCGCCGTCGCCTGCCCCGGCCGGGGGCGTGGATGGACCGGTTCCGCCGCATCCTCTCGCTGCCGATGTTCGCCACCGCGCTGGGCCTCGCGTGGATCCTCGGCCGGCTGGCGGGGGTGGACGGGATGACGCTGGGGCTCGGCGCGGCGCTCCTGCTGGCGGTGGCCTTGTGGTGGGTCGGGTTGCGGCAGGCGCGCGGGCGCAGTGGCAGCTGGTGGCCGCTGGCCCCGGCGGCGGCGGCGGCCATCGCGCTGGTCGCGGTGATCCCGCGCGCGCCGGCCGTGGCACAACCTGCGGAGGGCGGGCTGCTCGCCGCCGAGCCGTTCAGCGAGGCGCGGCTCGCGGCGTTGCAGGCGACGGGCCGGCCGGTGTTCGTGTATTTCACCGCCGACTGGTGCCTGACATGCAAGGTGAACGAGAAGGCCGCGATCGAGCGGGCGGAGGTGGCCGACGCCTTCCGGCACCGTAACGTGGCGGTACTGATCGGCGACTGGACGCGCGGCGATGCGGCGATCGGCCGCTTCCTCAGCGGGCAGGGAAGGTCGGGCGTGCCGCTCTACCTGTTCTATGCCCCGGGCAAGCCGGCCGTCACCTTGCCGCAGGTGCTGACACCGGGCACATTGACCGCGCTCACCGCCTGAACGGAGACGTCCGCCATGCGCCACCTGATCGCTCTTGCCGCCCTCACGCTCGCCACCCCGGCGCTCGCCGCGCCCGAGGTCGGCCGCCCCGCCCCGCCGCTCGCCCTCACCGACGCCACCGGCAAGCCGGTGCGCCTCGCCGACTATCGGGGGCGGACCGTGGTGCTGGAATGGAACAACCCCGGCTGCCCCTTCGTGCAGAAGCATTATGCCGGCGGCAACATGCAGCGTACGCAGGCCACCGCACGGAAAGGGGGCGCCGTGTGGCTCACGATCAATTCGGGCGCACCGGGCAAGCAGGGCCATATGACGGGCGCGCAGGCCGCCGCCTTCGTGGCGCAGGAGAAAGCGCAGCCGACCGCCTATCTGCTCGATCCGCAGGGCATCGCCGGGCGCGCCTACGCCGCCCGCGCCACGCCGCAGCTGTTCGTGGTCGATGGCCGGGGCACCCTCGTCTACATGGGCGGGATCGACGACAAGCCGACCAGCGACCCGGCCGACATCGCCACCGCGCGCAACCATGTGCTGGCGGCGCTGGCCGAGATGCGCGCGGGCAAGCCCGTCTCGCAGCCGGTGACGCGGCCCTATGGCTGCGCGGTGAAATACGCCGGTTGAGCAACCACCCTGTCCGCCCGGCGTTGCCCCCGCTCCATTCGTCGTGCGATGAGCCGTCATCCGCCGGGCTGCCGGTGACAGGAGACTTGATTTGATCGTCCGCCGCCTTGTCCTTGCCGCGCTGCTTGCCGGCGTGGCCCTGCCCGCCACCGCCGCCCCGCCGGCAATCCCGCTCGATACGCTGAAGACGGTGACGAAAACGCTGTCGCAGGATTCGTTCGAGGGCCGTGCGCCAGCCACGCCGGGCGAGGACAAGACGGTCGCCTATATCGCCGAGCGGTTCGCCGCCGCCGGGCTGAAACCGGGGGTGAGGGGCGGCTGGTATCAGCCGGTGCCGCTGGTGGAACTGACGCTGAAGAACACGCCGGCCATCACGGTGACCGGCGGCAGGACCCCGCTCTCGTTCGCCTACAAGACGGACATGGTGATCGGCACCTACCGCGTCGTGCCGCAGGTCGCGGTGGAAAGCAGCGACGTCGTGTTCGTCGGCTACGGCATCAACGCGCCTGAAAAGGGCTGGAACGACTATGCCGGGCTGGACGTGAAGGGGAAGACGGTCGTCATCCTCGTCAACGATCCGGACTGGCAGGCCAGGGCGACGACCGGCCTCTTCGATGGCCGCGCGATGACCTATTACGGCCGCTGGACCTACAAGTTCGAGGAAGCCGCCCGTCAGGGCGCGGCGATGGCGCTGATCGTCCACGATACCGCGCCTGCCGCCTATGGCTTCAACGTGGTGCGCTCGTCGTGGAGCGGGCCGCAGCTCGAAACCGACGAGAAGGGCGATCACCTCGACCAGAGCGCGGCGGTCGGCTGGCTGACCAACGAGGCGGCGCGCAAGCTGTTCGCCAGCGCCGGCAAGGATCTCGACACGCTGACCGCTGCAGCGAAGGTGAAGGGCTTCCGGCCCGTGCCGCTGGGGCTGAAAGCGGGCGTCTCGCTTGAGAACGGCATCCGCCGGCAGGCCTCGCGCAACGTGATCGGCATCATCCCCGGCAGCACCACGCCCGACGAGTATGTCCTCTACTCCGCCCACTGGGATCATCTCGGCCGGTGCGAGCCGGTGAACGGCGACGACATCTGCAACGGCGCGGTGGACAACGCCTCCGGCGTGGCCGGGCTGGTGGCACTGGCCGAGGCGTTCCGAGCGGGCGGGCCGCCGAAGCGCTCGGTGGTGTTCCTCGCGCTCACCGCCGAGGAATCGGGCACGCTCGGTTCGGAATATTATGCGAACAATCCGGTCTATCCGCGGGCCAAGACGGTGGGCGGCGCGAACATGGATTCGCTGAATCTGCTCGGCGACCCGCGCGACATCAGCCTCGTGGGTGCGGGCAAGTCCGATCTGGAAGGACTGCTCACCCGCCTCGCCACCGCGCAAGGGCGGGTGGTGAAGCCGGAGCCGACACCCGAAAAGGGCTTCTACTATCGCTCCGACCATTTCAGCTTCGCCAAGCTGGGCGTGCCGATGATCTATTTCGACGGCGGTGACGATCTGGTGAAGGGCGGCGTCGCGGCCGGGCAGAAGGCGAAGGCCGCCTATGAGGCGACGCGCTACCACGCGCCGTCCGACGAATACGACCCCGAGTGGGACTGGTCCGGCGCGGTGCACGACCTGCAACTATATTATGGCATCGGCCGCGCGCTTGCGGATGGCGGCACATGGCCCAAATGGAACCCGGGCAGCGAATTCCGCGCCGTCCGCGACGCATCGGAGGCCGCGCGATGATCTACCGCCAGCCGCCCGAGTGGGCGCTGCACGACTGGGTATGGATCGGCTTCCCGAGCCACGCCGACCTGTGGCTCGACGATCTGGACGCCGCGCGCGAGGAGACGATCGCCTTTGCCCGCGCGGTGGATGCCGACGGCCGGGGCGAGCGCGTGGTGCTGGTCGCCGCCGACAAGCTGGCCGGGCGCGATGCGCTGGCGATGGCCGGGCCGAACGTGGACGTGGAGGTCGCCCGCTTCGGCGATGTGTGGCTGCGCGATACCGGCCCGATCATCCTCACCGGCCCCGAGGGCAGCGGCGCCCCGGCGCAGGCGCGCGATTTCGGCTTCAACGGCTGGGGCGGGAAGTACGAACTGCCGGGCGACGATACGATCGGCCACCGGCTGGCGCAGGCCGCCCGCTTCGCCACCCGCCGCTGCGAGTGGGTGCTGGAAGGCGGCGCGATCGACGTGGACGGCACCGGGCTTGCCGTCACCACCGAGCAATGCCTGCTCAACCCCAACCGCAACGCCTTCCTTTCGCGTAACGACATGGAGGCGCGGCTGGCCGAGGATCTGGGCATCGATCGCGTGCTGTGGCTCGGCAACGGGCTGCTCAACGACCATACGGACGGGCATGTCGACAACCTCGCGCGCTTCGTCGCGCCGGGCGTGCTGGCGGTGCCGGAGCCGACCGCCGACGACCCCAACGAGGCGGTCTATCGCGATGCCGCCGCGCGCGGCCGCGCCTTCGGGCTGGAGGTGGTCGGCCTCCCCTCCCCCGGCAAGGTGGAACGCGAGGGCGAGATCGTGCCCGCCTCGTACATGAATTTCTACATCGGCAACGCCACCGTGGTGGTGCCCGCCTACGGCGCGCCAAACGACGCGGCAGCCGTGGCGGCGGTGGCGGCGCTGTTCCCCGGCCGCACCACGGTGGGCCTGCGCGCCGACCATATCCTCACCGGCGGCGGCAGCTTCCACTGCATGAGCCAGCAGGTGCCCCCCCACGATACGGACCGCGCATGACCGAGATCACCGTCGCCGCGATGCAACTCGCCTTCTCCGACGACGTGCACGAGAATATCGCGCACGTCGTCGAACTCGTTCGCGAGGCGGCGGGCAGGGGCGCGCAGGTGGTGCTGCCACCCGAGCTGTTCGAGGGGCATTACTTCTGCCAGACGCAGGACGAGGCGCGTTTCGCGCAGGCGCTGCCCACCGATCGTCATCCGGCGGTGCTGGCGATGCAGAAGCTGGCGGCGGAGTTGAAGATCACCATCCCGACCAGCTTCTTCGAGGCGGACGGGCCGCATCACTACAACAGCCTCGCCATGATCGATCCGGACGGCAAGGTCAGCGGTGTCTATCGCAAGACGCATATTCCCGATGGCCCCGGCTATCAGGAGAAATTCTATTTCCGCCCCGGCAACACCGGCTTCAAGGTGTGGCCCACGCCCGCCGCGACGATCGGCGTGGGGGTGTGCTGGGATCAATGGTATCCCGAAACCGCGCGCGCGATGATGCTGATGGGCGCCGAGGTGCTGTTCTACCCCACCGCGATCGGCAACGAGCCGCATGATCCGGAACTGGATACGAGCCGGCTGTGGCGCCGCGCGATGGTGGGCCATTCGGTGTCCAACGTGGTGCCGATCGTAGCCTCGAACCGCATCGGCACGGAGGGCGACATGAGCTTCTACGGCCACAGCTTCATCGCCGACGAGCGTGGCGATTATCTCGCCAGCTTCGGCGCGGAGGAGACGGGCGTGCTGGTGGCGACGCTGGACCTCGACCGGGTGAAGCGCCACCGCGCCGCCTTCGGCTTTTTCCGCGATCGCCGGCCGGAAACCTACGGGCGGCTCGTCGCGGACCTGTAGGCCGACACACGCGCTAACCCGTGGGATCAACGCTGGCCGCGTCCGGCGGGCACCGCTAGGTTGATGCCTCACCGATTCACGAAGGATCGGGAAAGGCGGAGGATCAGGATGCCGGGGCGGCGACGATGCCGCCGCCAGCGCCGACCCCCGCCGTGCGGGGAGGCATGACATGACGGACACATTGCGGGAAGACGAACCGAAGGCCGCCGCCGGACCGGCGATCGGGCCACGGCTGGCATCCGTCGCATCCGCCCCCGACGACGAGTTGAGCTGGCAACCGGCATGGCGGATCCGTGAGCGGATCGTCGCGCGCGATCTGTCGCCGGTCGAAGTGACCGATCATTTCCTGCGACGCATCGAGACGCTCGACCCCGTGCTGCATGCGTTCCGCCAAATCGACGTCGATGGCGCCCGCGCGCAGGCCCGGCATGCGGAGGCGGCGCTTGCAGCGGGCGAGCCTGCAGGGGCACTTCTCGGCGTGCCGGTGGCGGTGAAGGAACTGATTTCTGTCGGCGGCATGACCTATCGCGACGCCTCGACCGGGATGCCCACCTTACGCGAGCGCGACGCGCTGGAGGTGGAGCGGCTGCGTAACGCCGGGGCGGTGATCGTCGGCATCACGGTCGGCGGGCTGACCACGCGCGAATTCGGCGATACCGACCGGCAGCCGCAGAACCCGTGGGATCGCACCCGGGTATGCGGCGATTCCAGCAGCGGCGCCGCCTGCGCGCAGGCCGCCGCGATGGTGCCGCTGTCGCTTGCCGCAGACGGCCTCGGCTCCACCCGCCTGCCCGCCGCGTACTGCGGCCTCGTCGGGATGATCGCCACCCGCGGGCGGATCGCCGACACCGACTGGACGCATCTGGTGAACCGGCTGCTGTCCCAGTCCGGCCCGCTGGCGCGCGACGTCCGCGATGCCGCGACGATGCTGTCCGTGATGGCCGGCCCCGACGGGCGCGACCTGTTCTGCCTGCCCGACAGCCCGCCCGATTACCTTGACCGGCTGGAGGATGGCGCGAACGGCATGCGCCTCGTCTGGACGGACGATTTCGGTTACGCCTCGACCTATGCAGGCGCGGAGTCCGCCCGCGTGATCGAGACGGTGCGACACGCGGCGCAGCGGCTGGCGGCGGCGGGCGCCGTGGTGGAGGAGACGCAACAGGTCTTCGAGGATCCGAACCGGGCCTGCAACATGGTGATGCTCAGCGACCCCGGCCTCGCGATCCGGCAGGATCTGTCGCGCGAGGACGTGGCCCGCACGCGTGAGACGCGCGGCCGTATCTGGCGGACCTTCATGCAGGTGCTGGAAGGGTACGACTTCATCCTGTCGCCGACGATCCAGCATGTCGCGCCCACCCGGCAGGCGTGGACCGCCGGCTGGCAGGCGCCGACCGACTGGCGCACCCCCAGCTACATGGCGACCTACAGCGCGCATACCGCCGCCGCCAACCTGCTCGGCTGGCCGGCGATCAGCGTGCCCGCCGGCCTCGTCGACGGGTTGCCGGTGGGGTTGCAGATCCTCGGGAGGCCGAACAGCGAGGTCCGCATGCTGCAACTCGCCCAGGCCTTCCTGTCGCTGGGGGGCTGACCCGCCCCCGGCGGAATCCGCCACCCGCCCGGGATCTGTGGCGCAACGGCAACAGCGCCGCCCGAAGTGCGACGGGCCGGCGAAACGACTTTGACGCGATCACACCCTCGTCTAACGCCCGTTACCTTAACGGGAGGCGGCGACAGGCGCCGCCTTCTGCGGGCCGGGTGCCGCTGCCCCCGGAGCACGACAGGAAGCACGATCGTCGGTCAGCGACGGCCTGCCCTGCACGTTTGGGGGAGAAGATTTGATGCGTTTCCGGACCGCCCTGCTCATCAGCGTCGCCGCCACGTCGGCATGCGCCCTTTCACCGGCCTTCGCCCAGACGACACCGGAAGGCGATGGCGAGATCATCGTGACGGCGCAGCGCCGCGCAGAACGCACCGAGGACGTGCCGATTTCCATCACGTCCGTTTCGGGCGATCTGGTCGAAAAGGCGGGCATCACCCGCTTCGAGGATATCGCGCGGATCGCGCCGGGCCTCACGATCGCCCGCACCGGCGTCTATACCCAGCCGGCGATCCGCGGGATCACCACCGCACTTTCCGGCGGCGAAAACAACGTCGCGACCTATATCGACGGCGTCTATATCCGCTCGTCGCGCGGCCTGAACAACGATCTGGTCAACATCGCCTCGGTGCAGGTGCTGAAGGGGCCGCAGGGCACGCTGTTCGGCCGCAACGCCACCGGCGGCGCGCTGCTGATCGAGACGCTGCAACCCTCGCTGACCGGCACCGAAGGGCGCTTCAGCGCCACCTATGCGCGGTTCGACGATCGCCGGCTCCAGGGCTATGTCTCGACCCCGCTGGCGGAGAATGCGGCAGTCAGCCTGCTCGGCGCGTATCGCAAGAGCGACGGCTACATCAAGGACGTCGCCGGTTTCGACAGCGCGCCGCTCAACACCTACACCTTCGCGGCCAAGCTGCGGTGGGAGCCGACCGACCGGCTCGACCTGTCGGTGAAGCTGGACACCGCCAAGATCGCCGATGGCCGCGCGCTCGCCACGACCATCACCGGCCGGTCGCTGGCGCAGTTCCTGTTCCCCGGCAGCTATTCGGAGACGCGGGACAACCGCACCTCGCTGAACCATCCCGTCATCAATCGGGCGAAACAGTATAATGGATCGGTGAAGGCGCAATATGATCTGGACTGGGCGGCGCTGACCTCGATCACCAGCTATCAGGCCGAGAACAACTATTCGCACTTCGAGACCGACGGGTCGGCGCAACTGGTGTACGACCAGCGCTTCAAGGAAGACTATCGCACCTTCCAGCAGGAATTCAACTTCGCCTCGAAGGGGGATAGCCCGCTGCAATATGTGCTGGGGCTGTATTACTATCACAACAAGTATCGCCAGTATGACAACGTCACGCTGACCGGCCCGTCGACCGAGACCCGCCGCCGGACGGAGGCATTTGCCGCATTCGGCGATCTCACCTGGCAGGCGACCGAGCGGCTGTTCCTCACCGGTGGCCTGCGCTACAGCATCGAGCGGCCGAAGCAGGCGATCCTCACGGGCGCCGGCCTTCTCCAGAACCCGGGGCCGCAGAACCCCGGCAAGGACAAGTTCAGGAGCGCAACGCCGCGCGTGGTCGCCCGCTACGAGCTCGGCACCGATACCAACGTGTACGCATCGTACAGCAAGGGCTTCAAGTCGGGGTTCATCGACGGCATCGCGCCGCTGTTCGCCACGATCAAGCCGGAGAAGGTCGACGCCTATGAGGTCGGCTTCAAGACACGCGCCGGCACGCTGCGGTTCGATACCGCCGCTTTCTATTACGACTACAAGGATCTTCAGGTCGGCTCGGTCGTCGTCCTCAACGGGTTGACCCAGACGATCACGGCGAACGCGGCGAACGCCGAGATTTACGGCGCGGAAGCGCAGTTGAGCGCGCGGCCGATCGACGGGCTGAACCTGTCCGGCGGGGTTTCCTATACCCACGCCCGGTACAAGGATTTCCCGAACGCCACCGTCAGCCTGCCCAATGCGGTGGGGCTGAACAGCAGCACCTGCGGCCGGACCTTCTGCACCCAGGATTTCTCGGGGCAGCGGATCGTCCGCTCGCCCGACTGGACGGTCAACGCCAACGTCGACTACACCATTCCGATCAACGACGGATCGCTGCTGTTCGCGGCCAACGCCACCTACACGAGCGAGTTTTCGCCGACCAAGAGCGACCGTGGGCTGAACGGCACCGGCTACCGCTATCTCCAGCCCGACACGTTCCAGCTGAACCTGCGCGCGGCCTATACCCTGCCGGGCGACAAGTGGACCCTGTCGGTGTTCGGCCGCAACGTGACCGACGTGAAGACCTATGCCGTACTCACCGGCAACGCCTTTGGCGACTATCAGGTGCTGGGCGAGCCGGCCACCTACGGCGTCACGCTCGACTTCCGCTTCTGACCGAAAAGGGGCGCCGGCAGATCGCCGGCGCCCCTTCGATAACCGGGTGGGACACCGCCCGGCGGGCGGCGCCCTCACGATACGTCAGGCAGCCTGCACCGCATGGTTGGCGGCGACATACCCCCAGACGAACGCCGGCCCGATGTTGACGCCCGAACCGGGGCTGGTGCGCCCCATCACCGAGGCCGCCGAGACGCCCGTCGCATAGAGACCGCGGATCGGCGTGCCGTCCTCGCGCAGCACGCGCGCCTTGTCGTCCGTCACCACCCCGCCCAGCGTGCCGACATCGCCCGGCACGATCGGGATCGCGTGGAACGGGCCGGTGCTGATATCGCCCAGCGTCTCGTTCGGCTTGCGGAAAGGGTCGCCCAGCCAGCGGTCGTAGGCACGCTTGCCGCGGTGGAAATCCTCGTCGTCGTTCTTCGCGACGAAGTCGTTGAACCGCTCCACCGTGGCGGCCAGCGTGGCCGGATCGACCTTGATCGAGGCGGCCAGCGCCTCGATCGTGTCGGCCGTGTGCAGATATCCCTGCTCGGTCCACGCATCGGGTTTCTTGGAGCCCGGCATCGTGCCGGCGATCATGTAACCGCCCATCACCCGGTTGTCGAAGATGGCCCAGCTCGGGATGGCGGGCACCTCGCGATTGCGCTCGATCATGCGGTTGCAATATTCGGTATAGGAGCCGCCCTCGTTCAGGTAGCGGACGCCCGACTGGTCGACGAGGATCGCGTGGGGCGCGGCGGTGACGCCCTGCGCGCCCGGCTTGATCGGCCACTGGTCCGCGCCGGGCGGCAGCGAGAGCTGGCTGCCGATCGCCGAATCCATCTGCGCGATCGCGGCACCATGCCGCATCATCTCCTGGATCATCTCGCCGGTGTCGCCCTCGGCCACGCTGGTGTGGCCGATCGAGCTGCCCGGCATGTAGGTGTCGCGCATCTGCTGGTTGAGCGCGAACCCGCCGGCGTTGACCAGCACGCCCAGCCGCGCCCCCACCCGGCGGGGCTTGCCCTCCTGCTCGATGACGACGCCTGTGACCGCGCCATCCTCGGCGATCAGTTCCTTGACCGGCGCATTCACCCGCAGTTCCACGCCCGCCTTGAGGGCTGCCTGCATCATGCGGCCCTGCAACGCGGCGCCGGCGGTGACGTAGTTCCGGCCGCGCAGCTTCGCCCCGACGATCCGCAGCCCCATCTTCACCAGCGCGCGCTTGGCCGCCCAGGATTTTTTCACGTGCGGCAGCTTCAGCGCGTCCTCGAGGGAGACAGGCAGCGTGAGGAAGTTCGGGCGCAGCAGCTTCTTCGCCTCGCCCAGTTCGTTGGCGTCGAACAGGTCGGCGACCACGGTACGGCCCGGCACGGAGCCGCCGGGCGCCTCGTCGTAATAATCCGGCCAGTTGCTGACGCGCGAGAACTTCAGGCCCCGGCCGATGAGGAAGTCGAGCATGCGCGGCCCCTCGACCAGATAGGCCTGCCGGCGCGCGCGCGTGGCACCGGGGGTATCGTTGTGGTCGCCCACGACATGATCGAGATAGGCGGTGGCCTGTTCGAGGCTGTCGGGCACGCCGGCCTTCTTCATGAAGGGATTGTTCGGGATCCACATCACCCCGCCCGAGCGCGCGGTGGTGCCGCCGATGAGATCGGTCTTCTCCAGGATCACCACCGATTTGCCGGCGGCGCGCAGCACGAGCGCGGCGCACATCGACCCGCCGCCGCTGCCGGCGATCACGAAATCGAACGTCTCGTCGAAACTGCTCATCGGCATGCCCTCTCCGGAATATATCTATCCCTGCGCATTGTATTGTTTTGCCCGCGCATTCCAACCTTTTCCCGGTGGATGATGCCGGAGGCCCGTGTCGGGCGGCGCGATCGGGCCACCCGGCACGCCGCGCGGGCGCGATGCCTCAACCGTTGACGAAGGCGACGAAGCGGTCGGTGAAGATGTCGATGATGAGCGGGTCGGTCGCCACGCCGGAGCCGAGCGCAGCATGGTTGCTCTGGTCCTTCAACTCGTAGATCAGCAGCCACGCCTCGATCCAGCGCCGCCGGTCTTCCGGGCGATCGGGGTCGAGCGCGAAGGCGGGAATATGCTCGCCCAGCGCGCGGATGTTATCGGCCAGATACTCATGGCCGCGCTTGACGAACTCGCCGCCCTCGACCGTGGCCTGCGTGAAGATCGACAGCAGCGCGCGATTTTCCCGGTCCGCGGCGAACTGCCCGTCGATCCAGGCGCGCACGGTTGCCGGATCGCGGTAATCGAGCCGGCCGATCCGCAGGAAACGCGGCATGGCCTCCTGTGCGACGCTCAGGAACAGCGCAATGGCCAGCGCCCCCTTCCCGCTGAAATGGCGGTAGAAGGTCATGCGGCTGACGCCCGCCGCCGCGGCGATATCCTCGACCGAAACCGGCAGGTAGCCGCGGGCGCCGAACTGCGCCATCGCCGCCGCCAGCAGCCGGTCCCGGCTGTCCTGCTTGCGCTTCTGGTGGAAGGCGAGCAGCCCCGTGGCACCCGGGGCGGGTCCGTCGGCTTCCACCGACGCATCCGCCCCGACGCCCAAGGCGCCGTCCTGTCGCTTATTCAGCGGCGAGGGCAAGCGCCACGCTCTCGCCCGGACCGACGAACTCGCCGGGGTAGCGCCCGGTGAACTCGCCACGGTCGAACGTGGGCACGCCGTTCACCAGCGTCAGCCGCATCGGTGCCGCATCGCGGGTATAGCGATAGGTGCGGCCGCCGCTGCCGTCCCACACTTCCCAGCTCTTCTTCTCGGGGCGCATCTCGATCTCGTCGATGTTGAAGACCGTGATGTCCGCCGCCTTGCCGACCTCGATCAGGCCGCGATCGGTGAGGCCGAAAAAGCCCGAGAGCCGCCCGGTCAGCATGTGGATGCCCTGCTCGATCGACAGCACCTTGCGATCGCGCACGTAATCCGTGAGCAGCCACGCGGTGTAGCCGGCCCCGCAGAACATCTTGCCGTGCGCGCCTGCGTCGGAGACGTTGGCGAGCGTGTTCGGGTCGTTGAGCAGATAGTTGAGGACCGACTCGACCTTTTCCATCATCCGCTTGAGGATGACGGATTCGGCACCGTTGTTCAGCACCCACTCGGCCAGCGCATCGGACGGATGCTCGAAGCCGCCCTCGGCGATGTAGTCGGCCAGCGTCACGCCGACCGGGCCGAAGCCGGTTTCGCTCTCACGCAGCAGCAGCGCGGTCGCATCGTGGAAATAGCTGTGGGCATAGGTGTTGTCCCAGCCGACCCGCGCCCGGGCGAGCCACTCGGGATCGGTCAGCAGCGCCTTCTTGGCTTCCCAGCCCTCGACGTTGATCAGCTCCTGCCACACCGGGTTGCCGTTCTGGGCGAACACCAGCGAGCGGCCGAAGTTGATGACCGACGTGGGCGAAACCACGTTGAACGCGGTGTAGAACGGCAGGCCCTCGGCCTTGAACTGCTCGTGCAGCGCCTTGGCGCCCTCGACCATGCCTGCCTGATACTTGAGCGTCGGCAGGCCGGCCCACTGCATCCGCACGCCGGTCTTCTTGGCGATCCGGCCCATGCGCGCGACGGTCTCGTTGCCGTTCATCCGCATGAAATAGTCGACGATCACCTGGAAGGTGGCGCCGGGATGGCGGGCGACGACGGTCAGCAGCGCCTCGAACTCGGCCTCGTCGGCCATCTGCGAGGGCAGCGGGCGATCATATTTGTCCCAGTCCAGCCAGTTGGACGACAGGCCCATGGCACCGGCGGCAAGCGCGTCCTCCAGCAGGTCGCACATTTCCTTGATCTCGGCCGGCGTCGCGGCGCGGGTCCAGGCGTCCTGGCCCATCACGCACAGGCGCATCGGGATGTGCCCGCAGAAGGCGGCGAAGTTCAGCGGCAGGCGCACGTTGCGCTGCATGGAGGCCTTGTACTCGCTCCACTTCTTCCAGTCCCACGGCACGATCTTGCGCATCGGCTCCTCGGGGATGTCCTCGAAGAAGTTGAAGATGTCGATGACGTTCTGGCGATCTTCCTCGGTCTGCGGCGCGGGCGCGAGCGAGAAGCCGCAGTTGCCGTTGATCGAGGTGGTGCCGCCGTAGCCGGGCAGCGGATCGAGGTTGGGCGACCACCAGACGCCACCGTCCCAGTGATTGTGCGTCTCGATGAAGCCGGGGGTCACGTAGCAACCGTCGGCATCAATCACGCGCTCGCCGCGCGCGGCGACCAGATCGGGGCCGACCTCGGTGATGATGCCGCCGGCAATGCGCACGTCATTCCTGGCGGCCGGCGTCACGCCCGTACCGTCGACGACCGTGCCGCCCTTGATCAGGATCCGAAATTCCATTGCTCTCTCTCCTCGTCGGCCGCGTCAGCAGGCTTCTGTTACCCCCCGTAACGCGATACGGTGCGTAACACAACGATGAAAGCAGCTGCAATCGTCATGAGGCCGGCTCTTACCCCGCCATATCGGCTGAATATCGGCGCGCGCACGCCGTGATGCAGGCAGGGGAGGCGCTCCTGCGGAAGGTCAGAAGCGTTTCGTGACCGTGCCGATCACCTGGCGGCTCTGGCCGAAGAAGCAGCTCGACGGACCGCTGCAACGACCGGCGTAACGCTTGTCGAAGATGTTGCTGCCATTCACCGCGAAGCGCCAGCCCGGCAGGTCGTAATGCAGCGTCGCGTCGAACAGCGTCACGCCCGGCGACACGAAGGTGCGCGGATCGGCGGCGCCGAACGCGGAAGGACCGACCGGCAGGCGGCCGGGGCTGTCGCTGAGGTAGCGGACACCGCCGCCCGCGCCGAAACCGGCGAGCGCGCCCGACGCAACAGTATAGTCGACGAACAGCGATGCCTTGTGTCTGGGTTGCGCGGGCAGCCGCGCGCCGACCTCCACCGCCACGTTGCTGCGGGTGATCTTGGCGTCGTCGTAGCTGTAGGCGGCGTTGACGCTCAACTGCTCGTTGAACCGGCCGACGACCTCCAGCTCCACGCCTTTCGACACCACTTCCCCGGTCTGCACCTGGAACAGCACGTTGCGCGGATCGGTGGTGAGCACGTTCGACTGCTCGATGCGGAAGACGGCGGCGGTGGCGAACAGCTTCACGCCTTCCCCCAGCCCCCGCGCATCGAACTTGATACCGCCCTCGACCTGCTTGCCCACCGTCGGCCTGAAGGCCTCGCCGCCCAGCGCCTGCCCGACGACCGGCTGGAACGAGGTGGCATAGCTGACATACGGGGCAATGCCGCTTTCGGTGACGTAGGTGCCACCGACGCGCCAGCTGAACCTGTCCTGCTTGCGGCGGGGGATCGCCGCGCCGGCGGCGTAATTATCCTGCTGGACCCAATCCTGCCGGCCCGAGAGCGTGAGGATGAAGCCGCCCAGCTTCGCCTGATCCTGAAGATAGACGCCCTCCTGCTTCAGCCGCTGGTCGGTGAAGGGGAAGAAGCCGGGCACCGCGATCGGCGTGGCACTGTACACGGGGTCGAACAGATCGATGCTGGTCGCCGCACCGAAAGCGAAAGCCGACGCCTCGCGGTAGTTGCGATAGTCGAAGCCGGCCAGAATGCGGTGTTCTATCGGGCCGGTCGCCACTTCCGCATCGAAGCGGCTATCGATGGTGAACTGCTCGACGTCATCCCTGAACGGGAAATTGAAGCGTGAGACGGTGCGGTTGTCGGCGTCCAGTCCGGCCCCGTAGATGATCTGCTGATATTCGTGATATTCGCCCCAGCGCGCATTCTGGGTGAAGCGCAGGGCATCCGAGAAGCGGTGGGTGAATTCATAGCCCGCGCTCCACTGGCGGCGGCGGTAGAAATTATAGTCCGGCTCGCCCAGGTTGATCCCGCGCCGAACCTTGCCGACCGGGTTTGCCGTCAGCACGCCGAGGGCGGGGAGGAAGCCGTTGGTGTCGCCCTCCACCCGGTCCCACTGATAGAAGCCGAGGCCGGTGATCTTCGTGTCGGGGCCGATCTCGTAGGTAACGGCCGGGGCGACATAGGCCCGCCTGGCGGTCACGAAGTCGGTCTGGCTGTCGCGATCGCGGTAGAGGCCGGTCAGGCGGGCGGTCAGGCCGTCGGTCAGTTCGCCGGTCACGGTGCCGGCCGCCTGCTTGAAATCGTCGGTGCCGTATTTCAGCTGGATCTCGCCGCCGGCCTGCGCCGACGGTCGCCGGCTGGTGAGGTTGTAGATGCCGCCCGGCGGCGTCGTGCCGTACAGCACGCTGGACGGCCCCTTCAGGATATCGACCGCCTCGAAACCGTACAGGTCCACGCCCACGTTCGAGATGGTGGAGCTGATCGGCGCCTGCAGCCCGTCGATATACTGCACCGGGATGAAGCCGCGCAGGGTGAGGAAATCGAACCGCAGGTCCGGCCCGTAGTTCTCGCCGACGATGCCGGCGGTGTAACGCACCGCCTGCTGCACATCGATGAAGTTCAGCAGGTCGATCTGGTCGCGGGAGACGACCGAGACGGACTGCGGCGTCTCGATCAGCGGCACGGTGGTCTTGCTCGCGGTGATCGCGCCGGACGGCACGAAGCGGCCGGCGGTCACGATGATGGTGCCGTCCTCCCGCCGGGTCGCGTCCGGGCTGGCCGGTTCGGCGGCGAAGATCGCCGGCCCGGCCTGGGCGGCCGCGACGGCCGGTAGCTGGACGGCAACCCCCGCCAGCAACAGCGTGGACAGGCGACAGGACAAGACAGCGGACATTTCGATCACCCCCGGTTGCCGCGCTCCCGGCGGCGGGCCTTGGAGGCGCCATTGCCGTCGTTGCGATTAACTTGCAATAGCAAGCAACGGGAGTGGGGGCGGAATGACAGGGGTGTGGCTTTTTTGCCAATCCCCGGGAAATCATCGGACCCAGTCCGGGCGCGGCGCGAAGCGGATATGCTCGCCCCGACAGGCGAAACGCTCCTCCGGCGTTGGCCGAAGGGGCGTTCAGATCGTATTGTCGGTGGGTGCCCGCCGCCCGGAAACCGACGCGGCAGGCCCTGCCCTCACATCAGATCTTGTCGCCGAGCGCGCCCTTGAAGCTGCCCTTCACGTCCTGGCCGGTGCCCTTGACCTGCTGGGCCTCGCCCTCGGCTTCCAGACGCTCGTTGTCGGTCGCCTTACCGATCTCTTCCTTCACCTTGCCGGTGACCTTGTTCGCGGCTGCACTGATCTTGTCGGTGAATTCGCCCATGTTGACCTCCATTTGCCCGGCCCGAGTGCCGAGGCTGTCGTTGAAAAATCCGGAAACGCGGTTCGCGGCCGCCCGATCTCGGGCAGCGGGCCGATCCGGCGTCTTACTTGCTCGCGGCGTCGGAGACGGCGGAGCCGGCCGACTTCAGGTCCTTGCCCGCACCGCCCACCGTGTTGCAGGCGGCGAGGCCCATCATGGTCGTCAGGGCGATCACGAAACCGATCTTCTTCGTCATGGTACACTCCTTTGGAAACGGGATGTCGCGGGCCGGGCCATCCGACCCGCGACGAACACTCAGCGCAGGCGGCGACGGGTCGCCGCCGTGGCACCGAAGCCGGCTGCCGCGGCACCGATCAGCAGCGCCAGCACGATGATGAACGAGGTTCCGGCAGCGGCGCCGGCGGCCTTGTCCGTCACCGACTTGGCGGTCGCGACGGTTTCGTTCTTGGTCTGCACGAACTGCTGCTTGGCGCGCGTCACCTGGGCCTGCGCCTCCGGACGGCTGATCTTGCGCTGTGCCGCAACGATATCGACGATGCGGCTCTCGGCCTGCTGGCCGTCGGCGCCGCCACCGGCGAGAGCGGGAAGCTCGCGGGCGATTTCCTTCTGCGCCTGTTCCGGCGTCATCAGCGCGGGGTCGTTCGGCGCGTCGGACAGGTAGGCTGCGGCCTCGCTGCGCACGTCGCTCTCATCGATACCGGCGATGGACGCGGCCTTCGGCGCGGCGGCACCCACCGTCGTCCCGGCGGCGCTGGCCACGGCACCGACCGTGCGGAACGCACCGCCGATGATCCCGCCGACGGCCGTCGTCAGCAGATAGAGCGTCAGGATCAGCGTGACGCCCCACACGACGAGGCCGTGGACGAGCGCGTCGAACCGCTCGTGCACGCCGGCCACGCGCGATGCGGCATAGCCGCCGGCGCCCAGGGCCAGGATCGTGGTGATGAGCCAGAAGATGCCGGCGCCGATGCCGAATCCGGCCGCCCCCGGGGTGGTGCCTTCCACCGGATCGACCATCGTCAGGCCGATGCCCGCACCGAGGATGCCGAGCACGAGCTGCACCGCGATGGCGATGACGACACCCGCGAAGATCGCGCCCCACGAGAAGCGGGTGGGCGTCTTGCCGGGATACGCTCCGTCAACCGGCGCGAGGCCGGGGTTTATCTTGGTCGCCATGGTAACTCCTGTTGAATTGAATATCGTCGCCGCGGTCAGGGCCGCGAGGATTTCTTGTTGTCCGATGCATCGGCGGCACCGGCGTTCTTCTCGGCGGTGCCACGGTCGCGCGCCGCATCGTCGCCGATCAGCTTGCCGATCGCTTCCTGGACGGAGCCCTTGGCCGCCCGCGTCGTCGCGGCTTTCGCCCGGGCCTTGCCATCGGTCGGCGCATCGCCGTTCGCGCGTCGCGCCGTCATGCCGCCGTTTCCTTCTCGGATCTATGAAGCGCCACGCCTTCGCCGTCGAACCCGCGCGCCCGCGCCCACGCGACCGCGGCGATGCGGCGATTGACGCCGATCTTGGCGTAGATCCGCGCCACGTGGTTGCGCACGGTGTTGCCCGCCACGTCCAGCGTCCGCGCGATCGTCTTGTCGTCGCAGCCACGGCAGATCAGCGCCAGCACGTCACGTTCGCGCGGGGTGAGATCGTCCAGCCCCGGCCCGTCGTTCTCGGTTCGCGGCGCCCGCAGCCGCGCCAGCTTGTCCATGATCGAGCGGCTGAACCAGCTGGTGTCCTTCATCACCGCCTCGATCGCCTCGACCAGTTCGACCTCGGTCGCCTTGCGCTGGGTGATGTCCTGAAACGCCCACAATACGCAGGCGCCGTCGCCGAGCCGTATCGCCTCGGTGGAAACGATGCAGTCGATCGTCGCGCCGTCCTTGGCCTGGATGCGTGCCTCATGGCCGCGCAGATCGTGCCCCCCGTCGATCGCCGCCTCGATCTTCTCGCGGATGGCGCTGCTTTCCCACAGCTCCACCTCACCGAGCGGACGGCCGATGATCTCGGTGGCGCAATAGCCGGTCAAGGCGGTGAAGCTGGCGTTCACCTCGCACAGCAGGTGTCCGTCCCGCGCGCCGATCGCCATCGGCACCGGCGCCATCTGGAAGGTGCGGGTGAACCGTTCCTCGCTGTGGCGCAGCGCGCCTTCCGCCTTCCGCCGCGGTTCCAGATCCGCGAAGGTGAACAGCATGCAGGGCTGGTCGCCCATGTCGATCGGCTGGCCCGCGACGATCACGAGCCGGGTGCCGCCCTCGGGCAGCTCCAGCTCGGCTTCCATCTGCGGAATGGTCCGCCCCTCGGCGAGCCGCTCCTTGGCCAGATCGCGCCGCTCCGCCTGACGCAGCACGTCGATGTCGTACACCGTCTTGCACAGCACCTGATCGCGCTGGTGCCCGGTCATCTCCAGAAAACCCTGGTTGACCTTCACGAAGCGCAGGTCGTTCAACCGGCAGATCACCGCCGGGGCGGGGTTGGCGTTGAACGACTGCTCGAACCGGTCTTCCGCCTCGTAGCGGGCGGATACGTCCTGGATGATGAGAACGAGGCAGGCCGGCTCGGCTTCGTCGGCGTCGTTCAGCACGAGGCTGCGCACCTGATGCACCCAGCGCGGGCTGTCGTCGCCGGCGACCGTCACCTCGACGACCACCTCGGAAAAGGAGTCGCCGGCCACGACGCGTTCGATCGGATATTCGTCCGCCCCGACCCGGTGGTTGTTGCGATAACGCAACTGGAAGCGGGCGCGATACTCGTCCACCGTCGCACCGAGGTCGGCGATGTCGTCGACACCGTGCATGGCCAGAGCCGCGTCGTTCGCCCAGAGCAGGCTCTGGTCGGGATCGATCAGGATCACGCCCTCGTCGAGGCCGACGATGATCTGGCGCAGGTGGCGCAGATCCGCAGTCTCACGCAGGGATTTGAACGACGCGTCGGCCACGACGGATCAGTACCGACGCCCGTGGACGAACCATGCGAGGCCGTAGCCGACAAGCGCCGCCGCCAGCGCCCAAATCACGGGCTGGTCCTGCACGGTCTGCACCGCGACCTTGCCGCCCCGCTGCGCGCTGTCGGCGACCCGCTCGCCCGCCGCCTTCAGGCGATCGCGTGCTTCCCCGGCCAGCGCGGGAGCGCTGTCGATCGCATCGCCGACGATCGAGCGGGCGCGACCGAAGCCGTGCTGTGCGCCACCCGCGACCTGATCGACCACGCCGTCGACCTTCCAGTCACGGCTGTCGACCGCGTCGCCGACCGCCTTTTCCACCTTGCCACCAAAGTAGCGGGCACCGCCCTGCAGTTCGTCCTTGTTCATGATCGTAATCCTTTTGAAGAAAAGAGGTCCGGGCGGATCAGAGGATGGCGCCGCAGCCCGCCGCAGCCTTGCCGACGGCGAGGGGAATCGCGGGATCCTTCAGTTCACCGGCGACGCGCAGCAGATCGCCGGTCGTCAGTACGCCCGGCGTCGTGTCGCCCTTCTGGTAGGCCGCCGCGGCGCGACCGAGCTGCTGGAGCTGCCCGAGGGACAGATCGCCCTGCAACCGCGTGCCGACGCAGTCCGCGCGCTGCTCATCAAGGCCGTAGCGCTGGAGGCCGGCGGAGATGCGGGTAGCGGGTGCGGCACAGGCGGAGAGCGCCAGGATGCCCAGCAGGGCGGTCGTGACAGGCTTCATGGGTAATCCTTCCCGGCCGGGTCCGCGACGGCGCGACCGGTTCGGGCGTATCAACCGACTATCATGACGCCCGTTCCTGGTCTTTTTGTGTGAACGACTGGTCTGGATGTACCATTATGGCAAAGGCGGCCCGCGCTTCGTACAACTGCCTGAGACGCTGGTGGATGCCACGCGCACCCGGCTCGTCGCAGTCTTCCGCAAGCCGGCGATGGTCTTCGGCACGGCGCAGCAGATAGTCACGCTCCGCCGCCCCGGACCGTTGAATGGGGCTGTCAGGATGCTGATTGCTCATCACCGACGCCTACCATCGGACATGCACCAGCCATATCCTCCGAAAATACCCGCCGTCAGGTAGATTTGACCCCTCGGCACGATCGACGCGCGGTTCCGGCTCCCGCTCAGGGCCGGGTCACCACCCTCGTCAGACCGCGTGTCGCAGCGGCTCCGGCTGCTTGCCATCGGGCAGTATCTCCCGAAGATGGTCGTGGATCATGCGGTCGTTGAACGGCTTGCGGATGAAACTGGCCTTGGCCGGCATGTCGTCTCCCGCCGGCTGGATGCGCCCGCTTGCGATGACGATCTCGATCCACGGATAATTGTCCGCGACATGATGCGCCAGATCGAAGCCATCGGTGTCGCCCGGCATCTCCACGTCGGAAAACAGCAGGATGATCTTCTGCGCCTGCCCGGCGAGAACCACCTTCGCGTCATCGCCGGTCATGGCCTCCAGCGACCGGAAACCGGCATCCTCGATGATGTCGCACGCATCCATCAGGATGATGGGGTCGTCGTCGACGATCAGGGCGTAGGGGACGGTGGACATGGTCATGCCGCGCTAACGACCCGATGCCGGATACGTTTCGGAATTCTCGTCGAGCGACGAAAATTGCAGAACCCCGGGCAACCGCGCGGCGGCACAGCGGGTGGCGACCGCGCCCGTAGATGACCGCGTGGCGGGTGATGATCCTCGCCTGAAAAGTGGACTTGTGGGTGATCGCGGGCCGGGGCGGACCCGATACCGCCTTCGCCACCCCGACGACGTGGCGGGCGCTTCTCCGTGAAGAAGCGCCCGCCACGATCGGCATCACTGCGTCATGGCGCGATCACGCCACGATCAGGTCTTCCCCGAACCGCGGGCTCAGGCCGTCGTCGCGGGGGCCGGCGTCGTTGCCGGCGGGATCGTGCAGCCAGCGGTACATCCGCCGGATGTCGATCGGCCCGTTGACGCTCGATCGGCCCTGCTCGTTGCGATAATAGTTCGTCGCGCGCGGATCCATGTAGACCATCTTGCTGTCCTCGGCGTCGAGGATGCGGGCGAAGCGCCAATAGGCGTCCTCCGACACATCGACGCTGTGCGCACCCTGCTCGATCAGGCCGGCGATGCAGCGCAGCGCGAACTGCGCCACCATCTCGAGCAGATCGACCACGGTGAAGCCGCCGAAGTTGTTGGTGTTCGGGCCGTAGCACATGAACAGGTTGGGGAAGCCGGGGACCATCGCACCCAGATAGGCGCGTGGCCCGTCCACCTTCCACACGTCCTGGATCTTCACGCCGTCGCGGCCGCGCACGTCCATCGGCCACAGATAGTCGTTCGCCCGGAAGCCGGTGGCGAAGACGATCGCGTCGACGTCATACTGCTTGCCACCCGCGACGATGCCGTGCGGCGTGATGCGTTCGATCCCGTCCGTCACCAGCGATACGTCGTCGCGCATCAGAGCGTCGTAGATGCTGTCGTCGGCATCCACGCGGATCGGCCGCGATGCCATCGGCGGGCTGTTCGGCGTCATCTTCTCGACCAGATCCGGCCGCGCGCCCAGCTTGCGCCGGATGAAGCCGACGCAGGCATCGCGGATCGCCTTGTTGCCTAGGTTGACGCTGTCCGGATCGACATGATCGGGGTCGATATGCAGCGCGGACTTGATCAGCGCCGGATTGTAGGTCGAGGCGATCCTGAACCGGACGAAATTACCGTAGAACGGGAAGTTGCGCTCCAGCCATCCGACCTGCGGGGCAAGTTCCTTCACATAAGCCTTGTCCTCGAAACACCAGTTCGGCGTCCGCTGGAACACGAAGGTCTGCGCCGCCGATTTGGCGATCACCGGCGTCGTCTGGTAGCCGGAGGCCGCCGAACCGACGACCGCGATGCGCTTGCCCGCCACGTCGAATTCGTCCGGCCACGTCGCCGTGTGGCATGCGACGCCCTCGAACGTCTCGATGCCCTCGATCTCGGGCAGCTTGGGCCGCGACAGGAAGCCGACGCACGAAATCACCGCGTTGAACGTAGCGGTCTGCGACCCCGAGGCCGTCCGCGTGGTCAGCCCCCACACCTGCGCGGTGTCATCCCAGACCATCGCCTCGACCTCGGTCTCGAACTGGATATCCTCGCGGATACCGAACTCGTCCACGACCCACCGGAAGTAGGCCAGGTTGACATCGCGCGGGCTGTAACCGTGCGTGAAGGGGAAATCATACCCGAACAGGTGAGTGTAACCACGGCTCGCGGTATCGACCCGCGCGCCGGGATAGCGGTTCTCGAACCACGAGCCGCCGACGTCGGCGTTCTTCTCGAACACGACGAACGGGATGCCGGCGCGCTTGAGCTGCACCGCCACGTTCAGGCCGGAAATACCCGTGCCGATCACCGCGACCTTGAACCCGCTACGGGCTGCCGGCGCCGCGCCGGCCTTCCACTCCACGCCACGCGCCCAGCGGTCGAGCGCCAGCTCCTCCAGCCAGATGTCGAGATCCCCGGGCGGAATGTCGTAGGCCGCCGTCAGCGACAGGCTCTGCCGGAGGCGGTCGATCGGCCCGATGTCGAGCGCGGGCTCGCCCGCGTCACGGAAGCGTTTCAGGAACTCGGCGGCCTTGGCCTTGATCTTCTGCTCGTCGTCCGTGTTGGTGGTGTCGCTGCCCGTGTCGAACTTGGCGCCACCGCCGGGGTTCAGGCCGAGCAAATCCTCGTCGCCCGTCAGTTGATGGAGCAGGCCGTGGAGCACCAGCGGCTGCGCATGCTGCACGGCATCATCGATATCCGCGTCGGAAGCGTTGGTCAGTTCAGACATCCACGTACCTCTTCCCGATCAAACATTTGCAATGTCGAATGTGTTTATGCAATGGTGATAGCCGATGACGTTTGTGGCGTCAATGATTGGAGGCACTCCCTGTCCCGCCCGGCCCTCGCCGCCCTGCGCGGCACCCGCATACTAGATCTGCTCGCGTCCTTTCCCGAGCGGCGCTTCACGCTGACCGAAGTGGCGCGCGCGACCGGGGTGAATCCTGCATCCTGCCTCGCCATCCTCGGTGAACTCGTGCAGCGCGGCCATCTGTGTCGCCACATATCCCGAAAGACCTACTGGCTCGGCCCGGCGCTGATCGCCGCCGGCACGGCGGCCACGATCGCCAACCCGATCGTCGCGCGAGCGCGGACGGTGGCGGAGCGCCTGCGCGGCGAGCTCGGCCTGCCGACGTTGCTGAGCACGCGCGTCGGAGACGAGATCGTCTGCGTCTTTTCCCTGCCCGACGATGCCGGCCGGACCGCCGGCCTGCGCGCCGGTGAGCGGGTGCCGCTGGTTCCGCCCGTCGGCGCCTCCTTCATGGCCTGGGTCGCGCCGGACGAGGTCGAGGCGTGGATCGCGCTGCGCCCGGATGACGGCGCCGGGCCGGTCGTGCGGCAGCTGCGCGAGACGCTCGCCCTGACCCGCACGCGCGGTTTCCACGTCACGCTGCGCCGGCCCGAAGCCGAGGATATCGCGTCCATCCTCGCCCGTGCCGCCTCGGGCGATCTGGCACCGGATTTCTATCGGCAGGTCGTGGCGTTCGTGGCGACGCTCGACGTGGAGGCATCGCAGCCGGACATGCTCGATGCCGATGCCATGTACGACACCCAGCTGATCGCCTCGCCCATCATCGATCCGGAGACGTCCGGCATCTACAACCTGTGCCTGGGCGGGTTTCCCGGCCCTCTTGCCGGAACCGAGATCGCCCGCCTGGGCCAGCGCCTCACCGCCTCCTGCGTCGAGATCATGAAACACTGAGATACCCGGGACCGGCGGCCTTATCGGCGCTCGGACACCCCGCTAGAAGGGGAAGAACAGCCGGATCGCGGCGACCGCCACCGCGCAGGTGAGGATGTTGAGCGGCAGGCCGATGCGGATGAAGTCCATGTAGCGGTATCGCGCCATCTGGTAGACGATGACGTTGGTCTGGTAGCCGAACGGCGTGGCGAACGCGGCGCTCGCGGCCATCATCACCGCCACCAGGAACGGGCGCGGGCTGACCGCCAGGCTATCCGCCAGCGCCACCGCGATCGGCGTGACCAGCACCGCGACGGTGGCGTTGGACAACAGCTCGGTCAGCACCATCGTGACGAGGTAGAGCGCGATCAGCGCGATCAGCGGATCGAGCCCGTGGACCCCGGCGATCAGGGTTTCGGAGATGCCGGCGGCGAGGCCGCTCTCCTCCATGGCGATCCCGATCACGACCATGCCGGCGATCAGCACCAGTATCTCCGGCTTCAGGCCGCTGTACGCCTCGTCCGCGCTGATGACGCGCAGCAGGATGAGGAGCACCGCGCCCGCGAAGGCGGTGGCGGCGATCGGCGCCACGCCCGCGGTGGCGAGCGCGATGGCGCCGCCGAACACGGCCAGCGCGGCGATCGCCTTTCGCGGCTGCAGCGGGCGGTGCTCGGCGAAGACGGCGGCATCGCCGACGGAGGCGCTGGCGATACGATCCGTATCGACCGATGCTGGGCCGCCCTCCGGCGCCTCGTCCGCATGGCGCCCGCCGAGCAGGCGGTTGCTGAACAGGAAGAGGTAGAGCCCGCCGACGATCGCCATCGGCACGCCGACCGGCGTCACCTCGAAGATGCCGAAGCGCGGCTGCCCGGCGATGCTCGCCATGTCGTCGACAAGCAGGTTGGTCGAGGTGCCGATCAGCGTGCAGCAGCCGGTCAGGATGGTGATGTAGGAGAGCGGGATCAGGTAGCGCTTCGGGCTCTGCCCCATCGCCGTCGCGACGTCGCGGATGACGGGCGCGCCGAGCACGACGATCGGCGTCGAGTTCAGGAAGCAGGAGACGCCGCCGATCATCGACAGCAGGAACCAGATGCCGGCGGTGCCGAGCCGGCGACACATCGCGACGGCGCGCTGGATCGCGCGGTCGAGCAGGCCCGACAATTCCAGCGCGTAGGCGATGACGAAAAGGGAGGCGAGCGCAACGATCGCCGGGCTGGCGAAGGCGCCCTGCATCGCGATCGGGCGGACCACGCCGGCCATCAGCAGCACCGCTGCGCCGGCGAGCGCGACCACGTCGGCGCGCAGCTTGTCCCACACGAGCGCCGCGACGACCGCGACGAGGACGGCGAGCGTCAGGATCTGGTCGAACGGCATGGCAATCGCTGCGTCGGACGGGGCGGGCGCGCTGTCAACGCCCGACCCCGCACATTCGCGGTGGAGCGGCGCATGATAATCGCTATCGTGCCGACATGCGTGAACCCAGCCCCCGGTCCAGTCGTCTCGCCATTGGTGGTGGTCTGGTCGCCGTGATCGCGGTCGGCATGGCGGGCTTCCTGCTCGGGCGGGAAAGCGCCCCACCGCCCGCGCCGGCCGTGGCCGTGGCGCCCGGCACCCCTGCTCCCGCCCCGCCGCCGAAGCCGGTCGAGCCGGCGGTGAGAGTGCTCGGTCGCGCCGACCTGCTGGCGTTGGCGGACGCCGCCGCCGATGCGTTCGCATCCGGAAAGGCAATGCCGGCCGACGTCGCCGCGGCGGCGGGGCGGCAGTTCGACCTCGTGCTGCCGTTCGGCTGCGCCGGGCCGAACGATCCCGCCGCGACCGCGATGGGGTGGCAGTACGATCCGGCCACGGAGACGCTGCGCGTGTCGGCGACGCCCGTCTCGTGGGGCGGTGCGTCCCTGAACGTGCGGCAGGGGGATGAACCGGCGACCGCGACCGGCTTCTGGATCAATCGCCCCTGGTCGAGCAGCGAGAACTGCCCGGTACCGATCGGCGAGACCGTACCCGCCGGGACCGCGCCGGTAACCCTGCCCGGCCAGACGCTGGCGATCGCCATGCCCGGCCCGGACAATGCGCTCGGCCGTGAAGGCCGCGCCTTCGAGACGGTGCAGCGGGTTCGCGGGTTCGATGGATCGAAGGGGTTCGTCCTGCGCATCACCGGCCGGCTCGATCGATCCGCCCCCGGCAGCGTCGTGCGCTGCGTGCAGCCCGCTGGCATCGACCAGCGGCCGATCTGCGCGATCGCCGCCGCCATGGACGAGGTCCGCATCGAGAACCCCGCGACCGGCGCGACGCTCGCCACGTGGATGATCGGCCGCACCGGCGGAAGGGATGAGCGGCACTGAGATGTCGCATCCCGGCGGCGTCACGCTGTGTCCGTGGCGGGCGTGACATCGGCAAGAGTGCCGCCGTTCAATCGGCGCGGACATTCTCCGGCAGGTAGAGGCGGTCGAGCAGCACCTTGGTGATCGCGACCATCGGCAGCGCCAGCGCCAGCCCCCACAGCCCGAAGACGACGCCCAGCAGGATCTGCGCCGCGAACAGCGTCGCCGGTGGCACGGACAACGCCTGACGCTGGATGAACGGCGTGAGGATGTAGCTTTCGAGCGTCTGGACGAGCACGTACAGGCCGACCGCATACAGCGCCATCTCGATCCCGCCGGTCAGCGCGACGGCCACGATGACGACGCCTGCCACGATCGGACCGATATTGGGGATGAACGCCAGCAGCCCGGCCTGTACCGCAAGCAGGAACGCGGCGGGCACGCCGATCATCGCCAGCCCCGCCCAGGTGACCGCGAAGATGACGGACATCGTCGTCAACTGCCCGGTCAGCCAGCGTCGCAGCGTCTCGCCCATGTCGTCCAACGTGGCGGCGGCGGTATCGCGGTGACGACGGGGCACGAAGCGCAGGACGCCGGATCGGTAGGCGCCGGGCTGCGCGGCGACGAACAGCCCCAGGAAGATCACCACGAGCGCGTTGCCGAGATAGCCGAGGACGACCGACACCAAGCCCAGCACACGGCTGGCGACGGAGCCGTCGCCGGGCAGCAGGGCGGCGGGATTGGAGAAGATCGTGCCGGGCCGCTCGCTGTCGGCGGCCTTGGGCGCGATCGTCCCGATCGGCACGCCATTGTTCCGCAGCCATGTCTGCGCCGCCTTCATCTGCCGGTCGAGCAGCACGGAGACATCGGTGGTTTCCTGGCTGAGGCGCACGCCGCCGACGGCGACGACGCTGCCGAGTGCCCCGAACAGCAACAGGCAGACGATGGCGAGCCGGATCGAATGGCCGAACGGCAGCACCTTGCCGAGCAGCCGGTTCATCGCATCGAGAAAGATGCCGAACAGGATGCCGGCCAGGATCAGCAGCAGCGTCGCCGATGCGAACCATGCCAGCGCCAGCAGGGCGGCTGCCGCGAGGATGACGATACCCGCCAGCGCCAGGGTGCGGATCGGCGAGGTCATGCGGCATTCTCCTGTGATAACGTCCCGGCCTCGACCCGATCGGCGGCGACCGCGCCGCGCTGGCCCGCCGGCCGGGGCATGCCGGTCGTCGTGTCGATCGTCGTCTGAAGCTCCAGCTCCACGTTCAGGCGGGCGCCCAGCAGCAGCGCGACCGCCGACAGGAACATCCAGACCTGCAGCACGACGACCGCCGCGAGCGAACCGTACGCCGCGTCGTAGCGCGCGAAGTTTGCGACGTAGACGCCGAAGCCGTATGTCGCGGCGAGCCAGAGCAGGGTGGCGACCAGCGCCCCCGGCAGACACCACGCCCAGCGCGCGTCCTCCCGCGCGGGCGCGTAGCGGTACAACAGCATGAACCCCGCGCCGGTCGCCACCGCCATCGTCGTCCAGAAACCGAGGCGGACGGCATTCCACAGCAGCGGCGTCCCGTCGGGCAGGAAATCCTGGACATAACCGAGCAGGGCGATGCCGCAGAGCGCCATCAGCAGGAAAAGCCCGCCCGAAAGCGCGATCATCGCGGCGACCACCCACCGCTTCAGAAAGCTCGGGCGGCGCGGTTGACGATAGACCAGGTTCATCGCCGCCATCACCGCGCGGGCAAACAGCGCCGCCGTGTAGAGCGTGAGCAATACGGTCGAGGCCGCGCCGATCACGTCGCGCTGGCGCGATCCCATGCCGTGGGTCAGTCGCTCCGTCAGCAGAACCTGCCCGCCGGCCGGCACGATATCGATCAGAGACGCCATGTCGTGCGCCACGCGCGACGGTGTGGCGATCATCCCGTAGATCAACGCGATGGCGACGACGGTGGGCACGAGCGTCAGGAACGCGTGATAGGCGATGCCGGAGGCGAGAAGCGTCAGATGCTCCGCGAAGGTCTTGCGCCGTGTCCGCACGAGCACGTCCAGCCAGCCGGCAAGGGGGATCTTCCAGGGGTGACGGGCATCCTGCCCACGCGCGCGGGCATCCCGGACGGCCACCCAGTGCCCCCGCACTGCCCGGATGGATCGCATCAGGAGGCGCAGGGGACATTCCGGTCGGGGCGGTGGCGGGGTGCGATCATCCCGACAGGACACCTGTTCACCTCATTCGGTTCCCCGACGCCCGATCACGGTTTGCCCTGCCCAGAACCGTTGCCCCCTTGGCGGATGCGCGGCCGCCTGCGAAGGAGGCGGGATGGACGACAATGGAACTCTGCTGAAACCGGGTCAGAATTGCTGGCGGGTCGAACGTGCGTCGCGCGTGGCCGTGATCATCGATGCCGACGATTATTTCAAGGCCGCGCGCGCGGCGATGATGAAGGCGAAAAAGCAGATCGTCCTCGTCGGATGGGATTTCGACGCGCGTATCCGCTTCGGCGGCGATGTCGACGACGGCGGGCCCGAGCGGGTCGGCGGCTTCTTCAGCTGGCTCGTCAGGCGCACGCCCGGCCTTCAGGTCCACATCCTGCGGTGGGATACCGGCGCGATCAAGACGCTGTTCCACGGGCAGACGCTGCTGCGGCTGGTACGGTGGATGCGGGATCCCCAGATCCACCTGCGACTGGACGGGCATCATCCGCCGGCCGGCTCGCATCACCAGAAGGTCGTCGTCATCGATGACGACGTCGCTTTCTGCGGCGGTATCGACATGACGGTCGATCGCTGGGACACGCGCGACCATCTGGACGAGAACCCGCGCCGGCGGGAGCCGGACGGAACGCTCTACGGCCCCTGGCACGATGCGACGACGATGCTGGAAGGCCCCGTCGCGAAATCCCTCGGCGAGATGTGCCGGCGGCGCTGGGGCGTATCGGGCGGCATCCCGATGGAAGCCGTGACGGCGGGCGCGGAATGCTGGCCGGATGGCGTGGAGCCGGACTTCACCGATGTCGACGTCGGCATCGCCCTGACCGTGCCCGAGATGGCCAACCAGGAACCGCGGCACGAGATCGAGGCACTCTATGTCGATCTCGTCGCGCGGACGAAGCGTCATTTCTACGCCGAAAGCCAGTATTTCGCCTCCCGGCGGGTGGCGGAAGCGATCGGCAAGCGGCTGGCCGAACCCGACGGCCCGGAGTTCGTGATCGTCCACCCCACCACCGCGGAGGGCTGGCTGGAACCGATCGCGATGGACTCGGCCCGCGCCCGGCTGGTCGAGGCGCTCAAGGAACAGGATCCGCACGGGCGCCTGCGCCTCTATCACCCGTTCACCGCCGGCGGCGCGCCGATCTACGTCCATGCCAAGGTGACGGTGATCGACGACGAGGTGCTTCGGGTCGGGTCGTCCAATTTCAACAACCGCTCCCTGCGCCTCGATACCGAATGCGACGTCGTCATCGATGCCTCGCGTGAGCGCAACGCCGACGAGCGAACGACGATCGCCGGCATCCGCAACTCTCTGCTGGCAGAGCATCTCGACACCACCCCCGAGAAAATCGAGGCGGCGATCGCCGAAACCGGCTCGATCATCGCGACCATCGAGCGGTTTCAGAGCGATGGACGGTCGTTGCGCCCCTATGAGGTGCCGGAACTCGATGCGGTGCGCGCGTGGCTGGCGGACAACAAGATCCTCGATCCCGAAGGCCCGGGCGAGATGTTCGAGGGCCTGTCGGCGCGCAAGCCCCTGCTCGGCAGCCTGCGGCCGCACCTGCATCGGCCAGACGGGAGCATTTCGGCGACCAGCGTCTCCCTGATGGCCCTCGGGATTGCAGGCGTCGCGGCGGGTGCTGTCGCGCTGGCCAGATATCGCAGAACGGAACGATAAGCCGGGCTGCGGGGGCGAGGCCGCTGCGGCTGTTGCTTCATGGGGGCTATGGCGCGTCCGAACCGGGATCGCGCGGCGCGCTCCAGTCGAGCCGGAGGCGCCCGCCCGCGCGGCCGGCAGCGGCCCGGCCACCACGGGCCGTGATGCCCTCGGCCACCGCCTCGCGTTGCCGCAGCAGACCGCCCTCGACGTCGAGCGTGCGGCCCTGCCGGGCGGACCCCCAGGCCGCCCCGTCGAGTGCCGCGTCGTCGATCACGCCCGACCTGATCGAGATATCCGGCAGCGCCGCACCGCTTGGCGGCACCAGCACCACCCGCCAGTCGGCGGCGGCAGCGCCGGCCCGCCGTTCAAGATCGCGATAGCCGGCGATCCCCAGACCGGCGAGCGGCGCCGCATCGGCACGGATCGACCGGGCGGATGCATCGACCGTTACCGAAGCGACGGGCACGCCGGCGATCAGCGCGACATCCGAAACCGCCTGATCGCGCGCCTGCACCGCGCGCAGATTATCGCGGTTGCCCGCACGCGCGATCTGCGCCGCCTCGACGGCACCCCCTTCGGGCGAGATACGCACCTGATCGACATGCACGTCGACGGGTCGGGCAAGCCGCAGGCGAAGGTCCGCCGCCAGCTTGCGGTCCACGCCCGGCTCGATCCGCGGCGTCAGCATCACCGCGCGGACGCGCACCGGATCGGCGCTGTGGTCGATATCGACCTGGCTCAGCCGCGCCCCGGCCGGAAAGTCGTCACCCAGCGCGTCGCGAACCTGTCGCTGGGCGACGGCCTCGAAAGTGATCCTGCGCAGGCCCGCACCGAGCGGGATCGACAGCAGTCCGATCGCGACCGCGAACAGGACGACCTGCCAGCCGGTGTGACGCGGCGAGAGATGGCTGCCGAAGCCGTAGAAGCGCGCGACGAGCGCCGCCGTCAGCGCGATGGTGATCGCGTTGGTCAGGAACAGCAGCAGCGCGCCCGAGAAGACGACCCAGTTCCACGTCGCGATGCCGAAGCCGACCACCACCAGCGGCGGCATCAGCGCGATCGCGATCGCCACGCCGACCACCGTGCCGCCGCGCCCGCGGATCAGCGCATAGCCGCCGGCGATCGCCGAGAGCAGCGCGACGAGCAGGTCGAACAGGGTCGGCTGGGTCCGCCCGGCGATCTCGCTGGTGATCGTCTGCACCGGCGACAGCAGGATCAACCCGACCGACAGCGCGACGGCGATGGTCGCCCCCAGCACCAGCGCCGTCGCCGCACGGCGGATCTCGTGGAAGTCGAGGGTGGCGATACCGAAGCCGAGGCCGATGATCGGCATCATCAGCGGCGACAGCAGCATGGCGCCGATCAACACCGCGACGGACGGCATGAGCAGCCCGAACAGCGAGATCGCCGCCGAGATGACGATCAGGAAGACATAGCGCCCGGACCAGCCCGACTCCTCGGCGATCTGCCGGAGAACGCCGTCATGATCGACACCGTGGGTCGCCATGGCCAACCACGACCGGGGCAATGCGAAGAGGTTTGCGGATGGCAGGGGAATCGGGTCGTCTCCGTCAGGGCGAAGGTCTTCGTCAGACCATGATACAGTTTTTCACGCACCGGCGATGACGGGGGCCGCGCACATCGGCAATATCGAGCGGCGGCCTATGATCGTTTTTTTCGGACAGGACGACGGTTCGGACGGACGGCGCACGAACGACCGCGGCACGACAGGCGACCCACCTGAGGATGATGCCAGCGTCGAACGGCCCGATCGGAGGGGGGCGTCGATGATCCGGGCGACATCCGGACATCCGACCATGCGCCGGGCGATGGCAGCCGATGCGTCGCGCAAGCTGCCGACAGGCAGCAGGATCGTTGAGTGCCGTTCGACGTTGCCAATCGAGCCCGGACCCGGCACCATTTGGCCATGCCGCCAAGCCGAACGGACCTCGCCGACTTCAGCTACTTTCTGGCCATCGCCAGGCATCGCAGCTTCCGGCGGGCCGGGCTGGAACTGGGGGTCAGCGCCTCCGCCCTCAGCCACTCGCTCAAGGGGCTGGAGGGCCGGCTCGGTGTGCGCCTGCTCAATCGCACCAACCGAAGCGTCACGCTCACCGCCGCCGGCGAGGAATTGCCGGGCGGCATCGGCGCTCCCTTCGCCGCGATCGGCGAGCGGCCCGGCAGCGGGGCCGGCTGCTTCAACAACCATCCGACGCGTCGATCGAGCGAATGAAGGTCCGCCCGCCCTGGCGCACGAGCGTCACGACGGCGCTGCCGTCGCAGCGCGAACGTCCTGCCGAATAGCGGTAGCGTACGCGGTAGGCTCCCCGATCGAGCGGTACGACCTCCATGAGCCGGATCGGCTCGACCAGCCCGCCGTAGAAGCGCGACATCGCCTCCGGGGAGAATGCCGGGCTCGATCGCTTCCCGGGCATGATCCGGGCCGCGGCCGCCCTGCCGTTGCCGACCGCGAGCGCGCCATAGAAGGCGCGCACCGTCGCCTCGCCCTCTCCCGGCCTTGAGGCGACGATGCCCGGCGCCGGTTCGCCGGCAGTCTGCCGGTCGGTCAGGGCACGGTCCTGCCCGTACGCCGGTGACGGCGATCGTTCCGGGGGTCGCAGGGAAGGCGCATCCGCCTGCGGAAGCATGTCGGGTTCCGTCGCGTCTGGATCGGCCTGTCCCTCGTCGATTGCCGCCGGTGGCCGGTAGGCCCCGCTGACCAGATTGAACCCGGCGATTCTTGCCACGATTTCCTCGGCACCCTGCAGGCGATAGACGAAGCCGTTACCATCGGCGGAGGCCTGCGCCGTATAGCCGACGTCCGCCTCGAGCCGGCGTTCGCCGCCCAGTCCACGCTCGGCGCCCGGCGGCACCATCAGGACGAACCGGCCCGCACACCGCGTGATGTCCAGTGACGGATCCCAGCCCTCGACCACGGGATTCTCCATCCGCACCACGGAATAGTCGGCCAGGGTGTCGAGCGCGGCACGATTACCGCCGCGTTCGCCGATCGCCCGATCGAAGAGGATGTCCTTCAGCCGGCCATAGCCCGCGGATGACGCGCAGGCGGCCTTCTGCCGTTTCGCTTCCGCCTGCGCCTTGCCGGCGTCGCGCGGATCGGCCTGCTTCGTCCTGCCGCATCCGGCGAGGCCGATCGCCAGACAGAACAGAATGCCGGCTCCGGCTGTCCGACTCATCGCCATACGCATGTCTCAAGATCCTGGAACCGGGCGCGCCCCGATCATCGCCGAACGACGGGGCATGCCATTATTGGCGGGTGCGTGGATGCCTATACCGGGAAGTGGGTAGAGGATAACCATGGAGCGATCGATCCCGCGCCGATCGATGACGATCCGGTCGTCATCGCCCTTCGGCTTGGTCCACGAGCATCCGCGGTGAGGCAGCGTGCCGTTCGTTCGCGTCCTGCCGCGACCCCGGAATCTCTTCCGCGCTCGTATCGGCAGCCAAACGCTTCGCTGCGCCTTTTAGCGGCTTTACCTGTGTTCCCGGTCTGGCAATGTGGCCTGATGACCCTGACGATCGCCACGACCCCGTATATCGACCAGAAACCCGGCACCTCCGGTTTGCGCAAGAAGGTGCGGGTGTTCCAGCAAGCCCGTTATGCCGAGAATTTCGTGCAGTCGGTGTTCGACGTGCTCGATGATTTCGCCGGGCAGACGCTGGTGGTCGGGGGAGACGGCCGGTTTCTCAATCGGGACGTGATCCAGACGGTGATCCGGATGGCGGCCGCCAACGGCTTCGGCCGGGTGCTGGTCGGTCTCGGCGGCATTCTGTCGACCCCGGCGGCCAGCAACATCATCCGCACATATGCGGCGTTCGGGGGCCTCATCCTCTCCGCCAGCCACAATCCCGGCGGGCCGAACGAGGATTTCGGCATCAAGTACAATATCGGCAACGGCGGTCCGGCGCCGGAGAGGATCACCGACGCCATCCACGCCCGCTCGATGGTGATCGACCGTTACCTGACGGTGGACATCCTGGACGTCGATCTCGACCGCCTCGGCGAAACGCAGGTGGCGGGGATGGTCGTCGAGGTGATCGACCCCGTCGCCGATTATGCCGAACTGATGGAGCGTCTGTTCGATTTCGACGCGATCCGCAAACTGATCGCTGGCGGCTTCCGCCTCAGCTTCGACGCGATGCATGCCGTCACCGGCCCCTATGCGCACGACATCCTCGAGCGCCGCCTCGGGGCGCCCGCCGGCACGGTGACGAACGGCACCCCGCTGCCGGATTTCGGCGGCCATCACCCCGATCCGAACATGGTTCATGCGCACGCGCTGTTCGACCGGATGTTCGGCAGCGATGCGCCCGATTTCGGCGCCGCCTCGGATGGGGATGGCGACCGCAACCTGATCCTCGGCCGCAACATCTTCGTGACGCCGTCGGACTCACTGGCCGCCCTCGCCGCCAATGCTCACCTTGCCCCCGGCTATGCGGGTGGCCTCAAGGGCATCGCCCGCTCGATGCCGACCAGCGGCGCCGCCGATCGGGTGGCGCACGCGCTCGGCCTGCCGTTGCACGAGACGCCGACCGGCTGGAAGTTCTTCGGCAACCTGCTGGATGCCGGCATGGCGACGATCTGTGGCGAGGAGAGCGCCGGTACCGGATCGGACCATGTTCGCGAAAAGGACGGTCTGTGGGCGGTGCTGCTCTGGCTCAACATCCTGGCGGTGCGGGGCGAGAGCGTGGCCGCGATCATGGCGGGGCACTGGGCGCGGTTCGGCCGCAATTACTATGCGCGGCATGACTATGAGGGGCTGGAAACCGCAGCGGCGGAACAACTGGTGAGCGAATTGCGTGCCGCTCTGCCGGCCCTCCCCGGCCGCACGACCGGCAGCCTCACCGTCGCCGGGGCGGACGAATTCGAATATCTGGACCCGGTCGATGGCTCGCTCAGTCGCGGCCAGGGGCTACGGCTCCAGTTCGAAGGCGGCGCACGGATCGTGTTCCGTCTGTCCGGCACGGGCACCAGCGGTGCGACCCTGCGTGTCTATCTCGAACGCTATGAGGGGCCGGACGGGGTTCTGGATGCCGAGACCCCGGCCGCACTGGCCGACCTGATCGCCGCTGCAGACCACCTCGCCGGCATTCCCCGCCACACCGGCCGCACGGCGCCGACCGTCATCACCTGAACGGGTGGGCGCCCTTCCGGTTTGTGATGCTCGCCGATCGAATATGCCTTCCCGACCACCGCCACCCGTTCCCATCCATGCGACGGCGCCTCGTGGGGTTTGCCCTCTGGCGGGTAATCAGAAAACGCCTGCACATGCGCCAAACCGCGTGCGGGGTGCATTTCGCTGTCCTGACCCCCATGATCGTGGCACTCCCTGCTCATGGCCGTCCCTCATGCCCGCCGACGCGTCCGCGACGCCTGCCCACCCCATGGCTGACCCCACGCCGTGGATTGCAGCGGAGGCGCCGGGGGACACCGCGCGCCGCCATGCGCCCGCTACGCTGCGAAACCGCGACGCGATCGCCGACGTGCTCGCGACCATGTTGCCTTCGAGCGGCACCGTGCTGGAGGTCGCCAGCGGCTCGGGCGAACATTGCGCCTATTTCGCGCAGCGGTTCCGCGCGCTCGCCTGGCAGCCGAGCGATCCGCAGCCCGCCGCCCGCGCCTCGATCGCTGTCTGGTGCGAAGGCCTTGCCAACGTACGTCCAGCGCTCGATCTGGACGGGACGGCACCTGACTGGCCGATCGCCGAGGCGGTTGCCGTGCTGTGCATAAACATGGTCCATATCAGCCCGTGGGAGGCGACTTTGGGGCTCTTCTCCGGCGCCGCCCGACTGTTGAAACCGGGCGCGCCCCTGCTTCTCTACGGGCCCTATCGCCGCGCGGGCCATCCCACCGCCCCCTCGAACGAGGCGTTCGACGGGTCGCTCAGGGCGCGCGATCCACGCTGGGGCTTGCGTGACCTCGACGAGGTCGTCGCAGCAGCCGACGGCTTCGTGCTCGACAGCGTCGTCGAGATGCCGGCCAACAACCTGTCGGTCATATTGTGCCGCCAGTAGTTTCAAAGGCAACGGTGGCCGTTCGCGGCGGCGCGGGCATCTTCGCCAAGAACATCTTCGACAGGCGCATTCTCCTGAGCCAGAACACGGTGCTGCCCACCACCGCGGATTTCGGCGCGCCCGGATACAGCACGTTCGGGCAGACCCTGCAGCGGCAGATCGGCGCCTCGCTACGCTATAATTTCGGGTCGCGCTGACTCGACGCCAGATATCGCCGGACCCGACCGCCCATTCGACAAGGAAGCAAGATTATGGACACGAGTATCCGACGCACCGCTGCGAACGTGGCCTCCGCGCTTTCCCTCTGCGCGCCGGTTCCCGGCCCCGCCCGGGCGGACGTGACCCCCGTCCCCGCCGTGGCCCCGGTGGCCGGCACCGCACAGCCCTTCGGCTCGAACGATCCCGGCGTCGCCGACATGGCGGCAAAGGGCTATGTTCAGGAGGAGTTCTTCATTTCCGGAAAGATCGGTTCGGGCCTCCCCTACACCACGCGCCTGCTCGTCCGTCGCCCTGCCGATCCGAAGAAATTCAGCGGCGTCGTCATCGCAGAGTCCATCCGATCGAGCGGACACCGGTCGATGTGGTCGGAAAACGCGTATCTGATGGCGCACGGCCACGCCTATGTGGAGATCGGCTCCAACCTGTCGGTCAACACGCTGGTCAAGCCGTCCGATCCGGCGCGCTATGCCGCGCTGAACGTGCCCAACCCCACCCCGGGGCAGCTCGTCTTCGGTCACGTTCAGGAGATCGCGGCTCAGGCGGGCCAGTTGCTGCGGTCCAATCCGGCCAAAGGGCCGTTCGAGGGGTTCAGGGTTCGCCACGTCATCCTCGCCGGCTGTTCGGAACAGGGCATGTTCGTGCGGCTCTACATGCGTGACGCGCACCCGCGTTACCGCACGGCCGCCGGCCGCTCGGTCTATGACGGCTATTTCCCGGCATGCGTCGGCGACTGGCCGCCGGTGGTCGCCCGCGAAGGGGGCGAGCCGCTGGCCAACTTCACCCAGCCCCCCGTCGAGGTCCCGACGATCATGGTCGCCACATCGGAGCCCGAGGGATATCCGCAGGACGGTCGCCGCTACCGCCGGCCGGACAGCGACGCCCCACGGGACAAGTTCCGCCTCTATGAAGTCGCCGCCATGCCGCACGGCCTGGACATGCGCGGCACCATGCGGCCCGGCCTGACGCTGAATTGCGACGGCCCCAAGGCCCGGACCGATTTTCCCGGCGCCTATCCCGCCAACAATGCGCTCGACAAGCTCATCCGGTGGGTCGACGAGGAAAGGCCCGCCCCCCGCGCCGCCCGCCTGGAGGTGGCCAGCGCCACCGGGCCAGTGCTGCGGGACGAGTTCGGCAACCCCAGGGGCGGCGTCCGCACGACGACCCTCGACGTGCCGGTCGCGACCTACGCCCTTTGCGATACGGGAAAGAAGACCAGCATCAATCCGGCCGGGATCGATTTCGGCGCGGCCTACATGATCCCCTTCACGCCGGAACGGCTCAAGCAGCTCTACCCGACCCCGCAAACATATCTGACGAAGGTCGACAGGCGTCTCGACCAGTTGGTGCGGGATGGCTGGTATCTGAAGGAAGACGCGGACGAAGCACGGGCGAAGGCAGCGGAATATGCCAAGACCCTGCCGTGAGGCGCGACTGGCCCGGCTCCGCATCGGGCCGGGCCGCAGCCCCTCCCCTCGGCCGACCCGGTCTGCGAGCCTGATGGGGCCTCTCGCTTTCGGTCGCTGTCTTGCCGGCCTTGGCCGAACCGCGTCCGCGATGCCCGGCCCTCCGGCCTGCTCCGGCACATTGGCCGCCCAGGGTCACCCGGCTCCAAGCGACGCTCGCCTGATCCTTATCGGCCGGTGCCGCTGCCTGGCAAAGCTCGACCGGCTGTCAGCCGCCAAACCCCCGGCTGCCGAAACCGCCGCCGAAACCGCCGCGCGAGATCACGGCGCTGCGGGATTGTACGCGCGTCGGTGCCCGGGCGGCGGGGTTGAAGGCGTCCGAACCGATCCGCGTGCGGCCGGTCAGATAGTCACGGTTGATACGGCCGCCGGCACCGCCATAATAGTCGCCGAAGCGATCGCGATACATCGGCGCGCCACGATAGCCGCCGCCGAAGTTGCTCAGCGCCTGCCCGACGATGAAGCCGGTCAGCAGCGGGGTGAAGAAACTGCCGTTGTTGCGCGGCACGCATTGCGAGACGCCATATTGCTCCTCGCAGGTCTGGCGATCCTCGAACTTCGGCGCGTTGGCCTCGTTCGCTTTCTGCGCCTGCGCGTAGGCCGTTTCACACTCGGCGGCCGGGATGGTGCCGGCGGCGCGACATTCCGCCACGCTGGTATAGCTCACCGCATCGACGGGCTTGCCGCCGTCGCCGTCGCAGGCGGTCAGCGACACGCCGGTGCCGGCCATCAGCGTCGTCAGGACGATCGACCGGGATCGCTTCATCGTCGCTCTCCTCAGGCCGTCAGGCAGGCGGCGTTGAGTACGCCCACGCCGATCGAGATGCTGCCCATGTACACCGCCGCCGCCAGTTCGCCGCGCACGATGCGGTCGGCGAAATCGGGCATCACGATCCGCCGCACGATCGTGAAGGCGACGATCTGGATGACGCCCGCGATCAGCGCCCACACCGCGAACTCGACGAGGCTGGCGGTATGCGACAGCGCCGAGGCGAGCACCAGAATGTAGCCGAGCAGGGCGGCGCCGAGCGTGATCGCGGCGGCGACATTGCCTTCGCGGATCAGCGTGCGCTCGTGATAGGGCGTCGCCCACTGGTACAGGACCTTGAAGACGATCGCGAAAAGGCCCGCGACCAGAAACGCGACGATGAAGGCGGTCAGCCCCGTCTGAAAACCATATGTGTCGATCATGTCGCCCCCTTATGCCCGGAATTCGCCGAGTTCGAGCGCCACGCCGAGCATGATCTCGAACGACACCTCGCCGGCCTCGTTCTCCTGATCGATCGCCAGCAGCAGCTCGCGCCCGTCGCCGTCGAGATCACGTGCGAAGAGCATCGACGTCTGGAAGATGCGGCGGTCGACGATGCCGTCGCGATCGTCGTGCAGATCCTCCCAGAACGTCACCGGCTCCTGCTTCACCGCCTCGTCGCCGAACCAGAAGCGGCGATATTCGGGCAGCCCCTCGGCGGTGAAGGTGCGGGCGGTGAGGCGTTGCAGCCACGCCGGCCGGTCGAACGGCATGGTCGGATACTGGCTGTCCCACGGCGCGAACAGCGTCACGTCGGTCACGTCCTGTCCGGCCGCATCGTTGGAGACGGCCTGAAACATCACGTCGTCGTCGGTGTAGAAACGGTGGACGAAGCCGCCGTCGTTCAGCGTCACCTGCCCCTGCGCCACGATCTGCAACGTGTCGCGATCGAACGGGAAACGCAGCGCGTCACCGAAGCGCCGCCACGCCAGCGGATCGAGCACGATCGAGCGCCCGAGGGTGACGTTGCGGACGATGGGCAGCGCGCTGCCCTCAAGCGACCGCTTGCGGCCGAACAGACGGTCGAACATAGACATCCTCGATAGACCGCCCGAACATAGGCCAATCGACGGGCCGCACAACGCCCCGTCGCAGGCAGCGGGTGTATCCGCTGCGCGAACCCTATATGAAGAGCGTGTCGATGGGAGGAACGAGCAGCATGACCGATATCGCATGGACCGTCCGGAGCCTGAAGACCGCGCTCGATGGTTGCGCGGCGGTGAAGTCCGGCGAGTTCACGGTGCGGATCGTGGAGGGGTCCGATCCCGTCCTGCTCGTCACGATGCACCGTCATGGCGACCTCGAAGCGTTCGTGAACGTCAGCGAGGCGCAGATCGCCGCATCGGTGCTGCTGTGGCCCTGCGACGAGCAGCCCGACCGCGCGGCCTTCAACGAATTCCTGCTGAAGGCGCAGAAGCTGGTGCCGCTGTCGAATTTCGGCATCGCTGCCGTCGGTGACCGCGATTTCTACGAACTGTTCGGCGAGCTGGCGACGACCACCTCGCTCGACACGATCGTGATCGAGCTGCAGGTGCTGGCCGAGAACGCCATCGAGGCCGCGACCGACCTGCGCGACAACTTCGCTCCCGCCGCCTGACGCCCTCCCCCTGTTCGCCCCCTTATTCGGAAGAGAGACGATGTCGATCTGGAGCAAGCTGTTCACCTTGGGCCGCGCCGGCGCGCATGATGCGTCCGCCGCCGTGGTCGATGCCAATGCGCTGCGTATCCTCGATCAGGAGATCCGCGATGCCGACAAGGCGCAGGGCAAGGCGCGCGACGACCTCGCCGGTCTCGTCGCCCGCCGCCGCATCCTCGAAACCGAGGTCGACAGCTTCCGCGCGCAGGTGGCCAAGTACGAGACGTCGGCACGGCTCGCGGTGGACAAGGGCAACATGGACCTCGCCCGCCAGGTCGCGCAGCGGATCGCCGATCTGGAGCAGGACATCGCGCTGAAGGCGCCGCAGGTGGACGACATGCGGCAGGCCGAGGACCAGATCCATGCCGCCATCGCCGGCACCGACCGCAAGATCGAGCAGCTTCGTCGTGAGGTGGATGTCGTGAAGGTCAACGAGTCGGTGCAGAAGGCGCAGGCGACCGTTGCCTCCAGCGGCGCCGGCAGCTCGATCGGATCGGCCGCGCAGAGCCTTGCGCGCATCCGCGAACGCCAGCTGATCCGTGGCGAGAAGATCCGCGCCGCCGGCGAACTCGAGGATCGCCGCACCGGCGCCGATCTCGACGAACAGCTCCGCCTCGCCGGGATCACGCCGGGCCACTCGTCCGCCGACGACGTGCTGGCGCGGCTGAGCGCGCCCAAGCCGACGCTCCAGATCGAGCAACGCAACGACTCGAAGACGAGCGACGGCTGACGCGATGCGGCGCATCACCCTCCCGCCCCGGCCCGACTGGCGTGCGAAGGCGGAGGCGATCGGCTTCGTTTATCACGACACCGCCGGCGCGCCTTACTGGGACGAAAGCGCCGCATACGCCTTCACCCTGCGCGAGATCGAGGAAGATATCGAACTGGTCGCCACGCAGTTGCATGCGATGTGCCTCGACCTCGTCGACGAGGTCGTCGCCAGCGAGGCGCTGATGACCCGACTGGCGATCCCGACCGCGCATCACGCCTTCGTCGCGGATTCTTGGCGCACCCGCCAGCCATCGCTCTACGGCCGGTTCGACCTGGCCTATGACGGTGAAGGGCCGGCGAAGCTCTACGAATATAATGCGGACACGCCGACGTCCGTCTTCGAGTGCGCGACGTTCCAGTGGATCTGGCTCGAGGAGATGATCGCGACCGGCGGCCTCCCCGCCGGGGCGGACCAGTTCAACAACCTGTTCGAGACGTTGCGCGACCGCTTCCGGACACTGTTCCCGACAGGCGGCTTCGTCCACTTCGCCGGCGATGCGAGCACGATCGAGGATCGCCAGACCGTGCGCTTCTTCGAGGATCTTGCCGTGCAGGCGGGCATCGAGCCGAAGTTCGTCGAGATGAAGGACATCGGCCTGAACGCCGCCGGTCGCTTCGTCGATGACGACGGCTACGAGATCCAGGCTGCCTTCAAGTTATATCCCTGGGAATTCATGCTGCGCGAGGCTTACGCGCCGAACCTGAAAGACGCGGGCGTGCGGTGGATCGAACCGGCGTGGAAGGCCATCCTGTCGAACAAGGGACTGCTTCCCCTGCTGTGGGAACGACACCCCGATCACCCGAATCTCCTGCCCGCCTATTTCGAAGGTGATCCGGCAGCGGAGGCACTGGGCGATACCTATGTGCGCAAACCGCTTTTCTCCCGCGAGGGAGCCAATGTGGCGATCGTCCGCGATGGTCGCGTCGATGCTCTGCTGGATCAGGGCTATGGCGAAGAAGGCCATGTCCGTCAGGCGCTCCATGAGCCGCCGGAGTTCGGCGGCGGATATCCGGTGATCGGCGCCTGGATCGTCGATGGCGAAGCGGTGGGTATCGGCGTGCGGGAAGACAGCGCCGTAGTGACGCGCAATCTCGCGCGCTTCGTGCCTCATTATATCGAGCCCTGATGCGTGGTGCGATCGTCCGGCGCAATGTGCGACCAGCCGACTGCCGTGAAGTCTGGGGTCAGGACCCATTGATTTGAGCGTCGCGATCTGATTCAGGGACCGTGGATGAGCGAACTGTAATGGCTGACGGATGAGCAAATGGCGCGTCTGCTGCCGTTCTTTCCCAAGAGTCACGGCAAGCCTCGTGTGGATGACCAGCGGGTGCTGAGCGGCATCGTGTTCGTCAACCGCAATGGGCTGCGCTGGCGCGATGCGCCCAGCGCCTATGGCCCGCATAAGACGCTGTACAATCAGTGGAGGTGAGCGAGGCGTGTTTGCCCGCATGATGGAGGGGCTGGCTACGGCAGACGCCGAGCCGAATACGGTCATGATTGAGCTGCTGCCGGTCCCATGGATTGGATAGGCGTCGAAGCGGGACCCCGTCATTTGTCCAAAGAGCCACTGAAAACGTTCGATATTGTAGTGTTTAAGGGGGGTCCCGTTTCGACGCCTATCCACAAACCAGAAGCTGGACGCCAAGGGACGGCCAGGCGGGTCGAAGCCTCCATGCAGGACATTGAAAGGACCATGAGGCGCAATCCCGATAACGAGATCGGAAGCCCGATCCGGTCCGTGGAGGCCGATCTGCAGCAGGCGCTTTGCCGTCGTCTCGCGTGACGGGCAGAAGCGAAGTGCCGGGCACATACCAAAGCTCGACGGCGTCTCCGAACATGGGCAGATAGCGTCTCCCTGATGGAAAGCCCTTCCCCCATGAACGCCGGCTTTCGCCGCCTCGCCGATTATCTCGGCTCCAGCTACTGGTTCGTTCCCACCGTCATGGCCATCGCAGCCGTCCTGCTGGCGGGCGGCATGGTCGCGCTCGACACGATGGTCGGTTCGTCCTGGATGGACGATTATGCCTGGCTCTATGCTTCGCGACCGGATGGCGCCCGGCAGGTGCTGTCATCCGTCGGCGGGTCGATGATCACCGTAGCAGGCACCGTCTTCTCGGTGACGATCGCTGCGGTGGTGTATGCCTCCGGACAGTATGGCCCGCGGCTGCTCACCAACTTCATGCGCGACCGTGGCAACCAGGTGACGCTCGGCACCTTCATCGCGACGTTCCTCTACTGCCTGCTGGTGCTGCGCACGATCCACTCGGCCGAGGAGTCCGGCGGCTACGGCTTCGTCCCCAACCTGGCGCTGCTGGTGGGTGTGCTGCTCGCGCTCTGCTCGATCGCGGTGCTGATTTACTTCATCCACCATGTGCCCTCGAAGATTCACATTAACAGCGTGATCGAGGACGTCGGCGACCGCCTGCTCCGTGGGATCGACGACCGCTTTCCCCGCTTCATCGGCAGCTCGCCGGACGACCATGCCGACACCGTCGCGAGCATTCCGGCCACATTCCGCGACGATGCCAGCATCGGCGTCGGCGAGCAGCGCCGGATCGTCGCCGCGAAGGAGACAGGCTATATCCAGTTCCTCGATGACGAGGCGGTGCTGAAGCTGGCGGGCAAGCACGACCTGATCCTCCGCCTCCAGTACCAGCCCGGCGACTTCGTCCATGTGGGACGTGCGTTAATCGAGGCATGGCCGCCCGAAAAGTGCGACCATGCGTGCGTCGATGATCTGCGCGACGTGTTTTCGATCGGCTCGCGGCGTTCGGCGTTGCAGGATCTGCGCTTCCTCGTCGACGAGCTGGTCGAAATCGCAGCCCGCGCGCTGTCGCCCGGCGTCAACGACCCGTTCACCGCCGTCACCTGCCTCGACTGGCTGAGCGCCGCGCTTTCCGACCTCGCCGGCCGTTCGCTCCCGTCGCACTTGCGGGTCGACGATGACGGGGCGCTGCGCGTCATCGCCCATCCGGTGACGTTCGCGTCGCTGATGGACCGCTCGTTCGGCGCGCTCGCCCAATATTGCGCGGCCGACATGGTGGCAAGCCTGCGCTACCTGAACGCGCTCGGCGAGGTGTCGCTCGACTGTGACGAGCCCGATCGCCTCGCGACGATCCGATCCTATGCCGACAGGCTGGAGGATCTGGCGGCCGAGGCGCTGAAGGGCTTCAACCTGACGCGGGTTCGAACCCGTGCGGCCGATCTACGTACCGCGCTCGACCAGCCCGACTACAAGCGTCGCCTGCGCGACGGCACCGCCTGGCTTGCCGGCACGGCCTGAGGAACAGTATTCATGAGCACACCCTCCGCCCAGGCCATCCACCCGTCCGAGATCTGGGCGACCGTCAACGGCATGGTCAACGGCTTCCTCGCCATGCTCCCGCTGCTGCTCGCAGGACTCATCGTTTTTCTGATCTTCTGGGGCCTGGCCTCGGCCGTCCGCCGCGGCGTCGAGACGTTCGCGGCCAAGCGATCGGAGTTTCCGAGCGCCGGCATGGCCTTCGGGCGCCTCGCCTATATCGGCCTGATGCTGCTCGGCGCGCTGGTCGCGGCGACGGTGGCCTTTCCGTCGGTGACGCCGGCCAAGCTGTTCTCGGCGCTCGGCATCGGCGGTGTCGCGATCGGTTTCGCCTTCAAGGACATCTTCCAGAACCTGCTCGCCGGCATCCTGCTCCTCATCCGTCACCCGTTCCGCGCCGGCGACGAGATCACGACCGGGGGCGGCTTCACCGGCACGGTGGAGTCGATCGAGACGCGGGCCACCTATATCCGCACCTATGACGGCCAGCGGATCATCGTACCGAACAGCGTGATCTACACCGAGACGGTCACCGTCATCACCGCCTACGATTTGCTGCGCAGCCATTATGATGTCGGCATCGGCTACGGCGACGATGTGACGACCGCCAAGGCCATCGCGCTGAAAGCGGTGCGAGGCGTCGAGGGGGTGCTGAGCGATCCCGCGCCCGACGTGCTGCTCTGGGATCTGGCCGGCTCGTCCAAGAACCTGCGGGTACGCTGGTGGACGCGACCCAAGCGCTCCGGCGTCGTCGAGGTTCGCAGCCAGGTGCTGCAGGCGGTCGCAGAGGCGCTGGTCGCGGCGGGTATCGACCTGCCGTTCCCGACCACCCAGGTGCTGTTCCACGACCAGACCGAGGCGAGTGACGGCGACCGGCGCCATCAGCGCGAGGGCTGGCCGGCAGGCGACGACGTGCCCGAGCCGCGCCACATCAATGCGCTGACGATCGTCCGCAACGACGAACAGCGCTGACTGTGCTGACGCCCTTCGATGCCGCGGCGATCCTGATCGTGCTCGCCGCGGTGCTCGGCTACTTCAACCACCGCGTGCTGAAGCTGCCCTCGTCGATCGGGCTCACGATCATGGGCGCGGTCGCCTCGCTGCTGGTCGTCGGGATCGATCAGCTGCTGCCCGGCAGCCAGGTCGGCGAGCAGGTCGTCGGCTTCATCGCCGGCATCGACTTCCACACGACGCTGATGGACGGCATGCTGTCGTTCCTGCTGTTCGCGGGTGCACTGCATGTGAAGTGGGACGACATGCGACGCGGGCGCTGGCCGATCGTCGTCCTCAGCACGGTCGGCGTGGTGCTCTCGACCACGATCATCGGCGGAGGTTTCCACCTCATTGCCGGCTGGCTCGGCCTCGCCGTGCCGTTGATCTGGTGCCTCGTCTTCGGCGCGCTGATCAGCCCCACCGATCCCGTCGCAGTCATGGGCATCCTCAGCCGGGCGGAGGTATCGCCTACTCTGAAGGCGACGGTGGCGGGCGAGAGCCTGTTCAACGACGGTGTCGGCGTGGTCGTCTTCGCAATCCTGCTCGAAGCCGCCCTCGGCACCGAGCCGCTGTCGCTCGGCCACGGCGCGGTTCTCTTCCTCCAGGAGGCGGGTGGCGGAGTGCTTCTCGGATTGGCGGCGGGCTGGATCGGCTACCGGGCAATGCGCTCGATCGACGAGTACAATGTCGAGGTGATGATCTCGCTGGCCGTCGTGATGGGCGGCTACGCGTTGGCCTCGCAGCTTCACATCAGCGGCCCTGTCGCAATGGCCGTCGCCGGCCTGCTGATCGGCAACAAGGGCGTGGCGGACGCGATGAGCGACATGACGCGCGACTATCTGCTCAAATTCTGGGCGCTGATCGACGACATCCTCAACGCCGTGCTGTTTCTGCTGATCGGCCTGGAGGTGGTGACGATCCCATGGGACCCCCGGCTGGTCGCGCTTGGGCTCGCTGCAATCCCGCTGGTGCTGCTTGCCCGCGGCATCGCCGTCGTCGCGCCGCTGGCGGTGCTGCGGCCGATCCTGTCGCTCGGCCGTCTGGCGCCGCTGACGCTGATCTGGGGCGGTCTCCGCGGCGGCATCTCGGTTGCTTTGGCGCTCGGGCTACCGGATGGGCCGGCACGATCGATCGCGCTCGCGGCCACCTACATCGTCGTGCTGTTCTCGGTCATCATCCAAGGCGGCACCATCGAGCGCGTTCTTGACCGGGCAAGGCGCGATGACCCCAAGTCTCGATCAACATAACTCAATTCTGGGCGTTCACAGACTTTCTGCTCTCCTCACGTTTGGACGTTCATTCGTAGAGCACGCCGTATGGACCGTCCTCGGCCACCAATCTGTTGCCAGGCTGGGTCAACCGGTCACGGAGATCGCCCTCAGAGGCTGTAGCGCATCGAAACCCTCAACTGGCGCGGCTCGACCGGGTGGATATGTCGATCCTCCACGCCCCCGGCCGGCTCGCCCTGCAATCGCGACGCGTAGAAGTAGGTGATGTCGGCGTCGCGCGCGTCGAACAGATTCAGCACGTCCACACCGATCTTGACCCGCCCGGCCGTATAGTAGGTGCCAAGATTGACGAGCGTGGTGGGGTTCGAGCGCACGCTGCCGTCCTCGATCAACGGTGCCGCGCCAAAATGGCGAACGCGCAGCGAGCCGGTGACGCCGTGGCCCAGATCGAGCGCGGCGCCGGCCGAGACCACCTCGTCCACCGAGTTGGGGATCCGGGTCTTGCCCGGCGCCACATCGTGGAAGCGTGCATGGGTGACGGCGCCGGACGCGTCGAGCGTCAGCCATTCGGTCGGGCGCCAGAACAGGGTCGCCTCCGCGCCGTAGCGGCGGGTGGCGTCGTTCGGTTCGGTCGTGCCGCCGTCACCGACGAAAACGAGTTCGGAGCCGAGGCTCAGATGATAGCCTACCAGCGATACGGTGAAGCGGCGGAATTCGGCGCGCGCGCCAACTTCGTAACCGCGCGCCTTCACCAGTACCGGCACGCGATCGACCGGATCGCCCGTCACCGGGTCGACGCGGATGCTCGCCCCGCGCACGTCGTTGGAGTGGAACGCCTTGCCATAGTTGGCGTACAGTTCCAGATGATCGGTCGCGCGCCACGCGAGCGCCGCCTTTGGGCTCAGGATACCATCCGATCCCTTGCCGCTGTTCGCCGCGATCGTCTGCGCCCGCACGTCATAGCCGTAGAGGTCGCCGCGCAGCCCCAGTGTCAGCCGTATCCGGTCGGTCAACGATGCCGTACCCTCGGCGTAGACCGCGCCGCTATACTCATCGACCTTGTCCTGCCGCACGGTGCCGCTCGTGCGGCCGGCGATCGAATTGTAGAGCCCGATCTTGCCGATATGATCCCACCGCCCCTCCCCGCCCACGGTGAAGGCGACCGGCATCGCGCCGATCGTGACGGGAATGCTGTGGCGGATCGATCCACCGAACTGGCCGCGCTGGTCGCGCTGCTGGAACTCGTCGCCATTCACCGGGTCATTCAGGAAATAGGTGAAGTTCGATGTCAGCAGGAAGCGGTAATAGAGGCCGTACAGGTTGATGTCGGTCGCCCCGAGATGCGCGTTGCCGGTCAGCCCGATCCGGATGGTGCGCCCACCCAGCGCCGGATCGATATTGCCGAAGCGGCCGATCAGCCCGCTTGCGATCGCGCGCTCGGGCACCTGATCGGTCGCGTTCCACGTCGCATGGTAGCCCGTCAGGCCGAGGTTCCAGCCGTGATCGACCGTGCCCCGTGAATATTTGACGAGGCCGTTCACCTTCCTGAGATCCTCGTTCAGATCCCACGGGCCGTTCGAGCGGGTGCCGTCGAGTGCGACGAGCAGGTCACCCCCGGCCAGCGTGCTGCTGCCGGCGGCCAGCGCCCGGTAATAGCCGTAGCTGCCGCCCGTTACCTCGACCATCGGCCGTGCCAGCCGATCGACGGTGGTGAACTTCACCGTCCCGGCCGCCGAAAAGTCCCCGACGTCGGCGAAATACGGCCCCTTGCGATAGTCGATCCGCTCGACCAGTTCGGGGATGAGGAAATTGAGATCGAGATAGCCCTGCCCATGGCCGTGTGTGCGGAAGTTCACTGGCGCGCCATCGACGAAGCCCGCGAAATCGGTGCCATGATCGAGGTTGAAGCCGCGCAGGAAATACTGGTTGGCCTTGCCGGTGCCCGAATGCTGCGTGGCGATCACGCCGGGCACGTTCTCGACCAGCTCGCCTACCCGGCTGAGCGGCTTGTCCTCGAAGTCCTTGTAGCCGACCACACCCTGCGATCCGGACGTGGCGATGCCGATCTGTGCCAGAGCGCGACCATAGACGATGATGTCCCGATCCGACGACGTAGTCTCTGACCCCGCGATCTGTGCGTGAACGGGGTTCGTCGCGACGATCATAGTGCCGGTCACCAGCCCGGCCTGCAGTATCAGCTTGCCGGTACGCACCCGCCGTCCCTGATCAACCAGCGTTCTCATCTGCTTCCCCAATCATCTGGTTTATCCCGCTACTTATTATGGGTCGGCATTTTCTTCCACGAAAACCCGATCATGGCGGACAGCACGACCGTCACGGCCTTGCCGGGCGGGACGCTGGCTCCTTCAGTCTTCTCCATGCGGTCCATATCCCTCTGGCCGACGTCGCCAGCCCGAGGATAGACAGCGCCCACAGGAGAGTGTCCCACACAGGGCAGTTCATCGTGAGAGCGGGCAAATCCCACTTGTGCAGCAGGTCGAACAGCCAGCGATAAATCCGTCGTTGTGAATAGGCGTCGAAACTGGACCCCGTCATTTTTTAGAAAAGTCACAGAAAACGTTCGATATTATGGTGTTTAAGGGGGATCCCGATCGGTGCCGATCGCCCCCCCCCGGAGAGTTATTATTCTGTCGTCAGCTACAACGCCTTAGTCGCATTTCGGCGGGGGTTCTGTTTCGACGCCTGTCGACACAATAGGCTGATTAACGTTGATGCTCACAGGTATTGGTTTGCTGCTCAGGAACCCTTGCGAGAGGACATGGTACAGCCGTTCCTTCGATACGGCCTGAGCAACGAAGTCGGCGATCAGCGCCGAGGCGACCAGTGGCATCATCAGTCCCCGACTCGCAGTCGTCTCCGAGATGATGATGACTGCGGTCAGCGGCGCTCGAACGACGCCGGTAAAGTAGGCGACCATCCCGAGCAGCACGATCGCTCCGGGCGGATAGGTTGGAAAGATGCTGAGAAGCATGTCGCCGATGCCAGCCCCAACTGACAGCGATGGAGCAAAGATGCCGCCCGGCATACCTGACACTGCGGTCGCGAGCGTTGTGACGAACTTCGCTGCACCATACCAGTGCGGCACGTCTCCGCCGGTGATTATGCCGCGGGCCGCACCATAGCCGGTGCCCCAGGTTAACCCGCTACCGACACCGATGATCGCGACCACGGCACCCAGACCTCCGGCGAACAAGGCAGGTCGCGCTCGCAACCACGCTACCAGCGCCAATTGGGACCGCCCGGTTGCGATCACTGAACGGGAGAAAAGCGCCCCTGCAAGGCCGCCAAGGATGCCGGCCACGGGGGCCGCAACCAGCGTCTCGCGCACATTCAGTGTCTGGCGCATGACGCCGAAATATACATAGTCGCCCGACAGGCCCAAGCTCACCATGCCCGCGATCAGTACTGCGGTCATCACCAGCAGGGTCATGCGTTGCTCGTAGGCGGCTGCCAGCTCCTCAATGGCAAACGCGACGCCCGCAAGCGGAGTGTTGAAAGCGGCTGCGACCCCTGCGGCCCCGCCTGCGATGAAGACGGAGGCACGAAGAGGAATCGCCATAAGGCGATGGGCATAGCCCATGATGGAGGCGGCGACCTGCACTGTCGGTCCCTCACGCCCTGTTGACGCCCCGACCGACAGCGTAGCGACGGTAAGCGCGAGCTTCACAATCACCGTCTTGGCTGAAATTAGACCCGTCATCGCATGATCCGGATCACGCGTTGCCGCCATGACTTGCGGAATGCCCGATCCTCGCGCGGCAGGAGCCAGTCGGGCCGTGATCCATGCAATGCCTGCGTAGCCGATCGGCGTCAGCAGCAGGGGCGCCCACCACCACCTCGTCGCTAGCGTCGCAAATGCTTCGCCTGCGCGGTCTGCCGCTGCGGCAAAGCAGAGCGCGACGATCCCGATCGTTATCGCTCCACCAAGGATCGCCACACGGCGACGCCAGATAGGTGCGGTCGGCCCGTGTCGCCGCAGTAGGACGCGAGCGCGCGCCTGGGTAATCCGCGCCATCGTCTTAGCCTTCGGCCGGAGCGCCGACAAAGACAGCGACAAGGCAGATCAGTCCAACCCCTGCAAAGCCGATCCGCTGCGCCATCGTTCCTGTCCCACGTTTGGCCGACACCGCGATCGCGAGGACGCACTGCATCGCGTAGAACAGGGCAAAGGCGCGCGATGACAGTGCGACCACCTCGAACGGATCGGTCAACCAGACCACCAAGATCGCAAGCGCGCCCGACAAGGTGAAGGCAACCGGTACGCTTACTTTGCGTCGCGACACCTCGTTGACCAGCCCACCCGAACCGATGGAATCCGCAACCGCCGCGCTCAATTGGCTGGATACAGCGCCTGCGAGGACGAAGATGCTGAGTGCCGGGGCGATCAGCGCCATAATGTCGAGGATGCCGGCAACACCCTCCGTCATGGCGGCTCGCGACAGGAAAGGGGTGAGCAGCGCGATGAAGGCGAGATAAATCGCGGATGCGATCCACTGCGCATGCCGCATCGTCCTGATCCGCAGGTCGGCTGGATAGTCATGCCCAAGGTATCGCGATGTCTCGAAGCCCTGCACTGTGATGATGAGACCGAGCAGCATGGGTATGCTCGCCCAAGACAGGCGAACCGGGGGTAGCGGCTCGACAATACCGCTGGATACCCAGGCGATGCCAAGCGCCACGAGCAAACCGGCAATAATCCCGATCTTGATCGAGACGGTGCCGTGCGCGAGATGCTCGACCCGACGCAGACTCCCGCCAAGCGCAAGCAGGGTCATCAATGCAATGATGATCGTCACGATGATGTTGGCGCCGAGCGGCTGCCATGCTGGATCCACAGCGACCGGCTTGAGAACGAACTCTGCCAACAGCTTCAAATAGTAGGCGACGGATACGGCGTAGGCGAGCGCCAGCACCCCTTGCGTGATGCGGGCCGTCCAAGCGATTGGGTCGTTGAACGATACTTCGGCAAGGTGTGCCTCGACATGAATTATGTTGAAGCGGATTACCCAACCGGCCGCGTAGGCGATAGCCAGCAGCACCGCCATGGCGAGAATGGCCGCACTGCCGAACTCCCGCGCCAGTAGCGGTCCGCAGATGAGAAATCCCGATCCGATGATCGAGGCTAGAGCGGTTTCCGCGCCTTCTGAATCGTTGAGGATTCACACGAGCGCGGTTTTCTGATTCAGGCGTTGTGCCGGGTCGAGGAGGCCGGCATGGATGCCACGAGTGCTGTCACAGGACCTTCGAGAGCGGGTGGTCGCCGCGGTTGATGCCGGGATATCGTGCCGGGCCGCGGCAGCGCGGTTCGGGGTGAGCGCGGCGAGTGCGATCCGCTGGCGGCAGTTGGTCGTTCGGAACGGCACGCCGGCTGCCAAACCGCAGGGTGGCGACCGCCGTGCGGCCAGGA
>NZ_VNIM01000179.1 GCF_007785815.1 Alterirhizorhabdus solaris | reverse complement strand
CGATACCGCGCCAACGACGTGACGCCCCCAAAAAGACCGCGGACGAAGACCATCCGGATCTGATCCGCTGGTCCATCCAGGAAGTCCGCCGCATCGCGAACAGACTTGCCCAGCGTCGTATCCTACCTGCCTACATCATCGCATGGTCATGCTGGCGCAGAGCGCATCAAGCCGCCGCCCGCCGGGCTCACCTCGCGGCGAAATCGCAACTGTAGTGCTAGAGTCCGGCCCCTCGAAGGGACGGAAAGATGAAGCGGAAGCAGTTTTCGGAAGAGCAGATCATCGGCATCCTGAAGGAGGCCTCGTCCTGCCGTTCTGCAACACCGACACAATGAACCTGCACCTGGCGGAGATCGCTCTGCATGTCGCCCCCGGCGCCCACGCCGTGGTGCTCATGGACCAGGCCGGCTGGCACCTGACGCCGAAGCTCGAGCTTCCCGCCAACATCTCGATCGTAGCGATCCCATCGAAAAGCCCGGAGCTCAATCCGCAGGAAAACGTGTGGCAGTTTATGCGCGACAACTGGCTCTCGAACCGCGTGTTCGGCTCCTACGACGAGATCGTCGACCATTGCTGCGACGCTTAGAACAAGCTCGTCGAGCAACCCTGGCGCATCATGTCGCTCGGTCTCCGCGATTGGGCCTGTGGGTTATGATCACTGAATCTTGGTATTAAACCCGTATCCACAAAAATGGGGACCATCACCACCTCTCCGGTAACCAGCGGCGTACATTAAGTACTTTACGTTGAAGGGCGGGAGCATCTCGTGGTATGTATGCCTATCTAAAAAGATAAACACTGCCAAAGGCCATTTCAGAATGGCTACTACGCTATCATTCAATATAAAAGCTAAGCGCATAAGTAAAGTTACAATATTAAATTAATTTACGGAGTGTGACAAAAATATGAGTGAGATTATCGACATTGTAAATGGGTCCGCACCAGCACAAGGATATGGATTTGCCGGACGCTCCCATGCCACTGATTTAAATGGTCTATTAGTATCCGATGGATCTAGACTAGAAATTCGTTCTATCGAAAAAAGAATACCAATGGAATTTGGAGTTTATACCTGCAGCACAGTTAACCTTAAAAGAGACATAAGATATATTATTGGGAATAATCAGTTTGTATTTTTTGATAATACAAACAATAAATCTAATGTATTTTCTCTTATCAAAGAAACCCGATCTCTTTCGATAAAGGGGTTGTCAATCGTTGCATTCTCATCGAATGATGAGCGATCCATAATAAACAACTTGGAGTGGGGCGCAGATGAATGCATCATATATTCCATGTCAGACGCACAGATTGAAGCAAGACTATTTTCACATTATAGATCAAAAGACAAGTTTGATTTTTTAGAAAAGAACGGCATAATATTTTCTTTGAATGGACTGATCATAAATGGAGTAAGCGTTAATCTGTCAAACATGGAGATGAGCTTATTCAAAATATTCTTATATCGTATCGGTGAAATATTGTCTCGTGAAGAGTTGTGTTTAGCAGTATGGGGAAAGGATAAAGAGTCAGTAGGTAGATCTCTAGACGTTCATATATCCAAGCTACGCGATAAGGCATTTATAGTGCCAAAAACAAATCTTCGCTTAGTCTCTGTTTATGGAAGCGGGTATAAATTACAGATGTATGACTTGGCTGATTGACTAGAATTAACTCGCGTTGCATGATTGAGAAAGCTCAATACGGGATATTAGCAAATGGAAAAGCCTATTATAACGTCATAATGGGGAAAAGGGGCTGCCTATAGCTACTCCGATATCGATAGCGCTTTGGCTGCAATATTCATGTTTTTGATTTAATTTAGGGTGTGTTGACAAAGGGGATACCCATCAGCGGTAATATCTGATTCGAGGTGGTTTTTGAGGAAGCTGTCTTGATCCGAGGTTTGTTGAGCGACGCGGAATGGGCTTGTCTGGAGCCTTTCGTGATCGAGCGTGGTGCCCGCAGCGGCCGCCGCCCGAGAGACCATCGCCTTGTCTGGATGGGATTTTCTGGATTGCGCGAACGGGTGTCGCATGGCGCGACCTGCACGAGCATTTCGGCAAATGGGCCTCGGTCTACAGGCAGTTTCGACGCTGGACAGTGTCCGGGCTATGGGAGTTGGTGCTTGAAGCCTTCAACGACAGCGGCGGCGGCAACCCCAGCCTGCAGATGATCGACAGCACGATAATCCGGGCACACCAGTGTTCAGCCGGCGCTAAAGGGGGACTCCTCGTCAGGATCTTGGCCGCTCAAAAGGTGGCTTTACGACCAAGATCCATCTCCGCATCAATGCGATGGGCCTGCCCATAGCGTTCGCCCTCACCGGCGGTGAGGTCTCCGATTTCAAGGGCTATCAGCCGGTCATGGACGCAGACGGACCAGCACCCAAAGTGCTCTTGGCCGACAAGGGCTATGACGCTGATTTCATTCGGCAGGATATGGAGAAACGCGGCGACTGCGCGATGATCCCGACCAAGCGGAACCGCCTCGTGCAGCTTTCGGTCGATGCCGCCATCTACGCCCTGCGCAACATGGTCGAGCGCTGCTTCAACAAGCTCAAGAACGCCGGCCGGCTCGCCACCCGATATGATAAAACCGCAGACAGTTACCTCGGCTTCATCCATATCGTCTCAATCCGACTGTGGATGCGCCACTTTGTCAACGCATCCTAGTCTAGAAGCCGGGGATGTAGCCCAGTCGCAGTGTCGTCGCGACCGCGACCGCGACCGCGACCGCGACCGGTCCAGCCATCGTCGAAACCAGCCGAACGATACATTCGGCATCACTGTTATCTACCGGTGGCAACAACCAAGCGCCAAAATCGATCCGGTCTGCGTCGAGGTAATCCGGATGAGTCAAGAATGGCGACGCCGCAGCATGGTCGTCCGATGCCGGGGCAAGACGATCATAACGGGACTCTTGGGCAATAATAGGCATGATGCGGGCATAGCATCGTGGCGGTTTAAAACGCGTTACTCCACTTGTTGAAGACCGTCGTAACCTTTTACGGCGGAACGGCAGATTGCTCGGGCAGGCCGCTTACACGAATCCCGGTGACGGAAGGCGCGTGAAGTCTAGAGCGGTTTCCGCGCCTTCTGAATCGTTGAGGATTCACACGAGCGCGGTTTTCTGATTCAGGCGTTGTGCCGGGTCGAGGAGGCCGGCATGGATGCCACGAGTGCTGTCACAGGACCTTCGAGA
>NZ_VNIM01000178.1 GCF_007785815.1 Alterirhizorhabdus solaris | reverse complement strand
GATCGAGATCGCGCGGACGGACGAACCGGGTGAGGCGGCCGGTGCGTGGTTTCATGTCGGCCCAGCGATCGATGTCGAACTCCATCTCGGCCAGCGCGGCGGTGGGGTATTTCTCCTCCACCGAATCGCGCAGCGGATCGCCGACGTCGGGCACCAGCATCAGGATCATGTCCTCCATGCCCGGATTGTGGCCGCTCAACAGGATGTGGCCTGCGCTGTCCGGCGCGTCGTGGATCACGTCGAGCAGTGTGACGCAGGAGGCGAGGTAGATGCGCCGGTCCAGTACCGCGCTGATCGAGCGGCCATAGCCCTCCCACAGCTCGTCCAGCGTATCGACCACGCGCACGGCGGGGGAGGCGACGAGGTGGTCGTACTCCAGCCCCTCCTCGCGCATGTAACGCCCCATCCGCCGTGCGCCCTGCCGCCCCCGGTCGCTGAGCGGCCGATCGAAATCGCGGGCGACCGGCTCGTCCCAGCCGGACTTGGCGTGGCGCAGCAGAGTCAGCTTCTTCATTCGGGTAGGGCTCCCTCCACCGGGTTTCCCTGATGCCGCAAAGACGGGGCGGTGGAAAGCCGCGCCGCCACCCGCGCCACCGCCTCGTCCAGCGTCAGCCGCGTGACGGGCGTGCCGGGCGGGAACGCATCGAGCAGGCGCGATGGCGTGGCGGCCGACAGCAGCACGAACAGGCCCGAATCGTCGGCGCGACGGATCAGCCGGCCGAACGCCTGCGCCAGCCGCGCGCGCACCACCCGGTCGTCGAAGGCGGTGCCGCCGCCGGCGGCGCGGCGCGCGGCGTGCAGCACGGTAGGGCGCGGCCACGGCACCCCCTCCATCACCACCAGCCGCAGCGAGCTGCCCGGCACGTCCACCCCGTCGCGCAGCGCATCGGTGCCCAGCAGCGAGGCGTGGGCGTCGTCGCGGAAGATATCCACCAGCGTGCCGGTGTCGATCGGATCGACATGCTGCGCGTAGAGCGGCAGCCCGTCACGCGCGAGCCGGTCGGCGATGCGCGCATGCACCGCCTTCAGCCGCTGCACGGCGGTGAACAGCCCCAGCGTGCCGCCCGCCGCCGCCGCGATCAGCCGGGCATAGGCACCGGCCAGCGCGGACAGGTCGCCGCGCTTGATGTCGGTCACGATCAGCACCTCGGCGCGGGCGGCATAGTCGAACGGGCTGGCCGCCTCGAAACGGGTGGGCGGCTGATCGAGATGCGGCACGCCGGCGCGGGCATCGGCCCCGTCCCACCCGTCCGCGCCTTTCAGCGTGGCGGAGGTGACGATCAGGCCGTGCGCCGGCTTCAGCACGGTTTCCGCCAGCGGCCGGGTGGGGTCGAGCCAGTGACGGTGCAGGCCGACGTCATATTCGCGCCCCTCCACCCGGTCCACCTGCAGCCAGTCGACGAAATCGGGGTCGATCGGCCCGCCCAGCCGGCCGAGCAGCGCCACCCAGGCATCGATCATGACGGTGCGGTTGCGCAGCCCGTGGATCGCCCCCTCGATGCGCGCGCGGGCGGGGCCGTCCAGCCAGTCGGGCGCGTCGGCCAGCACCGCGTCCAGCCGCTGGCGCAGCCGGGTGAGCGGGCGGACCAGCGCCTCCAGAGCCTCGATCGCGTGGGTGGCGGCCTCCACCAGCGGGCCGTCCAGTTCGGCGGCCTCCGTCTCCAGCCCGTAGCCGGCATCGGCGGCGCGCGCGCGGGCGAAGGTGGTGGCGCGCACGGCGGCGAGCAGTCGCTCGACCGGACCGAGCGGCAACCCCTCGGCCATGCGCGCCAGCCACGAATCGGCGGGCAGTTCGGCGGCGGCGGCGCGGGCGTCCTCCAGCGCCAGCCCGCCCTCCTCGTCGTAGGAGGCGACATCGGACAGGCGCGCGGCCAGCCCCCGCCTGCGGCCGCGCGCCTTTGATTCGGGGCCGATGATCCAGCGGCGCAGTTCGATCGCCTCCTGCCCGGTCAGCGCGACCGAGAAGGTGGAATCCGCCGCATCGAACAGATGATGCCCCTCGTCGAACACCAGCCGGGCGAGCGGCGCGCCCTCCTCGCGCCGGCGCTGCGCGAGGATCATCACCAGCGCATGGTTGGCGATGACGAGATCGGCGCCGTCGGCCGCGCGCGCCGAACGCTCGATGAAGCAGCGGCGATAATGCGGGCAGCCGGCATACACGCACTCGCCGCGCCGGTCGGTCAGCGCGGTCGATCCCGCCTTGCGGAACAGGGTGGGCAGCCAGCCGGGCAGGTCGCCGCCCACCATGTCGCCGTCCTTGCTGTACGCCGCCCACCGCGCGACAAGCTGCGCCAGCACCGCCGCGCGGCCCTGAAAACCGCCCTGCAAGGCGTCTTCGAGGTTGAGCAGGCAGAGGTAGTTCTCGCGTCCTTTCCGCACCACCACCTTCACGCGATGCTCGGGCGGGTGGGGGAACACGCGCCGCGTCTCGCGGTCGAGCTGGCGTTGCAGCGCCTTGGTGTAGGTGCTGATCCACACCGTGCCGTTGGCCTGCGCCGCCCACAGCGCGGAGGGCGCGAGGTAGCCGATCGTCTTGCCGATGCCGGTGCCCGCCTCCGCCAGCAGCAGGTTGGGACGCCCTTCCATGCTGCGTGGATCGAACGCGCGGGCGGCGGCGGCGGCATAGAGGCGCTGGCCTTCGCGTGGCTCGGCCCCGTCGCCCAGCAGGCGGGCGAGGTTTTCCTGCGTCTCGGTATCGCCCAGCACCACCGGGCGCGGCTGCGGGCGGGGTGGGGCTTCCTCCCACTCGGGTAGCTTGGCGAACAGCCAGCGTTCGGCCACCTGCGGCTTGCGGATGCGCTGGCCCACCGCCGCCGCCCATGGCCAGCGCAGCCGGGCGAGCGCCTGCGCGCTCGACCACGCGCCCTCGCGCTCGGGCCAGTCGGTCGCGTCGATCCGGTCGAGCAACGCGGCGGCGGCGGCGAGCAGGAAGGACGCGGCGGCCGGGTCGTTCTCCGGCGGCGTCATATCCAGCGCGCGGGCAAGGCCGGCGGGCGTCGGCACGGCGAAGCGCGCCGGGTGAACGAAGGCGTACAGCTCCAGCAGGTCCAGCCCGGAAATCTCGCCCAGCCCCAGCCGGGTGGCGGCGACCGGCGCGTTGAGCAGGATCGTCGGCGTCTCGCCCGCGAACCCGATCGCCTCCCCGCGCGAAACGGTGCGGACCGTACCGTCGGCGGTGGCGATCCAGATGCCGCCGTGGGTGGCATGGAGCGCGGGGTAGGGGAAGGGGATCACGGGCTGCATGGGCCTTACT
>NZ_VNIM01000177.1 GCF_007785815.1 Alterirhizorhabdus solaris | reverse complement strand
CCCCAGATCGCCACCACCGCCAGCCATGGCCTCCCGCCCGGCCATATCCTGCTGGCGCTGGCGGTGGTGGCGATCTGGGGGACCAACTTCGTGGTGATCCGCATCGCGCTGGACGAACTGCCGCCGCTGACGCTCGCCACGCTCCGCTTCGCCTTCGCGCTGGTGCCGGCGGTGTTCTTCGTGCGTCGGCCGCGGGTGCCGTGGGCGTCGATCGCGGCCTACGGGCTGCTGATCGGTTTCGGCCAGTTCGCGCTGCTGCTGCTGGCGATGAACGGGCGGATCTCCCCCGGCCTGGCCTCGCTGGTCGTCCAGTCGCAGGTGTTCTTCACCATCGGCATCGCGATGTGGCGCTCGGGCGAGCAGGTGCGCGGGTTCCAGATCGGCGCGCTGCTGCTGGCGGTGGCCGGCATCGGCGTGATCCTGGCCCACGCCGATCGCAACGCCACGCCGCTGGGGCTGGCGATGGTGCTGGCGGCGGCGCTCAGCTGGGCGGCGGGCAACATCGTCGCGCGGGAGACCGGGGTGCGTGCCATGTTCGGCTACGTCGTCTGGTCGAACCTGTTCGCGGTGCCGCCGCTCGCCCTGTGCGCGCTGCTGGTGGAGGGGCCGGGCACGATCGCGGCGGCGCTTGCCCACGCCAGCCCCGGGGCGTGGGTGGCGGTGGTGTGGCAGGCGGCCGGCAACACGCTGTTCGGCCTCGTGATGTGGGGCTGGCTGCTGGCCCGCCACCCGGCCGCCACGATCACCCCGATGGCGCTGCTGATCCCGGTGTTCGGCATTGGCACATCCGCGCTGATGCTGGGCGAGACGCTGCCGGCGTGGAAGCTGGCCGCGGGCGCGCTGGTGCTCGGCGGGCTGGCGATCAACGTGCTCTGGCCGGTGCGGCACCGGCTGCCGGGCCTGCCGTGGCGGCGGGGTGCGGCGACCTGACAATACCCGGCACGCGCCCCTAGAGGACGCGGTTCGGCGTGCCCACCTCGTCGAGCACGGTCTCGCGGTCCATTTCGAGCAGCGGCTTGATGAGGCCGTCGCGCAGATCATACACCCAGCCGTGCAGTTGCAGATCGCGTCCGCTGGCGAACGCGCGCTGCACGATGGGGGTGCGGGCCAGCCGGATCAGCTGGTCGCGCACGTTGCATTCCACGAGGCGGTTCACCTTCGTTTCGGCATCGGGCATCGCCGCGATCTCGTCGGCATGGTTGCGGCCCACCTCGCGCACCACCTCCAGCCATTCGTCGATATCGCCGCTGACGCCGCCCTCCATCGCCGCCGTCACGCCGCCGCAGCGGTAATGGCCGCAGACGATGACGTGGTCGATCTCCAGAATCTCGACCGCATATTGCACCACCGACATCAGGTTGCCGTCGCTCTCGGAGACGAGGTTGGCGATGTTGCGGTGGATGAACAACCCGCCCGGCGGCGAGCGGGTGAGCTGGTCGGGCGCGACCCGGCTGTCGGAACAGCCGATCCACAGGAAGTTCGGCTTCTGCCCGGCGATCTGGCGGGCGAAGTAATCGGGATCTTCCTCGGCCTGCTCGGCCGCCCACGCCATGTTGGCGAGGATGAGCTGTTTGTAACCCTTCATGCGAAGCGCGTCTCCGTGAGCGGGGTGCGGACCGGGCGGGGATCGTGATCGGCGGTGTCGCCCTTCACCAGCACGCTGATCCGGCGGAACGGCGCGCCGGCGATGAAGGCGTTGATGATGTCGATATTGTCGAGATCGACATAGCTTGCCGCCGACAGGTCGATCAGCACGTCCTGCCCGTCAGGCACCGAGGCCAGCACCTTCTGCAACTCGTACTTGTGGATGAAGTACAGGTTGCGCCGCGCCCGCACCATCGAGGCGTCGCCCGACGAGACATGGCTGATCGACGGGCGGAAGTTGCGCGCGATCACGAAGACGAAGCCGATGAACAGGCCGATGAGGATGCCGATCAGCAGATCGGTGAACAGGATCGCGGCGATCGTGACGGCGAACGGGATGAACTGCGACCATCCCTTGCCGTACCGCTCGCGGTACAGGATCGGCTTGGTCAGCTTGTAGCCGGTGGCGATCAGGATCGCGGCCAGTGCCGACAGCGGGATCAAGTTCAGCACCAGCGGGATCAGCAACACGCTGAGCAGCAGCCAGAAACCGTGCAGGATGGTGGACAGCCGGCTGCCCGCCCCCGCCCCCACGTTGGCCGAGGAGCGCACGATCACCGAGGTGACGGGGATTCCGCCGAGCAGGCCCGCCACGATGTTGCCGCCGCCCTGCGCCAGCAGTTCCCGGTTCTTGTCCGACACGCGGCGCTTGGGATCGATCTCGTCCACCGCCTTCAGGCTGAGCAGCGATTCCAGGCTGGCGACGATCGCGATGGTGAGCGCGGTCGTCCAGACCAGCGGATTGAGGATGGCGCTGAAATCGGGCAGGCTGAACAGGTTCAGCACCTCCCCCGGCGAACGCGCCACCGGCACCTGCACCAGATGCGAGGGGCGCACCTGCAGCGCCGGCGCGGCCAGCCCCAGCATCCAGTTGGCCAGCACGCCGGCGGCCACTACCACCAGCGGCCCGGGCAACAGCTTGAGCGGTCCGTCCTTGGGCTTGGCCTTGTCCCACCAGAACAGGAACAGCAGCGAGGGGACCGCGATCAGCACCGCCCCCCAGACGAAATCCTCGCGCAGCGCCCGCGCGATCGTGGTCAGCGTGTTGCCGCCGTCCGACTGGAAGAACTTGAAGTCGCCGATGAAATCCCCGTCGTAGCCGATCGCGTGCGGCACCTGCTTGAGGATCAGGATGATGCCGATCGCCGCCAGCATGCCGGTGATGACGGAGGACGGCACGAACTCGGCCAGCACGCCCGCGCGGGTGAGCGAGAAGACGAGCTGGAAGACGCCGGCCAGGCACACCGCCAGCAGGAAGACCTGATAGGTCGGCATCGCCTCGATCGCGGCCAGCACGATGGTGGTGAGGCCCGCCGCCGGGCCGCTGACCGAGAGCGGCGCCCGGCTCAGCGCGCCGACGACGATGCCGCCGACGATGCCCGAGATCAGACCGGCGAACAGCGGCGCACCCGACGCCAGCGCCACGCCGAGGCACAGCGGCAGCGCCACCAGCGCCACCACGATCGACGCCGGCACGTCGTTACGCCAGCTCGCGAAAAAGCCCCGATCCACGCAAGACTCCTGCTCTGCGATCCTGACGGCCATTGTCTCGATACGGGGTGCCCCGGCCAGTTACATTTCGTTTCCGTGCCGAACCGTAATGCCGGCGCGCGGCGGTTGCACTGGCCGTGCGCGGCGCTAGGCTAGGCGGATGAGAGGTTCGTTCGCTCCGCTGGCGCTGCTCTGGCTCGCCCCGTCCGCCGCCTTTGCGCAAGGGGCGCCGCCCTCCCCGCCGCCGGTGGC
>NZ_VNIM01000176.1 GCF_007785815.1 Alterirhizorhabdus solaris | reverse complement strand
GCGTGGCGTCAGGCGAACAGGCCGTCGTCGTTTGCGGGAAAGGTGGCGCGGCCTTCGAGCCGGCCGGCGCTTAGATAATGTTGCAACGGATCGATGCCGGCGCTCGCCACGTCGCGATAGGCGGCAAGATAGTCGCTGGTGTCGAACGCGGCGGAGGGGTTGCGCCCCTCCCGCCAGCCGAAATCCTCGAAATGGTCGAGCGGGTTCATGCCCGATGCCGCCACGTCCGGGTTGTGCGCGACATAGTAGCTCGTATCGAACACGGCGTTCGGATCACGGCCCTCGCGCGCGCCGAAGTTGAGGTAGTGGGCGAGCGGATCGGCGCCAGCAGCGGCCACGTCCGGGTTGGCCAGCAGATAATATTCGGGGTCGAAATCATCGATCAGGCGCGGACCGACGGCGGCGTAGGCGGTGCGCCCCTCCGCCTTGCCGTAGAGCAGATAATGTTCGAGCGGGTTCATCCCCGCCCGCGCCACATCGCGATTGGCCGCCAGATACTGCTCGCTGTCGAACCCGGCGGAAGGGTCGAGGCCGGCACGCGCGCCGACGGTGAGATAATGATCGAGCGGGTTGGCGCCTGCCGCCCGCACCGACGGATTGGCGGCGAGATAGGCCGAGGTATCGAACAATGCGTTCGGATCGCGCCCTTCCTTCCAGCCGAAGGCGGCATAATGCGCGTCGGGGCTGGCGCCGGCTGCCTTCACGTCGGCATAGGTGGCCAGATAGAAACGGTCGTCGACCAGCGGATTATCCACCGCCAGCGGCGACTGGCTCGCCGCGCTGCCAGACGTGACGGTGCTGCCGACGAACGTCAGGTTCACCCCGCCGCCGCCGGCGCTGGCGACGAAACTGCCCGACGCCCCGCCGCGCAGCCCGACCGTCTCGCCACCGGCAAAACGCAGGGTATTGCCGTCCAGCGCGAACGAGAGCGTCGCCAGCGTCGCGCCGTCGATATGGATCGTATCGCCGGACGAAAGATCGGTGATGACGTCGCCGTTCAGCTCGGCCAGCGAGCCGGCGAAGACATCGTTGCCGAAGCCGCCTTCCAGCACGTCCATGCCCGCTCCGCCGCGCAGCACGTCGTTGCCGGTGCCGCCGAACAGGGTGTCGCTGCCGCCATCGCCCTGAAGCAGATCGTTGCCGGCGTTGCCGTAGAGCCGGTCGTTGCCGTCGCCGCCGGAAAGCGTGTCGTTGCCGCGGTCGCCTAGCATGAAATCACCGGCGGTGGTGCCGGTCAGCACGTCGTTGCCGGTGCCGCCCAGCAGCCCGCCGGCCAGCCCGCCCAGCGGCGAGAGCGCGCCCTGATCGTCGTTGACGATGGTGAACACCGCCGGCGTGCCGCCGACCGAGACGTTGCTGCCGCCGGTGAGCACGACGGCGAAGGTCTCGTCCGTTTCGATCGCGCCGTCGCCGGCCACCAGCACCGTCACGGTCTTCGTCGCCTCGCCGGGGGCGAAGGTGATCGTGCCGGACGGCAGCACCCCGCCGACGAAATCGCCGGGATCGGCCGGATTGTCGCCGGTGCCCGCCACCGCATAGTTCACCACGCTGCCCGCGCCGAGATCGCCCGTGCGCGAGACGGTGAAGACGAACGGCGTCGAATCCCCGCCGCCCTCGCCGATGCTGACCGACTCGACCGACACCGTGACCTGCGGTTGCGCCGCGATGATCTCCGGCACGATGGCGCTCAGCACCGTGTTCACGTCCGGCGGCAGCCCCTCGTAGAATGTCAGCGTGGTGGACTGGCCGGGGGCGAGATCGGCGAGCTTGAACGTGATCGCGATGCCCACGTCGTCGGTCAGGCTGAAGCCCTGCGCCTGTGCGCCATCGAAGCTGGCGACGGCATAGGGGCCGTCGTCCTCCAGCGAATCGATATCGATCGACACGCGCGAATTGTCGTCGGGCGAATAGACGAACGCCGGGGTCGTCCCGTCCGGCACGAAGGCCGCGACGAGGTGCTGGCCGGGCTGCTGGCCGAGGATCTGGTTGATGGTGGTGAAGTTGACCGCCTGATCGGGATCCTGATTGCGGATGTAGCGCACGTCGTACAGCGTCGTATCGGTCACGTTGGTGAGGGTGACCTGCACCTTGAAGTAATTGTCGTTCGGCTTCAGCGTGACGAGCTGGTCGACCATCAGCCCGTTGGAGGCGGTGCCGATCCACCGCGCCTTGAGCGCGCTGTCGTCCGAAACGTCGGTGGCGACGCCGGCGATGCCGGTGTTGCCGGTCAGCGGGTTGTTCTTCAGCGTGACGGGCACGCCGTCGGGGCTGTTGCGCACGCCGACGGTGAAGCTCTCCTCCTGGAAGCCGGGCAGGGTGGAGTCGCGGAAGGTGGGCAGCGAGCCACGGCCGAATCCATCCAGATCGGCCCAGATGCCGATCGCCCCGCCGCGCCCGTAGAAGCTGAAGAAGCCGTCCGGCGCCCCCACCGTACTGCCGAAGGTGCCGAACGGCGAGATACCGACGTTGAGAAACTCACCCTGCAGGAACACATTGCCGGAAACGCTTGCATGCGCCGTGCTCGCCATACGTCATACCCCCGATTACGGGGCAGCCGCTGCCGGCTTGCCCCTTCACGATGCGATCAGCGACGCCGGCACCCGGTTCGTCCGGGCACATTGATCGCCGTATCTTAGCACGGCGGCTCGATTAGGGAAGTGTTCACCTTGCGGGACTTGTCCCGCAGGGGTTCGGATCAGACCGTTTCTGTGGCGGTCGGATCGACCTGATGCAGCCGGGCGAAGGTCATCACCTGCCGGCCGACCATCGCCAGCTGGTTGGCCGCCGCCGGATCGGTGCATTCGCCATCGGTGAAGATGCCGCCCGAGGTGTTGATCGCGGCGCCCAGCGGCGTCGGCCAGCCGCGCAGCGCGTGGACGATCGAGCGCATCGTCGCCAGCGTGCTGCCCGTCGCCTGCCAGCCATAGGCCGTCACGATCAGGCCCACGGGCAAGCCGTCGAGATACACCCGCGCGTCCCTGGCGGTTTCCTCGATATAGTCGATCGCGTTCTTCACCGCGCCGGAGATGGTGCCGTGATAGCCCGGCGTCGCCAGAATGATCCCGTCCGCCTTGCGGATGGCCGCGATCATCTCGGCCCCGGCGGTATCGCTGCCCTCGGTGAGATAGAGCGGCAGCGCCGCCAGATGGTTGCCGCCGAACAGTTGCGTATCGGCGCCCGCCGCCGCCGCCGCGTCGAGCGCGAGGCGCAACGCCTGCTCGGTGGTGGAGCCGGGCTTGGGGGTGCCGCCGATGCCGACGATCAAGGGTTTGCTCATGTCTTCATCCCCACCGGATCGTCTGGCGCGGGGCATGGCGCCGCCGCGGTTCGCCGCCCCAATGGGCCAGGCGGCGGCGGCTTGGCAATGGCCGGGGGCGTCAGGCCGGCTGTTCGTCCGCCGCCTCGGCCCCGTGCGGCAGCGCCGGACGCGAGACGAGCGTGATCGACGCCGGCCGCAGGAAGGTGCGTGCCGCCCACCCGCGCACGGCGCGCAGCGTGTCGATCGTCGCGTTCATGGTCCGCATCCCCGCCCTTCCCCGTTTCGAGTAGGTGATGTGGCGGGTCTGGGCGGCGATGCCTATCGAGCTTTGGTTTGCCCGGCTAAAGCAGGGCTGACAGCGCGTGCCCGCCCGCCTGCCTGTATGGAGACCGGATGACCGCCACCCCGCGCCCCGC
>NZ_VNIM01000175.1 GCF_007785815.1 Alterirhizorhabdus solaris | reverse complement strand
GTCCTTCTTGGTTGCCATGACGGTCATCCGCCGGCGCCGGCCGCCTTCGGGTCGCTCGATGAGGACTTCCTGCCGGTTCTTGGACATGTCGATGGCTACCAGCACGGCGCCGGCGGGCGTAGGGGTGAGCTTGGTCATGGTCGGTCGGCCTCCAAAGTGTTGTCTCGACAACCTCACTTTAGATACCTGCTGACCGGCCATGGCTGGCCCTGATGAAGCCTGCGGCCGCTTCGCGGCCTTGTCTCCATCAGGGCCATAGCAGCCTCCCGAACCGGCTCTTCCCAATGTGCTACGGCATTCACTTCACCGATCCGAAGTACCCCGGCTCGGCTGTCGAAGAGGTCAAGCTGGCGCTCGCCGCCGGCGAAATCTTCCGCTGCCACTCCTTCGCGCTCGCCTGCGCGCAGAACGACATCGACCACAGGCTCACCAAGCCGCGCCATCCCTGGACCAACGGGCAGGTCGAACGGATGAACCGAACCATCAAGGAAGCGACCGTCAAGCGGTACCACTACGATACGCACGACCAGCTCAGGAAGCATCTTGGCGACTTCGTCGCCGCCTACAATTTCGGCCGAAGGCTCAAGACCCTCAAGGGCCTCACACCCTATGAAGCCATCTGCAAGACGTGGCCCAAAGAGCCACACCGTTTTACCTCAAATCCGACCCACCAAATCCCGGGACCAAACATCTAGCCGCGGCCGTACCATACCGGATCCACACGGTGCCCACCGACAACGGGATGCATTTCACCGACCCGATCGGGGATGGCTGGACCCCGAAGGACATCAAAGAGATGCGGGCGAAAAAGCTGCCGTTCCGCTGCCATGCCTTCGAGGCCGCCTGCGCCGGCCTCGACATCGAACACCGCCTGACCAAGCCACGGCATCCGGGGACCAATCGGCAGGTTGAGCAGATGAACCGGACGATCAAGGAGGCCACCGTCAAGCGTTACGACTATAAAATGCATGACCAGCTTCGCCAGCACCTCGCCGACTTCGTCGCTGCCCACAACTTCGCCCGCCGCCTCAAGTCCCTGCCCGGCCTCACACCGTACGAAGCCATCTGCAAGGCATGGACAGATGACCCGGACCGGTTCATCTCAGATCCGCACCATCAATCGCCGGGACCAAACATCTAGTATGCGTTCTTGTGAATGACTACCGTAGCCGTAGACACCAAAATTTTGAAGTCGCGCCAGACCGACCAGCCCGCGATATATTCGAGATCCGCCTGCAGCCTTCGCATTAGGTCGTCACGCCGGTACGTCGCGCCGCGGAAACCGCGTACCTGCGCAAGTCCGGTGATGCCAGGCTTCAGCGCATGGCGATGCCAATATCGTTCGTCGACATCCCAAAACAATTGTTGCCCAGCTAGTGACCCCAACGCGTGCGGACGCGGCCCAACGATACTCATCGATCCGAACAGCACGTTAAGTAACTGCGGAAGCTCGTCGATGCTGGTCTTGCGAATGAACGCGCCCACCCGTGTTATACGCGAATCGTCACGTTGGGTCGAAAGACTGCCTGCCTCATCGCATTGGTCGACAAGCATGCTACGAAACTTATACACTGCGAACAACTCGTTGCCACGCCCAACGCGCATCTGACGAAAGAACACCGGTCCTTTGCTATCGAACCGAATAGCGAAGGCCACGAACAGTAGCATCGGTGCGAGCAAGATAAGGGCGGGAACCGCAAACAGCAGATCAAATGCGCGCTTGACCATCCGGTTACGCAGACTAAGTGGTCCGGATGCGACGAGCAACGTCGTTCGCCCGCCGAGTTCCCTGATTCCGATCGCGCCGACTGCGTCGAATTCGGTGGTGACGATCTCGCCTTGAATATTGGCGCCCTTAAGCAACATAGCCCAAGGCCGCTGCGCCTCCGCCCGGCATGCGATGACGACACGATCGATCCCTCTGATTCGCTTGGCAAGGCGGTCCAGCATCATCGGATCCCGCAAATCAGGTCGAAGTCCATTGGCGGCTGCGTCGATCACCTTCGCCGTCGCTGGTACTGGAAACGAAACCTCGTCGAGGATGACGAGTTCCGAGGTTACCGCACCATCAACAGCATAATGAACAACGAAGGAGAACAGCGTGCGGAACGCCGCGACCAACACGAAGCTGCCGATCATGCCGGCCCCGATCGCCAGCCGCGAAACGTCCTGCAACACGCGTAAATAATAGAACAACAGCAACAGCGAACAAAAGGTGAAACCCAGCGAACTGCTAGCGCGGGCGATGCCTACCCGATTCGCCCGCAGCACATCGATCGAATAAGCACCGCTGTTTAACGCAACTCCTAAGAATACTGGCAAAGTAACGACAGCCATATCGAACGCCGACTGGCTTGATAGATTACCAAAGCGGAGCAGCGAGCCGATCCCGAACGCCGTAAGCACGGCTGTACCGTCGAGCGTCAACAACAACATATACAGCAGGACGCGGATCCGACTCTTTCGGGGCGCGCCGCCGTTCAGACGCACCTTGCGCGCCTTCGAACCACCCCTCACGCGCTACCCCTTTACTACAACAAGCAATACGCACCACTGTCCATAGGCGTGGTTGCCGTCAGACGCCACAGCCGTTTCAGACTCGAAACACCTAACACGATAATGCATGCTCTAAAAGTTGTAGTTTTCCGAAAACACTTTCCAGAGTATGTAATATGCACCGACGTAAACGGGCATCAATTTACCAAAATAACCGCTGCGATCACCCAGAACAGCAAACCAAACAACAGTGAAGATATGAGCGCACGTGTCGCGTTCGTCGATACGATGTCATCCGCCCGTCCAATTCTGACCTGCTCAATATTCTGACCGATCACGCCACACCCCCTCGCGATGAACATACTACCCGACCACATTGCCACGCGATTTGAACACCGGTGTTGTTGTCGGATCTGACGTCCCAAAACGAGACTGAACGAATAACTCGCGCTGCACAAGCGCATTTTACCCATTATAGAAAAAGGTTTTATCACAGCGTTAACCGCCTGATCTTGACGGCGGTGTCAGAACGCTGACGTAACGGTGGGCGATCGGGTTTCGATGTGATCCCGGGCGGTTGCGAAATCAAATCTGGAAGTCATCATGTAATACCCGACGGTGAAGCTCCCCAGTTTCCAGGAAAGTTAACATTACAGTTGCGTTTCTGATCGTCCTCTGAATCAATGGGTCACCATGGCGAGGGGGCGTGGTGACGGGAGCATCGATTGAGGGGAAACTGGAGCTTTGGGCATCGTCGCTGCGCGAAGTGAAAGCGCGGATGCGGCCATCGTTCAGCTAGGCTCGTGTGGCGGCATCGGCGAACAGCTTTCTGGATGGGCTGCTGGGCGACGAGCGCCGCAAGACCGGGTGGATGCGCGCCGAGGCGGCCGGCGATGCCGGACCATGCCGGCAGCAGGCGATCCTAGGGCGGATCGACATTCAGGGTTCCCAAACGAGCTGAAGGCTGATTCACAGGCATCCGTGTTGAGGCGCGGAGCGAGTGATGGGGATCAAGCGGTATGCCATCGAACATCTCGGCACCGATGAGGCGGTACTAGAGCGTGTTTCGAGCTGACTGACTCAGCAGGGATTCCCAAGCGGTTTGCGATCTGATTCAAGCTGTGTGCCGGCGGAGGAGGCGGGCATGCATGACCAGGGCGCTGTCAGTTGATCTTCGCAGGC
>NZ_VNIM01000174.1 GCF_007785815.1 Alterirhizorhabdus solaris | reverse complement strand
GCTTGGGCCGGCCCGGTTCGCTCAGCGCCTCCCGCACGATCTCCACGAGCAGGTCGCGGCCTTCGGTAACGCCGGCGGGGATCGGTTCGAGCAGCGCCTCGTCGCCCCCCTCGAGCCGTGCGATCCCGCGCCGGCCGGGGGCGAGCACGCGCATCAGTCGCGCCGGCACGATCGCCCCGGCGCGCGGGCCGCCGCCGTCGATCTCGATCAGCGCCTCGAGGATGACGTCGCCGGCCACCAGCGCGGCGCGTGTCTCGCCGATGCCGGCCTCGTACAGCCACTCAGCCAAGCGGCGGTCCGGTCAGCGCGATCCCGGCGGCGACGAGCAGCGCGCGCGTCTCGAACAGGGGCAGGCCGATCACGCCCGAATGGCTGCCGGTGAAGGCGCGCACCCAGCTTTCCGCGCTGCCCTGGATCGCATAGCCGCCCGCCTTGCCGCGCCATTCGCCGCCGGCGAGGTAGGCGTCGATCTCGGCGGCGGACAATGGCTTGAAGGTGACGATGCTGGTGGACAGGCGGTGGCGCGGTGCCCCCTCCGGCACGATGAGCGTGACGGCGGTGTGGACGCGGTGGCGTCGGCCCGAGAGCAGCACGAGGCACCGCCGCGCGGCGGCCTCGTCCTCCGTCTTGGGCAGGATACGGCGTCCGGCGGCGACCACCGTATCGGCCGCCAGCACCACGGCATCGGGGTGGAGGTGGGCGACGGCGGCGGCCTTGGCCGCGGCGAGGCGGCGGGCGTGCGGTGCCGGCGCCTCGCCGGGCAGCGGCGTCTCGTCCAGATCGGCGGGGGCGACGGCGTCGGGCGTCACGCCGATCCGGGCGAGCAGGTCGCGACGGCGCGGCGAGGCGGAAGCCAGGATCAGGCGCATCAGGTCATCCGCCTGCAAGAGGTCGGGGCGCCCGCCCGGGCGGGCCCGTGCTTATTTGAAGCGATAGGTGATCCGGCCCTTGGTCAGATCGTAGGGCGTCAGTTCCACCAGCACCTCGTCGCCGACGAGGACGCGGATGCGGTTCTTGCGCATCTTGCCGGCCGTGTGGCCGAGGATCTCGTGATCGTTCTCCAGGCGCACGCGGAACATCGCGTTGGGGAGCAGCTCCACCACGCTCCCGCGCATTTCGAGAAGTTCTTCCTTTGCCATCAGGCCCCTTTTGGACTGGAGAATCAGCGTGAAAACCGCGTCGCCTTAACGCCGTACGGCGTTTTTCGCAACCGGGCCGGGGCGGGCGTGACGGCGGTTGCCCTCGGCCGGTTGCAGCGCCATGTGGAGCGCTGTCCATTCCGTGCAGATGCCTTGGGGAACCCGATGATCCAGATAGCACCTCGCGCACGCAAGGTCCGCGTGCTGGCGACCCTCGGGCCGGCGAGCAGCTCTCCCGAGATGATCCGCAAGCTGTTCATGGCCGGCGCCGACGCGTTTCGCATCAACATGAGCCACGGTGGCCATGCCGACAAGGCCGCGCTGGTGCAGGCGATCCGCCAGATCGAGAAGGAACTCGGCCGCGTCACCACGATCCTGTTCGACCTCCAGGGGCCGAAGCTGCGCGTGGGCACCTTCGCGTCCGGCGTGGTGCAGCTGGTGAAGGGCGAGCGGTTCGTGCTCGACCGGGATCCCGAGCCGGGCGATGCCGTGCGCGTCAACCTGCCACACCGCGAGATCTACGAGGCGCTGCAGGCCGGCACCCGGCTGTTGCTCGACGACGGCAAGCTGGTGCTGCGGGTGCTGTCGGTGACCGCCGAGCGGATCGAGACGCTGGTGGAGGTCGGCGGCGCGCTCTCCAACCGCAAGGGCGTGAACGTGCCCGACGTGGTGGTGCCGCTGCCCGCGCTGACCGAGAAAGACCGCGCCGATCTGGCCTTCGCGCTGGAGCAGGGGGCGGACTGGATCGCGCTCTCCTTCGTCCAGCGGCCCGAGGATGTGGCGGAGGCGCGGCGGCTGATCGGCGGCAAGGCGGCGCTGCTCGCCAAGATCGAGAAGCCGGCGGCGGTGGAGCGGCTGGAGGGCATCCTCGAACTGGCCGACGCGGTGATGGTGGCGCGCGGCGATCTGGGTGTGGAATGTCCGCCGGAAAAACTGCCGCCGGTGCAGAAGAACATCATCGAGATGGCACGGCGGATGGGCCGGCCGGTGGGGGTGGCGACCCAGATGATCGAATCGATGATCCTCGCCCCCACGCCGACGCGCGCCGAGGTGTCCGACGTGGCGACCGCGATCTACGACGGCGCCGATGCGGTGATGCTGTCGGCCGAATCGGCGGCGGGCAGCTGGCCCGAGGAATCGGTGGCGATGATGGACCGCATCGCCATTTCGGTGGAGGCGGACCCGAGCTACGGCGCGCGCATCCACTTCACCGAGACGCGGCCCGATGCCACCACCGCCGACGCGCTGTCGGAGGCGGCTTCCAATATCGCCCGCACCGTCTCGGCGGCGGCGATCATCTGCTTCACCATGTCCGGCTCCACCGCCCGGCGGATCGCGCGCGAGCGCCCGTCGGTGCCGCTGCTGGTGCTGACGCCGAAGCTGGCGACGGCGCGGCGGACGGGGCTGCTGTGGGGCAGCCACGCCGTCCACACGCGCGACGTGGACAGTTTCGAGGAGATGGTCGGCAAGGCCAAGCGCATGGCGCTGCGCCACAACATCGCGAAGGCCGGCGACCGGATCATCGTGATGGCGGGCGTCCCGTTCGGCACGCCCGGCTCCACCAACGTGCTCCACGTGGTGCGGCTGACGGGGACGGAGCTGAAGGGCCGGCGGTAATATGCCGGGGCCGGGGCGTATGGTCGCGCCTCACCCGTTTTTCCTCCCCCTTGAATAGCGGAAGGGGGAAGGTCCGCGCCAGCTGGACGCACGTGCCATAAGGCTGTCGCTCACTCGATCGGCCGTCTGTTCCGCCGCCCGTTTTCCGTCGTCCCTTGCGCTACAGGCAAGCCGGCGGTCAGGCCTCCAGCTCGATGTCCCAGTAGAGCCAGTCGCGCCAGCTCTGGTGGAGGTAATTGGGCGGGAAGCTGCGCCCCTGTTCCTGCAACTGCCAGCTCGTCGGGCGGATGGGGGCGACGGCGAGGCTCATCTTCGCCTGGCGCGGCGTGCGGCCGCCTTTCCGCAGGTTGCACGGCGCGCAGGCGGTGGCCACATTCTCCCACGTCGTCCGCCCGCCCTGCGCGCGCGGGACGACATGGTCGAACGTCAGATCGGTCGTCACGCCGCAATACTGGCAGGCAAAGCGGTCGCGCAGAAACAGGTTGAAGCGGGTGAAGGCGGGATGCTGCGACGGGCGGACATACTGGCGCAGCGCGATCACCGAGGGCAGCTTCATCACGTGCGTGGGGCTGTGCACCTCGCGCTCGTAATTCGACACGATATCGACGCGTTCGAGGAACACCGCCTTGATCGCCGTCTGCCACGGCCACAGGCTGAGCGGATAATAGCTGAGCGGGGTATAATCCGCGTTGAGCACGAGCGCGGGGCAGCCATCGGGATGTCGGATCAGGTCGGGATGATACATGAACGCGTCACGGCCTCCGCTTTGTCGGCAGAGCGCCCTTTCTCGACCATCCGGCCCCGTCGCACCCGGGACGCGAAGCCCGATCAGGCCGCGTCTCCCATCGCCCTGCTTCGTACCGGCGAAGCATGACCGGGGCATGACAGCATCGTCGGCCCCATGCCGTCAAGGGGTGGCGGCGCGTGGCGATGTCGTGACGACGCGGTTCGCGCCCAGCCCCACCGGCGCGCTGCATCTGGGCCACGCCTTCTCGGCGGTGCGCGCGCACGATCTGGCGCGGGCGGCGGGCGGGCGATTCCTCCTGCGGATCGAGGATATCGATCCGGGGCGGGTGCGGGAGGCGCATGTCG
>NZ_VNIM01000173.1 GCF_007785815.1 Alterirhizorhabdus solaris | reverse complement strand
GACCTGTTCGTCGCCACGATCCGCGCGAACGCCGCGGCGCGCGCGGCGTTCGCGCGGATCGTGGCGACGAACAGGTCGGTCAGCGGATCGGGCAGGTCGTGGCCCATGCCGTTCACCGTCACCATCCACGCCCCCTTCACGTGGCGGGCGATGTCCTCGCCGCACTCGGGCAGGATCAGCCGGTCGGCCGCGCCGTGGATCACCAGCGTGGGCACGTCCAGCGCCGCCAGCCCCGGCCGGCGGTCGGCCGCACCGCGCGCGGCGGCCAGTTGGCGCCCCGATCCCGACGGGTCGTAGGCGCGGGCCGCCGCCGTGGTGGCGAACGTCCGCAGGTCTGCCTCGGTAGTGGGGTAATCGGGGCTGCCCAGCGCCCGGTTGAGCGTCACCGAATGGCGCAGGAACGCCTCGTGGTCGACCGCCGGATCGGGCGGGGTGGCGGCCATGATCGCCAGCAGCGCGGGGTCGGACGGCGGCAGCGCGGGGTTGCCCGATTGCGACATCATGACGGTGAGCGACAGCCCGCGCGCGGGATGCTCGATGGCCAGCCCCTGCGCGATCATCCCGCCCAGCGACACGCCAAGCACATGCGCCCGCTCCAGTCCCAGCGCGTCGAGCAGGCCCGCCGTGTCCGCCGCCATGTCGGACAACGTGTAGGGCAGATCAGGCACCTCGCCGCGCTGCATGGCGGCCATCACCGCCGCCAGATCGGGCACCGGGACATCGGGGAAGTGGGTCGACAGGCCGACGTCGCGACTGTCGAAGCGGATGGTGCGGAAGCCCGCCGTGCCCAGCGCCGCGCACAGGCTGTCCGGCCAGCGCGTCAGTTGCGCGCCGAGGCCGTGGATCATCAGCAGCGGGATGCCATCCGCCGCACCACCGGTTTCGTAGGCGATATCGATTCCGTTGCAGCGTGCCAGTGGCATGTCGTTCTCCGTCTTCCACCGGTCGCGAGGCCGGCGGGCTTGTCTGCGGTCCCGGCCGGCCGGGTGAGCGATCCCCGTGTCGTGCCGCCCTACACGTCGACGCGCGGCAGGCCCGCGCCGCCGCCGTCCAGCGTGCGGCCCAGCGCGTAATCGCCGGCGATCGTCGTGCGCTGCATCACCCGCGTCTCCTCCGGCGCCACGCCGGAGGCGCTGTGCAGCGTGCGCCAGTTGTCCCACAGCACCATGTCGCCTTCCTGCCAGGCATGATGGTAGGCCGGCGTCGCATCGAGGCAGTGATCGACCACCTCGGCCAGCAGGCGCTCCCCCTCCAGCCCGCCCAACTCGTAGATCCCCACCGCGAACCACGGCGAGACGTTCAGCACCGCCCGCCTCGTCTCGGGCTGGCGGAACACCATCGGGTGCAGCACGCGCGGATAGTGCCACTCGCGCAGCGCGATCTTCGCGCCGGACCGCGCGAACCGCTCCAGCCGCAGCGACTGGCGGGCGCCGAAGCGCATGTGGGCGGCGTTCAGATCCATCTGGTAGACGACATGCAGCCCCTCGATCCGCTCCTTCAGTCCGTCGGGCAGCGTATCGTAGGCGGCGATCTGGTCGATGAAGCCGGTCATCCCGCCCCGCGCCGGCAGGCGCACGGGGCGCAGGATGCCGCCGCGATTGATCCGGTCGGTATAGATCAGGTCCGAATGCCACGGCAGGAAGCCGCCGCGCGGGCGACCGTCCACCGTATAGACGGTGCCGTCGTCCGGATAATATTTGATGTTCACCAGCTCCGGGTGCCCGTCCACCCACGCCTCGCGAAAGGCATGCCGTTCGAGCGGGCCGAACACCTCGCTCAGCGCGACGTGGAACGCGCTGTCCTGCGCGCCGCGAAACAGGATGACGCCGCGATCGATCCACAGATCGAACAGCGCCTGCCGGACCTCGGCGCGGTCGAGATCGGCGTGGGTCAGCCCCTCCACCCGCGCGCCGAACGGCACGGCGGCATCCAGCGGCGCAACGGTGAACGGGAGGGTGGCGGCGATGGTGTCGAGCATGGCGTTCTTCCCCTCGTGTCAGGCAGCACGCGCGCCGCGCACCAGCCGGCCCGGTCGTGCGCCGGTATCGACGCCGTCGCGATAGGTGATCGCACCCGACACGATCGTGGCGTCGTAACCGTCCGCGCGCTGGGTCAGCCGCCGCCCGCCCGCCGGCAGGTCGTGCGCGGTGCGCGGTGCGTGCAGGCGCAGGCGGGCGAGGTCGATCACGTTCAGATCGGCCTTCATCCCCGGCGCGATCACGCCGCGATCGGCCAGCCCCACCGCATGCGCCGGATCGCGCGCCAGCATGCGGATGGCGTCCGGCAGGCCGATCCGCTTGGCCGGATCGGCATGGTTCACCCAGTGCTGGAGAAAATAGGTGGGATAGGCCGCATCGCAGATCATCGAATAATGCGCGCCGCCATCGCCCAGCCCCAGGATCGTGTGCGGATGGCCGAGCATGTGTTCGCCCGCTTCCTCGAAACGATCGCCGCCGCGATTGGCCGACGGGCGATAGAGGATGGCGTGGCCCTCGTCGTTCAGCAGCGTATCGTAGATCACCTCGGCCGGGTCGCACCCGGCAGCGCGGGCGCGGGCCGCGATGCTGGCCGATCGATCGGGGTGGTAGTTCGGCGGATCGCCCAGCTCGAACAGCGAATCGAGATCGTCCACCACCGACTTGAAGAAGGGATGGGGATCGTCCGACCGTTCGGCCATCAGGCGGCGGCGCATGGCCGGATCGCGCATCGCCGCCACCTTTTCGGCCAGCGGCAGCCCCTCGATCGCGCGGAAGCTGGGGTGGAAGGCGAACGGGTGGAGCGACAGGTCCAGCCCCAGCAGCATGCCGGTCGGCCGGGGAATCACCTGCCCGCGGATCGCCAGCCCCTCGCGATTGGCGGTGACGAGCCCATCGAGCATGGCACGCCAGGCGCCGGGGTTGTCCGCCGTCTGCATCAGCGTGAACGAGACGGGGCGGCCGCCCTCCACCGCGATGGCGCGCAGCAGCGCCATCTGGTCGGCGGCGGCCATCCGCGTGTCGCCGAGGATCTGGAAGACGCCGGTGCCCGCATCGCGCAGCCCGGCGGCCAGCGCCAGGATCTCGCGCGTCTCGCTCTCGAACGACGGGACGGGCCGGCCATCGCGGAAGCGGTGGGCGATGTTGCGCGTCGTCGAGACGCCGATCGCACCGGCCTCGATCGCCTTGCGGGTCAACGCGCGCATCTGCGCCAGATCGGCCTCGGTCGGCGGTTCGCGTTCCGCGCCGCGCTCGCCCATCACGTACACGCGCAACGGATTGTGCGGCAGTTGCGCGCCGAAATCGATGTCGGCGCGGCGCTGGTCGAGCGCATCGAGATATTGCGGGAACGTCTCCCAGTTCCACGGCACGCCGGCGGTCATCCCCACGTCGGGAATGTCCTCCCCCCCCTCCATCAGCTTGACCGCCATTTCGTGCTGGCCGGGCTTCACCGGAGCGAAGCCCACGCCGCAATTGCCCATCACCACCGTCGTCACGCCGTGGCCGGACGAGGGCTGGAGCCGGTCCTCCCAGGTGATCTGGCCGTCGTAATGAGTATGCACGTCGACGAAGCCCGGCGTCACGATCCGCCCGCACGCATCGATCTCGCTCGTCCCGCTGCCCGTTACCGCACCCACCGCGACGATGCGGTCGCCGTCGATCGCGATGTCGCCCCGGCGCGGCGGGCTGCCGAGGCCGTCATGGATCTCGCCGTTGCGGATCACGATATCGTGCTGTGCCATGCCGATCCTCTCCGCCGCCGGTTGCCGGCGTGCGTTGACCCTGGTACAACCCCCGCCCACCCCCGCCCCAACCCGAACGAAACGGGACGTGTTACTTGCACGGTGGCACTCTCTTATACCCATCCGACGCTGCCGACTACACCTTTTGCGCTCAC
>NZ_VNIM01000172.1 GCF_007785815.1 Alterirhizorhabdus solaris | reverse complement strand
TCCTGGCCGCACGGCGGTCGCCACCCTGCGGTTTGGCAGCCGGCGTGCCGTTCCGAACGACCAACTGCCGCCAGCGGATCGCACTCGCCGCGCTCACCCCGAACCGCGCTGCCGCGGCCCGGCACGACATCCCGGCATCAACCGCGGCGACCACCCGCTCTCGAAGGTCCTGTGACAGCACTCGTGGCATCCATGCCGGCCTCCTCGACCCGGCACAAAGCCTGAATCAGAAAACCGCGCTCGTGTGAATCCTCAACGATTCAGAAGGCGCGGAAACCGCTCTAGTTAATCCCGTGACGCTTCGCCAGCGTCCTCAGGCTTTCTTGACTATGCTGTATCGATCGACGGACTGCCTCTGTCGTACGGGCGCTGCCGTGTAGAACCCGTCGCATAATGCAACCTTTCAGGTTTGCGCCGATGATGCACCATCAAAGTCCGGGATCAAACACCTGCAATACCGTCTGCCCACAAAGCAGCCTTGACTACCGACCACCGGCCCAGGAAACCGCCACTCCGCCATTGCAAACCATCAAACCGGAACACTCGGTGGGGGCCGATCACGCACCTGTTTCGGGCAACCCGCGCCGATCATCACTGACGAGACGCGATGCCGCGACGCGAGCCAGGCGAGCCCGACTTGCGCCATCGACTACTCCACCGCGCCCGCCCGGCGCCATCACGGCATCAGCAAGTCTCCGATCCACGTGCCCAACGTCACCGACGACGTCCTGAGCCTAGAACTTCACCGTCAGATCCACACCGTAGGTCCGCGCCTGCTGGAAGCTCGCCGAGCGCTCGACGCCGGCACCAACACCGCCGGGGAACTGAATATGCCTGTCGTTGGTGATGTTGCGCCCCCAGAGTGCAAACGTGGTGTCCACTCCGCCCAGCCGGACATCCGAGAGCGCGATACGGCCGTTCAGGATCACGGTCGTGGGCACCGTTTCAAGCTTGTCCCAGCCCGGAAACGGCAGCGGTGCGTCGATATTCGCATCGATCCGCATGGACGATTTGATCTGGGCGTCCAGCCGAGCGGTCAGACGAGCATCGCTATCGAACATGGGTTCCGATTCCCATTGCACGTAAAGATTGCTGGTAATCTTGGGCGTCAGCGTGTTTCGGTAATTTTTCGACTGGGCAATTTCGCAAGCCGCGAGCGCGGCAGGGTTGGCGGCCGCAAACACGAATTCCGTAGTGCATATATTGGCGATCGAAAGCACTTCGCCATTGAGCGTGCCGAGGAACTTGAAGTGCGTGTAGCCAAGGTTCGCACCCATCGTTAGCGAGCGGGTCGGTGCCGCGGTGAGTTCCACTTCGACACCCCTCGCCCTGGCCGGCGGACGTGCGCTGACAACAAGGGTCGGAATCGTGGCAAGATCGGGGCGGGTCAACGCGAAGGCCGCGCCACCGTTCGCGAACTGCAGATTGTCATAGGTAACGGAGAAGACCGCGAGGTTAGCACGCAGCTTGCCATCGAACACGGTCGTCTTCAGGCCCGCCTCATAGGACTTGGCGATTTCCGGCTTCCACGGCAGATTCGATATTTGGCCGCCGGACACATATGAGCGGGAGTATTTCGCATAGACCAGGGTCTCTCTGCTGGGCTTGTAGTTGGCGCCAAACGTATAGGACCACTGATTGTCATCGTAGACGAAGCTCGAGACCTGCGAGGGTGTGTAGGACACGAAGCCATTCACGCGGTCGCCAGGCGTTGCCGGATTCCACCGGCCACCGATGTACGATGTTCCGGTCTTGTGGTCATCGGTATAGCGGACACCGGCGACCAGATCGACGACCGGGAGAACATGCACTTCAACCTGGCCATAGCCGGCGATCGAAGTCGCTCGGGGCCGGAACCGCGCTTCGTTCGGTGCCTGCGCGCCGACCGTGCCGTTGGCCTGCGGCAGAAGACCGGTGTTGTTCGGAATCTGGATATACATGGACTTTGACGACCACATCGTACGCGGACCACCCTCCTGCTCGCTCGAGTGGAAGTAGATGGCACCTGCTGTCGCATCCAGTAGATCAGTGTTATAGTTCAGCTGCAATTCGCCGCTGTACTGCTCGTTGCGATAGATGCGCTGCGTTCCGCCTTCATGCAGGCGATTGCCGACTGCCGCGGCGTACTGGGCCTTGGTTGCTGCGGAGATGAACCCGGAGGTATCGGCCTGGATCGCCGCGTTGGCGGCCGGGGTGATGACCATGCCGCTCATACCTGCAAGAGCGCTTGCGCCGTAAAGGTACGAACGACGATAGGACGCGATCGCCCTCGCGGAAAAGTTGTCCGTGGTGCGCCAGTTGGCGGTCAGGTTGTGACCGGAATATCGTTGCTTGCCCGGGACGGTCCATGCGTTGGTGGCAAAACCGGTGCGAAGGCCTTTCGTCGCAAAAACCGGGACTGCACCCGCCTGGACGGTCTGACCGATGAATGCCCCGCTCGTCGCGACACCGGCAACCTGGTTGTTCATCAACAGGGTGAGGATGCGGCCGTTGCCGGAGTTGGGATTGACGGCAACCGCCACGTTGGCCTCGGGCGTGAAGTCGTTGATGGCCCAGTCATATTTGTAGACCATGTTGAGGTTGTCGGTCGGCTCGAACTTGAGCGCTGCGAAAACGGACTCTGAATTGCCGTCGCCGAGTGTTTTGGGTGACACCTGCCTGCCCAGCCCGTCCGGCCCGGTCTTGTCCCAAATGACACCGGCGGCCGTGTTTCGGGTGTCGCCGCGTCTCTCGTTATGTTGGTACGTCACATAGGCGCTGAACGGGCCGAACTGCGGGGATTCGATCGTCGCGCGCAGGCGGCGCTGGTCATAGTTGCCGATCGTGCCCGATACGGTGCCACCGAACTTGCCGGTGGGGTCGCGGGTGATGATGCTGACTGCGCCAGCCGTGGCATTGCGCCCGAACAGGGTGCCCTGCGGGCCCCGCAACACTTCGATGCGTGCGATATCGGCGATGTCGAAGATCGAACCGCGCGCCGAACTGATATAGACGCCGTCAAGGTTGATCGAGACTTCCTTGTCCGAGCCAGGCACGACACCATAGCTGTTCACGCCGCGAACGGAGAACGACGCGATCTGGGTGCCGCCTGCCGCGGGACGGACGGACACGTTTGGGGCGATGCCGTTGAGATCGGCCACGCTGACGATACGGTTGGTTTGGAGTGAAGCCGCGCTGATCGCGGTCACCGCCACCGGGACGTCCTGCAGGCTCTGCTCGCGCCTCTGCGCCGTGACGACGATCTCTTCGAGGCCGCCGGCTGCCTCCGCCTGCGATGTGCCTTGCGCCGCCGCGGCATCTTGCGCCGCCGCGGCACCCGCCGAAAGAGCGATGCCGGCAACGCTGACGCTTGCCAGCAGACGAGCACACACTATGCCCCTGTTTTTCATGATATTTTCCTCCCCCTGACCCGGCCGTTTATTTTATCGCCCGGTGACATTTGTTCTCGTCTACCTACCTATGCCCAGGTTGGCAGACAATCACGGTAGAACTCTAGACGATGAGCGGCCAAGGAGCCATATTGAAATTGAAGCGCACTAACTACGTAGAAATGTGCCATTTTGTTACAAATGAGCGACCGCTACTTCGGCAGGTTGGTTTGCGGGCGAAGCGAGCGTCTCATTGCGATGAGGGCAACGTGCAACGCGGGCCCTCCGATTAGAGACTCACTATCTGTAATAGGGCGAGAATGTTCAGAGTCAGTGTAAAGGATCGGCGCGCCCGAAACCCGGTCCCATATGGCTTTCGCTTTTCATTCTAGGGTCAGGACCCATTGATGTGATCGTCGCGATCTGATTCAGGCTCCGCAAGGAGACCGGGATGAGTGACCTGTTTTGGCTGACGGATGAGCAGATCGAGCGGCTGCGGCCGTTCTTTCCCAAGG
>NZ_VNIM01000171.1 GCF_007785815.1 Alterirhizorhabdus solaris | reverse complement strand
GCATTGTCGGTGGCGTTGGGCACCACCGGCCCCGCCCCGTTCCGCGCCGCGCCGGTGGTGCCCAACGCCACCGACAATGCGGCGCGCAGCTATCGCGTGGTGGCGGGCATCTCCACCGGATCGTTGCGGATGGGCGGGCCGGTGTCGTCGAACGGCTCGGGCTGGCCAGCCGGTTCGGCGGGGGGTGGATAGGTCGCCCGGGGCGCGGCATCGGGGCGACCGCCCGGGATGCAGCCGGCCGGCACCAGCAGGGCCATCGCAAGCGCGAGGCGGACAGGGACGGGCGGCTGCATCGCCCCGATTGCTATCAGATCACGCGCGGCGTGCCACTCCCCCGCACGCGGGGCGGGGACGGCACCGTCCCGACCGGCCCGGAACGGCGCAGTCCCGGTGCTCTGGGCTCGGATGACGGGAGCCCGGCCCGCTTATCCCTGAAGACTGATCGGGAATTCGGGTTGTCCACCCTATACCCCGAGCGAAGTCGAGGGGCAGGCGCAGTCGAGACAGGCGGCGTCGCCCGTGCACGCGCGACCCCTCGACTGCGCTCGGGGTATGGATCGGCCGGGCGGCGTCAGCCGTACAGCGCGGCCAGCCGGTCCAGCGAGCGGTCGTGCGTCAGGTCCAGATGTAGCGGCGTGACCGAGATGTAGCCGTCCGCCACGGCCTCCAGATCGGTCGCGTGGGTGGGGGTGTGGACGGTGCCGTCGAGCGCGAACCAATAATAAGGGAAGCCGCGCGGATCCTTGCCTTCCACGATCCGCAGCCGGCCGTAATCGCGGATGCCCTGCCGCGCCACGCGGATGCCGCGCACGTCGGCGGCGGGCAGCGGGGGGAAGTTGATGTTCATAAGCGTGCCGGGCACGAACGGCTCGGCCAGCAGTGGCGCCAGCACCTTGGCCCCCCACGCCTCGGCCGCGTCGAACGGCACCGCCTCGCCCATGCCGCCACGCGCATACACCTGGCTCAGCGCGATCGAGCGGATTCCGGCCAGCGCCCCCTCCATCGCCGCCGAGACTGTGCCCGAATAGGTCACGTCCTCGGCCAGATTGGCGCCGCGGTTGACGCCGGAGAGGATCAGGTCCGGCTTTTCCTCCGCCATGATCCGGCCGACCGCCATCATCACCGCATCGGTAGGCGTGCCGGTGACGGACCAGCGCCGCGCGCCGTGATCGCGCACCCGCAACGGCCGGGTGAGGGTAAGCGAATGGCCCGCGCCGGACATCTCCTCGGCCGGCGCCACCACCGTGATGTCGTCGGAGAGGGTGCGGGCGATCGCCTCCAGCACCTTCAAGCCGGGGGCGTCGATGCCGTCGTCGTTGGTCAGCAGGATACGCATCAGGCGGGCCTCAGTTCGGTGACGCCACCCATGTACGGCACGAGCACGTCGGGAATGCGGACCGAGCCGTCGGCCTGCTGGCAGTTCTCCAGCACCGCCACCAAAGTGCGGCCCACCGCCAGCCCCGAGCCGTTGAGCGTGTGGACGAAGCGCGTGCCTTTTTCGCTCGCCGTGCGGAAGCGGGCGTCCATGCGGCGCGCCTGAAAGTCCCCGCAGTTGGAGATGCTGCTGATCTCGCGATACTTCTGCTGGCCGGGCAGCCACACCTCCAGATCGAAGGTCTTGGTCGCGGAAAAGCCCATGTCGCCGGTACAGAGCAGCATCTTGCGATAGGGCAGGTCCAGCGCCTGCAGGATCGCCTCGGCCGCCGCCGTCATCGCCTCGTGCTCGGCGGCCGACTGCTCGGGCGTGGTGATCGCGACCAGTTCCACCTTGTCGAACTGGTGCTGGCGGATCAGCCCGCGCGTGTCGCGCCCGGCCGCGCCCGCCTCGCTGCGGAAACAGGGGGTCAGCGCGGTGAAGCGCAGCGGCAGCGTCTGCTCGTCGAGGATGCGTTCGCGCACGAGGTTGGTCAGGCTCACCTCGGCGGTGGGGATCAGCCAGCGGCCATCGGTGGTCTGGAACAGATCCTCGGCGAACTTGGGCAACTGGCCGGTGCCGAACAGCGCCTCGCTGCGCACCAGCAGCGGCGGCGCCACTTCCTCAAACCCGCGTTCGGCCTGCCGGTCCAGCATATACTGCCCGAGCGCGCGGTTAAGCCGGGCGACACCCCCGCGCAGCACGGCGAAGCGCGCGCCGGCGATGGCGGCGGCCCCCTCGAAATCGAGGCCCAGCGGGGCGGCGAAATCGGGATGCTCGCGCGGCGTGAAATCGAACGCGCGCGGCGTGCCCCAGCGGGCAACCTCGACATTGCCGTCCTCGTCCGCGCCATCGGGCACGTCGGCAGCGGGCAGGTTGGGGATGGCGGCGAGCAGAGCCTCTAATTCGGCTGTGAGCCTGACGCTCTGGTCCAGAAGAGCGTGATCGATAGCTTCAGACTGCTGAGCGTTAAGGAGAAGCTGATTATACAAAGCGATGTCCCCACGACCTTTTGCTGCTCCAATAGCCTTGTCAGCCTTCTTCTTTTCCGCCTTTCCGTCCTGATATTCGCTATCGAATCGCCTCCGCTGAGCATCCAGTGCGACGAGTTCATCGGCAAGCGGGGCTGCGCCGCGCTTCGCGAGGCCGGCGTCGAAGGCGGCGGGATCGTCCCGGATCAGGCGGATATCGTGCATGGCGCCGGCTATACGGGCCGCCGCGCCACAGGCAACCCTCCCTGCGGGCGCGCGTTCACAAGGCAAGCCAACAAGCAGGAGAGCCTTATGCGCGTGCCCCACAACAGCTTCGTCGTCGTCGCCGATGGCCGCAAGATGCTGTTCTTCCGCAACGAGGGGGATGCCACCAACCTCAACCTCACCGTGGTCCACGCCGAGGAGCAGGACAACCCGGCCGACCGCGACCAGAAAACCGACGCCGCCGGCCGCGCTTCCTCCACCCACGGCGCCAGCGGCAGCGCGATGGGCGAGGTGGATTTTCACCAGCAGGAGGAGGATCGCTTCGCCGCCGAGACGGCCGCGCTGCTGAAGCGACGGGCACTGGGTGGCGATTTCGAGAAGCTGATCGTGATCGCGCCGCCCAAGACGCTGGGCGAGCTGCGCAAGCATTACCACAAGGAGGTGAGCGACCGGCTGGAGGGCGAGTTGCCCAAGGACCTGACCGGCCATCCGGTGCGCGAGATCGAGAAGATCCTCGCCGCGGCGGGCTGATCGTTCCCTCGATAATGGCGGTTCATCCCACCGAAAGCGCCGTTCACCGAGAATGCCGGAACCAGCGCGGCGTGACGCGTTGGTCCGGCACAAGGTTCAACGATACGGAGTCATCCATGCGTAAATTCACACCCATTGCCGCCGCCGTCATGATGGTCGCGGCCGCACCGGCCTTCGCCCAGGCAGCGCCGGCGGCGGGTGCTGCGGCGCCCGCGACCGCCCCGACAGGCGCCGCCCCGGCCGCCGGCCAGACGGTGTTCGACACCGCCGGCGGTGAAGTCGGCAAGATCACCAAGGTGGACGCCGGCAACGTGGTGATCGCCACCGGCACGCACGAGGTGGCCCTGCCGGTCACGTCGTTCGCCACGGGGCCGAGGGGGCCGATCATCGCGATGACCAAGGTCCAGCTCGATGCGGCTGCGGCCGGTGCGGCGGCCGAGGCGAAGGCCAAGACGGCGGCGGCGATCACCGCCGGTGCCTCGGTCAAGGACACGGCGGGCGCGGCGGTCGGCACGATCAAGTCGGTCGATGGACAGTATGCGCTGCTCGACACGACCAAGGTGCAGGTGAAGCTGCCGATCACCGCCTTTGCCGCGCAGGGCGACGGCCTGGTCATCGCGATGACCAAGGCGCAGATCGAGGCGGCTGCGGCCGGTGCGGGGGCCGGGGCGAAGGCCAAGACGGCGGCGGCGATCACCGCCGGTGCCTCGGTCAAGGACACGGCGGGCGCGGCGGTCGGCACGATCAAGTCGGTCGATGGACAGTATGCGCTGCTCGACACGACCAA
>NZ_VNIM01000170.1 GCF_007785815.1 Alterirhizorhabdus solaris | reverse complement strand
GAGGACGCCGACTTCTCCACCGAGACGACTGCCCTCGCCAAGTCCCAGATCCTCTCGCAGGCCGCCACCGCCATGCTGGCACAGGCCAACCAGAGCTCGCAGGGTGTCCTGAGCTTGCTCCGCTAACCTGACGGGACTGGTCCTCCCATAGCGGGCATGAGAGCCCCCGGCGCCTACCCCGCGCCGGGGGCTCGCCTCGTTTTCCGGGCGACGACAGACTCTATATACGGGGACCATCGCCGGCGCGGGTTCGCGCAACGAAAAAGGCCCGCCCCCGGCGTGCGGGAGCGGGCCTTCGGCGACGGCGGAGAAAAGACTAGCGCCAGTCCTTCAGCGAGGTCCGCAGCTTGTCCAGCGCGGCCTTCTTGATCTGGCAGACGCGCGCGGCGCCCACGCCCAGCGTCTGGCCGATCTCCTCGAGGTTCATCTCCTCGACGAAATACAGTTGCAGCACCATCTTCTCGCGCTCGGGCAAATCGCCGATCCGCTCCACCAGCGCCGCGCTCAGTTCGCCGCGCTCGATCGAGACGTCGACGCGCTCCTCCACGTCGGCGAACCACATCGACTGGTCGGAATACACCTCGTCGAGCGAGTCATGATGCGTGCTCTCGGTCGCGTCCGCCATCTCGCGGTAGGCGGCGGGGGCCAGGCCCATCGCGGCCGCCATCTCGGCATCGCTGGCTTGGCGGCCGAGGCCGTTCTCCAGCTTCGCGCGGGTCGCGTTCATCTCCTTGCGCTTGCCCATCGCCGAGCGGCAGATGGTGGCGTGGCGGCGCAGGTGATCGATCATCCCGCCCCGGATCCGCATTGAAGCGTAGGTGGAAAAGGCGTGGCCGCGATCCTCATAGGCGTTGGCCGCCTCCACCAGCGCCACCATGCCGATCTGCACGAGGTCCTCGATATCCAGCGCGGTGGAGACGCGGCCGTGGACATGCCAGGCGATACGGCGGACGAGCGGCATGTGCGCGCGCGCCAGTTCGGCGGGCGTGGCCTTCGCCGGGCGGCGCTTGTAGGTGACGGGCACGTCGGCGACGTCATGCAACCCCATCGAGATGCTCCAGACCGAGGAAACGGGAACCGCCGGACGACGGCGGAATGTCGTGGGCGGCGAGCGCCTGCGCCAGCCGGGCAAGCCCCGCCGTCGCGCGCGATTCGGGAAAGGCGGTGACGCACGGCTGCTTGCGCATGATCGCCATCCGCATGTGCTCGTCGCGCGGCAGCGAGCCGAGATAGCGCAGGTCCGCCGGCAGGAAGCGGGAGGCGACGTCGTGGAACCGGCCGAACAGGTCACGGCCGGATGCCTCGCTGTCCACCATGTTCGAGATGACCGAGACGGCGGTATAGCCGTGATCGAGCGACAGCAGCTTCACCGTGGCATAGGCGTCCATGAACGAGGTCGGCTCGGCCGTCAGCACCAGCAGCACGCGGTCGCTCATGGCGAGGTAGCGCATCGTCTGCGGCTGCACTCCGCTCGGCGAATCGACGATGACGAAATCCAGCGTCTCGCTCTGCCGGCGCAGGCCCTCGGCCAGCCGGCGGTTCGCGGTTTCCAGCGGCGCGGTATCGGCCAGCACGCCGCTCGCCCCCGGCAGCAGGCGCAGGCCGTCCCCGGTCACATGCATCGCGGCCTCCACCGGCAGGCGGCCTTCCAGCACGTCCTCGATCGTGTCGGGCGGGTTCACCCCCAGCATCACGGCGGCGTTGGCGAGGCCGAAGTCGGTATCCACCAGCATCGTGCGCTGCCCTTCGCGCGCCAGCGCCACGGCCAGGTTGACCGAGATCGAGGTCTTGCCGACGCCGCCCTTGCCGCTGGCCAGCGCCACCACGCGCACGTTGCGGGCCGATTCGCTCACGATGCCATCTCCCGCTGCGTCACCTGCGGCGCGCCCGCGCCACCGACCACGGCGACAACCTCTACGGGTTTGCCATCCGGGATCTCAAGGAAGGAAAGCACCGGCGCATCGGGCAGATGAGGCCGCAGCAGCCGCGACAGCGCCCGCCGGGCCAGCGGCGAGGTGACGATGGCGAAGGCCTGTGCGGCGCCGACCAGCGGCTCGGCGGCGGCGTTCACCGCGGCGACGATGCGGTTGGCCAGCGCCGGTTCGAACGGATGGGTCGCCTGCGGGCCGGCGCGCACGGCCTGCGCCAGCATCGCCTCCAGCCCGGCGTCCAGCGTGATGACGGGCAGCGGCAGCCTGACCGGCACCAGCCCCTGCACGATGATCGCACCGATCCGCAGCCGCACCGCCTCCACCAGCTGCACCGGATCGGAAACCTCGCGCGCCGCCTCCACCATCGCCTCGGCGATGCGGCGGAAATCCTTGAGCGGCACCCGCTCGGCCAGCAGCGCGCGGCACAGGCCGGCGATATGCGCGAGGCTCAACGGCGCGGGGGTCAGCCCGGCGACGAGCTGCGGCGCGCTCTCCTTCAATGCATCCAGCAGCTTCTGCGCCTCGTCCATGCCGAACAGGTCGGCGGCGGCGGCGGCGATGATCTGGTTCAGCTGCGTGGCGATCACGGTCGGCGGATCGACCACGGTGTAGCCCGCGATCACCGCCTCGGTGCGCTTGGCCGGATCGATCCACACCGCCTCCAGGCCGAAGCTGGGATCGCGCACCGCGCGGCCCTCCACCGTGCCCTCCAGCGCGCCGCTGTCCAGCGCAAGCAGGCTGTCGGGCCAGCATTCGTCCTCCGCCATCACGACGCCCGAGACGATGACGCGGTACTGGTTGGCGCCCAGCGCCAGATTGTCGCGCACGCGCACCATCGGCACCACGAAGCCGAGTTCGCGCGACAATTGACGGCGGATGCCGGTGATCCGCGCCATCAGCGGCGCGCCCTTGCGCTCGTCCACCATCGAGATCAGCCCGTAGCCCAGTTCCAGCCCCAGCGCCGCGCCGTCCGACACCTCGTCCCACCCGATCGCCGACGAAGGCGCTGCGGTCTTGTCCTCCACCGGGGCGGCGGGCGCGGCCGGGGTCGCGCCGGGACGCAGCCGCCACGCGATATAGCCCGCCACGCCGGCGGCCGGCAGGATGATGAGATGCGGCATCCCCGGCAGCAGCCCGAGAAAGCCGAGGATCGCCGCCACCGGCGTCCACGCGCGGGCCGAGCCGAACTGGCTGATGATCTGGCCCGACAGGTCCAGCGGCGAGGACACCCGCGTGACGATCGCGGCAGCGGCGATCGACAGCAGCAGCGCCGGGATCTGCGCCACCAGCGCGTCGCCGATGGCGAGCTGGATGTAGGTGGAGGCCGCATCCGACATCGACAGCCCGTGGCTGACGACGCCCAGGATCAGCCCGCCGACGATGTTGATGACGAGGATCAGCACGCCCGCGACGGCATCGCCCTTCACGAACTTGGATGCGCCGTCCATCGATCCGTAAAAATCGGCCTCGGTCGCCACTTCCTGCCGGCGGTGCTTGGCTTCTTCCGGCGTCATCAGCCCGGCGTTCAGGTCGGCGTCGATCGCCATCTGCTTGCCGGGCATCGCATCGAGGGTGAACCGCGCCGAAACCTCCGACACGCGCCCCGCGCCCTTGGTGATGACGACGAGGTTGATGACCATCAGGATGGCGAACACGAAGATGCCGACCGCATAGTCGCCGCCGATCAGGAAGTGGCCGAACGCCTCGATCACATGCCCGGCCGCATCCGGCCCCTCGTGCCCGTCCACCAGCACCACGCGGGTGGAGGCGACGTTGAGCGACAGCCGCAGCAGCGTGGCGAACAACAGCACCGTGGGAAAGGACGAGAAGTCGAGCGGCTTGGCGGCGTTCAGCGACACCATCAGCACGGCCAGCGAGATCATGATGTTGATGATGAAGCCGATGTCCAGCACCAGCGACGGCACCGGCACCACCATCAGCCCCACCAGCATCAGCGTGGCGAGCGGCATGATGGCGCCCTTGCCGGCGCCCGCCCAGATCTTCGCCTTCACCGCGCCGGTCGCCATCGGTCAGACGCCTGACCGGCGCGGTGAAGGCGAAGATC
>NZ_VNIM01000016.1 GCF_007785815.1 Alterirhizorhabdus solaris | reverse complement strand
TACGACAACCCCCGCTACCGGCCTCCCAGCCGCATCGAGATCATGTTCGGCCGCCTCAAGGACTGGCGCCGCGTCGCCACCCGCTACGACCGCTGCCCCACCGCCTTCTTCTCCGCCATTGCTCTCGATGCCACCGTCATCTTCTGGCTGTGATCAACGAGTCCTGACCCTAGAAGGAGACTGTAATATCAAGTCCATAACTGCGAGCAGGAATGAAGTTCAGCACCCCGATACCCGTGAACAAGGAATAGTCTCCCGGAAAACTCCCGGCCTTTTCATCGGTCAGGTTCTTTCCCCACAGCGCCAGTTCGGTCTTGATGCCGGCTATCTGAAAATTGCGCAGGGCGACCCGGCTATTCAGCAGCCAGTAGGCGGGAACCTCGCGAAAATTAGGATTGGCGACATAGATCGCCTGATCCGGGTTCTGGGCGAGACCCATGTCCGATTGATAGATACCGTCGGCGCGCAGGCTCAGGAAGGCATCGCCGAACAACGGTGGCGTCTCATATTGTGCGAACACGGTGCCCGTCCACTTCGGCCGAAACGAGGAAGGCAGGTAGCGCCCGCCGTTGACCGCCAGCAGAACCGGGTTGACGTTGTTGTACGTGACCTTGCTGTAGCCGAGCGTTCCGCCGACGGTGGCCCCCTTCACTGGCGCGGCCGTCAGGTCGAACTCGAAACCGCGTGCCTTGACGCCGCCGGCCGTCACCACGATCGTGCCAAGTACGCCCGCCCGGGTAGGATCGCCGGTCACCTGCGCGATGTAGGCGCCATAGTTGCTGGATGCCTGCGCCGCCTGATAATTCTGGTACGCCGCATGGTAGAGGGCTAGGCTGGTGCGAACGCGGCGGTCCAGCAGGTCGGCCTTGATACCGCCCTCCCACGATTTCGCCGTTTCCGGTGCGAACGGCACGCCGCCGACAGAGCCGCCGGAGACGAACGCCGTGGAGTATTTTCCATAGACCAGCGTGTCATCATTCGGTTTGTAGTTCACGCCGATCAGGTAATTCGGCTTGGTCTTCCTGTAGGTCGGGCTGACGAGCGATTGCAACGCGAGAGGGGTCGGGCCGTACAGGAGGGTGCTGTCCTTCTTGTCCTTCGTGACTCGGCCGCCGAGGATCACGTCGATCTGCGATGCAACATGGAATTCCAGCTGGGTATAGGCCGCCAGCGAGGTCACCTTGTTGAACGTTTCGCCGATGTTGGCGCTGGGAATTACGCCGTTCAGCGGCACGCTCAGGAACAGCGTATTCTGCAAGCGATGCGCGTTCGTATAGTCCTTGCCCTCGAACCATAGCCCGCCGACCGTGGCCGTCAGGAAATCCGACTGGTAATTGACTTGGACCTCGTCGCTGAACTGCCTCGTCCGGCTGCTGATCTGGATGCCGAGCCCGACGAAGGGTGAGCCGACAAACGCGGCGGGCAGGCCGAACAGCGGCGCCGCCGCCGCCGTGACTGGCAGGCCGGCGATACCGTCCAGCGCGGAGGTGTTGAAGATGAATGCCCGCCGGAAAGCGAAGACGTTCTTCACCGAGACGCTGTCCGACACGTCATAGGTACTGGTCAGGCTGTGGCCGTCGACATTCTGGATGTAGGGAACGACCCAGCCGTTATGGGCGGAGTCCGGTCGCTTGGTGCTCGTCACAATATCCACCGGCGTCGTCTGCGTGTTCAGCAGCGTGGTAATGAAGTTCGCGGCGCCGGGTATGATGATGTTGGAGGGCAGGAACGCCACCGGCACCGTCGCTTCGGCCGATCCGCGCCCCTCGTTACGGTCATATTTATAAACTGTCTTGAAGTCCCCGCTCTCGAATTTAAGTGCGCCGAACCAGGATTCCGAGTTCTTGCTGCCGAGCCATTTTGACGATCGTCGCACGCGGGCGACGTTGGACAGGCGCGAACTCGTGCGATCCCAGCGCTGTCCGGCATCCAGATTGCGGATGTCGCCGTGTCGCTCGTCATGCACGTAACTCACATAGCCCGAAAACGGCCCGATCTGGGGTGACTGCACGCTCACGCGGAAACGGTACTGGTCGCGATTGCCGACCGTGCCCGTCGCCGTGGCGCCGAACTCGCCGTTCGGCTCGCGCGTGGAAATGCTGATCGCGCCGGCGGTGGCGTTGCGGCCGAACAGCGTGCCCTGCGGTCCGCGCAGGATTTCGATGCGTTCCAGATCGGGTAGATCGAAAATCGAGCCGCGCGGCGAGGCGATATAGACCCCGTCCAGATACATCGATACCTGCCGGTCGGAGCCGGGCACGACGCCATAGCTTACCGCACCACGAATCGAGAAGGACGGGAGTTGCGAGCCGCCGGCGGAGGTCCGTACAGTGACGCCGGGCGCCAGCCCGCCGAGATCGGAAACCGAGACGACGCGATTGGCCTGAAGCGCCTCGCCGCTGAGCGCCGTCACGGCGATCGGCACGTCCTGAACGCTTTGCTCGCGCTTCTGCGCGGTAACGATGATGTCTTCGAGGCCGTTCTGCTCACCGCTTTCGGCGCTCTGCGCAAGAACAGGCGTTGCACTACACGCTAGCATCGCTATCGCTGAACTCATCGTCAGCAAGACGTGCTTGTTGATCATGCCCCCCAAGGCGACCTCCCCCATGAATGGATGCTGCTATATTGATTCAGCATTCTCGTGTCTTTTAGCGTATTTCAAAAATGACCCGGTCTGCAAGGAAATTTACATTCATTCCGCTTTTTCTAAACGGGTTTCTGGGACAGCGCCTTTCAAGGCGTTCTCCGTACGCAGTCACACCGCATACACGCGAGACGCCTATGGAAGCGCCGGGGCGGCACATCATCATGCCGCGCCGTGCTCGACGACGAACAGGTGCGATCGACTCGTGGCCAGATCGTCGTCTGGTGACAATGCAAGCCCGCACAGTAACAGCAGTTCACCTTCCTCGCCGCCGATGGCGCAGGCGAGGCATCGGTAGCCGTCGGGTATCGCTACGCCGTCGACGATCCCGCCGTCAGGCGCCACACGCAGGCAGCTGGACGAGTGGGCGTTGGCGACCCAGACATGCCCCCGACGATCGATCGCGCAACCGTCCAGGCCGATACCGTCGAGCGGGAGCGGCCGGCGGCGATCGTGACGGTGATCGGCATCGGGGCCGATCGCCGCCCAGATCCGGCGATCGTGCAGGCCGCCATCGCTGGCGCGGGCGAAGGCCGTCAGCCGTGGGCTGCCGGTTTCCGCGACGATCAACGTCGCGCCGTCCGCCGTTACCACCATGCCGTTCGGAAAATGCAGGCCGGTCGCGACTACGTCGGCCCGACCGGCGGGATCGACATGGATGATCGCGCCGGCAGGGCAGTCGAAGCCATATCTGTGGAAGTCCGGATCGAAGCCGACATAGATATGCCCGTCGGGCGTGACGGCCATGTCGTTGATATAGCCGTCGAGGTCGCCGCATTGTGCCGTCAGGTCGATATGGCGTGTGGCCGTGGCACTGCCCGGCCCGACGCGCATCAGCGTCCGGCTGTCCATCCCGACCGCGATCAGCGCGCCATCGGGCAGCCAGCCCAGGCCGGAGGGACGGTCTTCGAACGTGATCCTGTCGATCGTCCGTCCGCCCATGTCGAGGCAGCAGACGGCGCGCTCGACCATGTCGGACACCCACCACCGGCCGTTCCGCCAGCGTGCCCCCTCCAGGAAGCGACCTTCATGGTCCAGCCGGCGCATCGAACCTCACCCTCTCGATCTCTCCCGCCACCCCCGCACCCCACGGCTCAGTGAAAGCTTCTCCCGCCATCCGCAGCGAGCGTGATTCCGGTGACGTAGGAGGCGTCGTCGCTGGCGAGAAAGGCGATCGCCTCGGCAATCTCGATCGGATCGGCGGCGCGGCGCAAGGCGTAGCGCGCGATCGCTGCCGCCGCCAGAGATCCGTCGCCGCCATGCAGGAAGCCGGCCGTCATCGCCGTGTCGGCGAGACCCGGGCAAACGACGTTCGCGCGGACGCGCGGCGCCAGATCGGCGGCCAGCGCCTTGGTGAGCGAGATCAGGCCACCCTTCGATGCGGCATAGGCCGGTGCCCCGGCGCCAGACGGCAGTAACGCCTCGCCGCTCGCCACGTTGACGATCGACGCGCGCGGCTCGCGCTCGAACCACGCCAGCGCCGCCCGGCAGACCCGGTAGGGCGCGCTCAGGTTGATCGCCAGGACATGCGCCCACAACGACGGCTCCAGCCCGGCCAGTCGTGTGCCTTCACCCAGCCCCGCGCAGTTGATGACGCCGTCCAGCCCGCCGAGTGCCCCGCCCGCCGCTGCGACGGAGGCGTCGATCGCCTCGCCCGAGGCAAGATCGACGACGAACGCCGTGCCGCCGGTTTCGCGTGCGACGGATGCCAGACCGGCGCCGTCGATATCGACCAGCGCGAGCGTGGCGCCCTCACCGGCAAGCAGCCCGGCGGTCGCGCGGCCGATCCCGGAAGCGGCCCCGGTGATGTAGATGCGACGTCCGGCGAAGCGGGCGGCGCGGCCACGGGGATCGCGGGGCGGTCGCATCGCTCAGACCGTCGCGATCGGGGTAACGGGCGATCCGACCGCGCCCGGCAGCCGCAACGGCGGCGCGGTGAGCAGGAAGGCGCTGCGTTCGCGCGCCAGCAGCCAATCCGCCAGTTCGTGCAGCTGCCAGAGTTCGCCCAGATGGATGCCGAGCTTGAACAGGCAGAGTTCATGAAGCGGCAGCATCGACCGGTCGGGCGCGGGGGGCGTGGCGAGATCGACCCCCTCGATCGCCATGTTGTCCGAACAGATCGCCACGATCCCGCTCCTGTCGATCCAGTCGAGCAGGCGCAAGTCGCCACCGTCCAGTACCGCGCCCGTCTGTTCGAGGACGTGGAGGTCGGGCTGCCCGTTCATCGCCAGCACCGCCTCGTCGAGGCCGGTATGGAGCACGAGGAAGTCACCGGGCCGCACCTCCACCCGCTGCGCCGCGATCGCCTGCATGAGCATGTCGTGACCGACCCATGTCCGCCCCGGCCCGAAGGCCTGTCTGAGGCTGACGAGCACCGCCCGCCCCTGCACGCCGGCGGTCGCGAGGTTCTCGATCCCCAGCGCGGCGGCCCGCGGCCCGCCGGCCTCGGGGCCGATCAGATGCTCACCGGCGCGATAGCCGTTGTAATAGACCGTTTCGGCGATACCATCGTCGTCGGCATCGAACCTCTGGCCCCAATGCGCGAGAGAATCCCACTGCGTGGAATACTGGGTGTAGAGGATGACGCCGTCGTCGCACATCACGTCGTGCCCGGTGCCCCCGAACATCGTCATCGCGCAATTGAACGCGGGTATGCCCTGGACGCTCTCGACGAAGAGCTTCGGCGGCTTGCGCATCTCGCTGAGCATGCCCGGCAGGTCGAGCGGCAGGCTGAGGGTGAAGGCGATGCCGTCGCGCACCTCGCGGACCCCGCCGAGCCTGCGTTCGGGCGTGAGCAGGTTCATCCGGCCGACCTGATCGTCCGGCCCGAAATCACCCCAGTTCGCGCCGTCGGGGCGACGTTGCCAGCGTCTGCCGGTGGTGATGCCGTCGGCGGCGGTGTGAATGGCAGGCGGCTGGCTCATCCGGCAAGCAGCCCGCCGTCGACGTTGTACGTCTGCCCAGTGATGTAGGCCCCCTCGTCGCCGGACAGGAGCAGCGCGATGCCGGCAAGGTCCGCCGGTTCCCCCAGCCGGCCGAGGGGGATGGAACGTGCCATCGCCGCGTCGACCGTAGCGCCGGTGTCGCCAAGCGCGCCGCTGGCCACGATCCTGTCGCGCGCGTCGCGCCACATGCCGGTGTCGATAAAGCCGGGCGCGATCGCGTTGACCGTGATGCCGTGCGGCGCGAGCGCCAGCGCGGCGGACTGGGTAACGCTGACGACGCCGGCCTTGCTGGCGCCATATTGCAGCGCGCCCGGTTCGCCGCGCCGGCCGGACACCGAGGCGATGTTGACGATCCGGCCCTTCACGCCCCGCTGCACCATCGTGCGGGCGACGGCCTGGAGCGTGAAGAACAGCCCGATCAGATTGACGTCGAGCACCCGCTGGAAGCTCTCGCGGGTGATCTCGAGCAGCGGCTGCGATGCGGCGATCCCGGCGCAATTCGCCAGAATATCGATCGCGCCATGAGCCTTCATGGCAGCGGTGACGGTGTCGTCGATCGCCCGGTCGTCCGTCACATCGAGGTCGATGCCGGTCGCGTGGCCCCCCGCGTCTCGCACCGCGAGCACGGTTTCTGCCGTACCGCCGCCGCTGCGATCGGCGCACAGCGCATGTGCGCCTTGCGCTGCATAGGCGAGCGCGATGGCACGTCCGATGCCGCCCGCTGCGCCCGTTATCAGGGCCGTCCTACCGGCAAGTCTCATAGCCATCCCCTCCGCCGCCGGTTCGGGCCGGTCGGTCCTTTTATCCGAGTCCGACAGGCGATCGCGCCGCCGCCCTTAACTGCCGGATCGGATTATTCGCGAAAGCTAACCGGCGGCCGGACCAGCGTCAATGCGACGCGAAGGAAAAGAAACGAGCGTGTTGCAATAGATGCCACCCGCGTACAGTATCGCGGGAACAGCCGGCGAAGACCGGAAATGGAGAGAGAGCGCCATGTCGATTTCATTCGAGAGTCGGGTCGTCGTGGTGACGGGGGCCGGCGGTGCCCTTGGGCGCGTCTATGCCCGGGAGTTTGCCCGGCGTGGCGCCGCCGTCGTCGTCAACGATCTTGGCGGGACGGCGCGCGGCACCGGCAGCGCGCCCGACGCGGCGGATGCCGTGGTCGCAGAGATCCGCGCCGCCGGGGGCAAGGCCGTCGCCAGCTACGATACCGTGGCGACGCGCGAGGGCAGCCAGCGGGTGATCGAGGCCGCGCTCCACAGTTTCGGGCGGATCGACGTGGTTATCAACAACGCCGGCAACATCCGCAGCGATTGGTTTGGCGATGTCACCGAGGCCGATCTGCGCTCGCAGATCGATACGCACCTGATGGGCTCCTTCTTCGCCACGCAAGCCGCCTGGCCAGCGATGGTGGCGCAGAAGTATGGCCGTATCCTCTTCACCACCTCCGCCGCCGGCATGCTCGGCAATCGCGGGCAGACGGGCTACGGTGCGGCCAAGGGTGGTATCACCGGGCTGATGAACGTGGTGTCGCTCGAAGGGCGCCGGCTCGGCATCCTGTGCAACGCGATCCAGCCCAACGCGCACAACCGGATGGGCGAGGACATGGCACGCGTAATGGATGGGGAGGCCATCGACCGCTTCTCGATCGTGCCGGGGCTCGGCGCGTCGATGACGGCCGATTTCACCGTGCCGCTCGCGGTGTATCTGGCGAGCGAGGCGTGCCAGTCGTCGCACGCCGTCTTCTCGTCGCTCGGCGGACGGTTCGCCCGCGTTTTCACCGGCATCACCGCCGGGTGGCAGGGCGACCGGGACACGCCGGCGACGGCCGAGGAAGTGGCCGAGCATTTCGACGACATCGGCGACACGTCACGCGGCTTCGTCGTCCCGGACGATCTCATCAACGAGTATGAGCTTCTCCTCGCGCAGCCGGCGGGGCAGGCTGGCCGGCCGTGATCGCACCGCTTCTTGGCCCCGGCGGGTACGGCGCGGCGCGGCGGGCCGGCTGATGTCGCAGGTCATCCGCCGCGACCCCGAGACGCTGCGCCGAGCGCTGCTGCCCTGGCTGCACGAGCGACTGCCGGAGGCCGATGCGATCGAATTGCCGCTGCCGCGCAAGCCGGGCAGCGGCGGATCGAGCGAAACCCTCCTCATCAGCCCCACGATAAGACAGGCGGGCGTGACGCGCAGGGAGGAATGGGTTCTGCGCATCGAGCCGAGCGATCACCAGATCTACATGGATCCCGGCCTGCGCCGCCAGTTTCTCGTCATGCAGGCTTTGCACGCGCAGGGCGACGTTCCCGTGCCGGCGATGCTCTGGTACGAGGCCGATCCCACGACGCTGGGCGTGCCGTTCTTCGTCATGGAGCATGTGCACGGCCAGGTGATGCCCGGCATGCACCATTCCGGGGGGTTTCTGGCCGAGGCGCCGCCGGCCGCGCGCGAGGCGATCTGGCTGTCGGCCATCGAGACGATGGCACGGCTGCATCGTTTATCCGAGGCGCGGTTCCAGTTCCTCGCCCGGCCGGCGCTGGGATCGACCGGGCTCGATCAGGAGATCGCTTACTGGACCGATTACCTCGCGTGGAGCGGGGCGCCGGTGCGGGCAGAACAGGAACGGGCGCTGCGCTGGATGGCCGACAACCTGCCGGACGCGCGAGGTGGCGGCCTCGCATGGGGCGATGCGCGGCCCGCCAACATGATCTTCCGCGACGATAAATGCCGGGCGGTGATCGATTGGGAGACGACCTCGCTCGGCGGGGCGGAGACCGATCTCGGCTGGTGGCTGTTCTTCGACTGGAACGTCTCCGAAGGGAGCAAGATCGCGCGCCTGGAGGGCACCACCGATCGCGCCGGGACGATCGCGGCGTGGGAGCATTTCGCCGGACGCAGGGCCGAAGCGATGGAGTGGCACGAGGCGTTTGCCGCCCTCCGGTTCAGCATGATCGTCGACCGCGCCCGCCTGCTGGCCGAGCGGATGGGCCGGCCGGAAACCGTTCCCGCTGATGCCGGGCACCGGATCGCGGAGCGGCTGGTGGAACTCACCGCTTGACGGGGGCGGCCCCGCCCGCGCCACGATTGGAGAAGCAGGATGCGATCGATCACAATCCATGACGCGGCGGACGACTGCCCGCATCATGGCGCCACGGAAGACGGGTTTCAGGAGAGCGCGCTGTTCGTCTGGCATGATGCCAGGGCGGGCGTGGGCGGATTCTGGCGGATCGGGCAAGAGCCTGTGATCGGCCAGCTCAGTTCGTGCTTCGGGGTGTTCACGACGGATGGCGCGCGCTTCCGCTCGAACGTCACCGGCGTGCCGATGGCGACGGCGGATCGCGGTGAGACGCACATGGGCTGGGGCACGGCGCTGCGTGCGGACCTCGATACACTGGCGATCACCGCCGATTTCGCCGATCTGCAAGCCAGCCTGCGGTTCGAGGATTTCTTTCCGCGCTACGCCTTTTCCGAACTGGTCGGCAGCCCCGCCCGCACCGAGCATCACAAGGCCCATTTCGAGGTGGCGGGCAGCATGCGCGGGCATGTGACGATCGCCGGCCGCCGGATCGCGGTGGACGCGCTCGGCTACCGCGATCGCTCGTGGGGCGTGCGTACCTGGGGCACCTTGCGGGCGACGCGGTGGTGGCCGTCGGTCTTCGGCCCCGATCTGTCCGCGCACTGCGTCGCGGTGGTGGACGAGAGCTTCCACGGAGCCTTCGGATACGTCATGCGGGATGGCATCCCCTATACGATGCAGGACATCGACGTTGTCGCCGGCCTCGATTATGATGCGCTGAGCCCTCGCTCGGCCACCGCGCAATTCACCTTCAACGATGGCGAGCGTGGCACGCTGCATCATCGGCCCGGTGACGGCGTGGGGATGCACGTGCGCGGCTATACCGCAGTGGAATCGATCGGCACGGTGACGTGGGGTGACCGGGTCGGTATGTCGAACTTCGAGATCGCCACCAACCCGACCGGCGGTCGCAAGCCTCCGGTGGTGGCCTTCGGCGCCAATTTCACAGATGGCCTGAGCCGGCGATGACCGGGCACGCGACCAACCGTGCGGTCGCGATCGGCGACAGGCCGTGAGCGCGACGGACGCCAGCCCGCCGGCGGACAGCGGCGGGATCATGCGGGCGGCCATTTTTCACGGCCCCGGCACGCCCCTGACGATCGAGGATCGCCCCCTGCCTGTGCCGGGCGCGGGCGAGGTTCTGGTCAAGGTCTGCCGCTGTGGCGTCTGCGGCAGCGATGTCTCGATGACCGGGGATGCGCCGTTCACCTTCGCGCCGGGGCCGATCGGACACGAGTTCGCCGGCGAGATCGTCGAGGCGGGCAGCGGCGTCGCCGCGTTGAAAGCGGGCCGTCGTGTGGCCTGCCTCGCCTCGATCCCGTGTGGCGCATGCGCCGGCTGCCGCAACGGCAATCCCGTATTCTGCCTCGCCCCGCGTCGCGGGATCGGCGGCGGCTTCGGCGAATATGTCACCATTCCCGCGGCCGGCGCCCTCGCCTTGCCTGAATCGCTTAGCTTTGGCGATGGCGCGCTCATCGAGCCGATGGCCTGCGGGCTCCACGCCCTGCGGCTCGCCCGCCTCGATCCGGGGGCGCATGTGCTGGTGCTCGGCGCCGGATCGATGGCGCTGTCGATCATCTACTGGGCGCGACGCTTCCGGGCGGGGCGGATCGTCGTTGCCTCGCGCTCGGCGCATCGGCGGGAAATCGCGATGGCGATGGGGGCCGATGCCTTCCACAGTTTCGCCGACGACGATCCGGCCGATCTGGCGTCCCTGCTCGGCGACGGCCCCGATCTTGTCGCCGAATGCGTCGGCAAGGCGGGGATGCTGGGCGAGGCGGTCCGCTACGTCAGGCCGCAGGGCACCGTCGTATCGCTCGGCATGTGTCAGAAGACCGAGCCGGTGATGCCCGCCATGCTGACCTTCAAGGAAGTGCGGCTGCTGTTCCCGGTGGCCTATTCGGTCGAGGAATTCGCCGAAACGGCACGCGCCTTCGACGCGGACGGCGTCCATCCGGAGATGATGGTCAGCGATGTCATCGGGCTCGATGCACTGCCCCGCGTGCTGGAGGATATGCGCAACGGCACCCATGCCGGACTCAAGGTTCATGTCGATCCGGGACGGCGCTGACGTGCAGGAGCGAATGTGGTGAGCGATCGATCGCGGGAGGCTCTGGCCGAACTGGAGCATGCGTACAATTTGCGCGATCTCGGTGGTGCGATGACGGTCGATCGCCGGCGCGTCCGCCACGGCTTGCTGTTTCGATCCGCCGCCCTCTGCGAGATCGACGATCGGGAACGCGCCCTGTTCGAGGCGATGGGGCTTGCCCTGCTGATCGATCTGCGAACCTCTGCCGAGCGGGCGCACGCGCCGACCGCGATCCCGGTCCGCGCGTGGTCGCGCGATTACGGCGGCAGCGGCGGCGAGATCCACACGATCTGGCGACAGCCCGATCTCACCCCTCAGGGTGCGCGCGCGCTGATGCTGGATGTCTATCGCGCCATGCCGGACGAGCAGGCGGCCGCTTATGCCGAACTGCTCCGCCGGATCGCCGATGGCGATCTGCCGCTGCTGTTCCACTGCACCGCCGGCAAGGATCGCACCGGGGTCGCCGCCGCGCTGTTGCTCGATCTGCTCGGCGTGCCGCGTGAAGCGATCGAGGCGGATTATCTGCGCACGCGCACCACCCTGCGCCACGGCCTTGCCCGCGTGCGCGCGGCGCTTGTCGAGATGGGCCTGCCACGGTGGTCGGATGCGGTGCTGGAGCCGGTGCTCGGCGTCGAGCCAGATTATATCGAGGCGATGTTCCGGTCGGTCGAGCAATCGTGCGGGTCGGTAGCCGGCTATGCCAGAAACCGGCTGGGGATGGGGGAGGAGGCGATCGCACGCCTCCGCGACCGGCTGCTCACCCCGCCCACGAACGATTGAGCCTGACGGACGATGCGAGGAGCAAGAGGATGCCTGCGATGAACCAGACCGACGCCCGCCCGCTGCCGCTCCGCCTGGAGGATATCGACGCCGACTGGATGACGCGCGCCTTGCGGACCCGCGCGCCCGGCGTCACCTGCGAGGGCATCGAGGTCGTCGACCTCATCAAGGGTACCTGTACCAAGATCCGGCTGCGACTCTCGCTGGACGACGCCGGCCGCGCCGCCGGCATCCCCGAACTGGTCATCCTGAAGGGCGGATTCGAGGAACACAGCCGGGCGATGTCGCTGGTGCACGATGCCGAGGTCCGCGGCTATCGAGACGTCTTCCCGGTCGTCGATCTGCCGGTGCCGACGTGCTATTTCGCCGATTTCGATCCTAGCGACCAGCAGGGTATCGTGATCCTGGAAGACCTGCTGGAACGCGACGTCGCGTTCTGTTCCGCGCTCGTCCCCCAGAGTTTCGAGCAGTCGCGCCGGCGGCTCGACGCGCTCGCGCGTTTCCACGCGCAGACGTGGCAGAGTGCGGAACTCGAGCCCGGCGGACGATGGCACTCTTTTCCGGAAGGCGAGGCGCAGCTGCGCGATTACATGAACCGCTATCTGGAGAAGCCGGAGGAGTGGCGCCGCTTCGTGCTCTCGCCGCGTGGCGCCTGCACGTCGGTGCGGTTTCACGATCTCGGCCGGATCGTCTCCGCGTTCGACAAGCTGGTGACGATCTCGCGCCGGCTGCCGCACTGCATCGTCCACGGCGATACGCACCTCGGTAATCTCTACCACAACGCCGACGGCAGCCCGGGTTTTCTGGACAGCCTGCCGGGGCGTGGCCCGGGCATACGCGAGGTCTGCTACCATCTGGTCGGCGCGCTCGACACCGACGACCGGCGGCGCTGGGAAGGCGCGCTGGTGCAGCATTACCTCGAGACGTTGAGCAGCCTCGGGGTGGAGGCACCCTCCTTGGACGCGGCGATGGAGCAATATGCGGCGTTCCTGCTCGATGGCTACATCATCTTCATGGTCAACGAGTCGTTCTACCAGCCGGAATCGATCAACACGGCGTACACGGCACGTTTCAGCACGGCGATGATCGACCATGCGACGCTGCGGGTTATCGACGACCTCGACCGCAAGGGCGGGCCACGAACCGCGTCTGCGGCCTCCGCCCTGTAGCCACCGGATGATCGCGCGGGGATGCGACAGGGCTCAAATCGAGCCGCGCACCGGCCGTTCTGGTCCGTCGACCCGACCAGCGCTCATCGCCGCACGAAGCTCTTGCGCCCCAGGGTTGTCCACACACGAACCTACGACGGCCGCAGTATCTCACAGCTACGTTTGTGCAGTGGCCGTCCACGCCATTACGTCAACTACCAAGTGTCCAGCCCAGAGTAGCGCTAGCCGTCAAAGCTTGGCTCGGAACGGTTTCAGGAAATTGCGGCGATCGAACTTTGCACCAACATCAACCCTGCAGACCGTTCTCGAGATACGCTTGCCAGACCCGCATAAGCTCGCGCCGCTTACGCAGCAGATCGCCCCGGCGGTAGGCCCTCTCCACGGCATTGCTGATGGCATGCGCGAGGGCCATTTCGACGACTTCGTTGGCGACGCTGGTCTCTTCGGTTGCCCAATCACGAAAGGTCGAGCGGAGCCCATGCACGGTTCCTCGCTCGCGGGGTACGCCGGCTTCGCGGAGTGCCTTCGCCATGGTGGCATCGCTCATCGGCTTTCTGCCGCCGGCCCCCGGAAACAGATAGTCCCCGGTTCGCAGCTCTGTCGCTCGCTCGACAATCGTCATCGCGCGATCGCAGAGTGGAACGACATGTTGGTCCAAGTGCGCGCGTCATGATCGATCTCGCTCCACACCGCGCCCCGAACCTCGCCTGACCTCGCCGCGGTCAGCAGCAGAAACTTCAGCCCGAGGCGGCCGAAGGTTTCAGGCCCGCTCCGCAGCATCTGCGCGAGGGCGGGAGCCTCGGCGTAGGGCAAAGCAGCGAAATTGCTGCCAGCGGGTGAGCCGGCCGGCCGCATCCCCATCGCCATCAGGTGGCACTGAAGCAGCGGCCAACCTTGATCCGCGGCTTCCTCGGCCCCCCCCTCCACCCTATCGCTGTCGTCATAGGGTGGTTGCGCGGCTCAGCCCGGCAGGAAGGAGCCCGATCAGCCGATCGGGCCGTATCACAAAACTGTTACATAAGCGGCGCTATAGGTTCGGTCGTCATTTGGCATTGGCGCGCCGTGCCCAGATCGGAAGAGAAACACCGTGCGCTATGCACTTCGTATCACGGCGGCGTCGCTGCTCGCCGCGCCGGCTGCCGGCCAGGCGCAATCGGTGGCAGACCTTCAGCGTCAGATCGATGAACTGCGCGCGGAATTGAAGGCCGAGCGCGCGGCGCGCCTCGCCAACACAGCCGCGGCGGCGCCCCCACCCGCCGCATCCGCGATACCCGCCGGGGTGCAGACCGCGCCGACCGGGCAGCTGGCGACGGCGCCTCCCCTCGACGGCCCTTCCCTCGGCGGCAAGGCGACCGTCCCGCCGCAGACAGTCGCGCTGACCGAGGCGAAGCCGCCCAAGAAGGCGTGGTACGAGAAGCTCCAGCTGCGCGGCTACACGCAGATGCGGCTCAACGAGATCGTGAGCAGCGACGACGCCCCCGCCGGACGGTCGCGGCTGCGCTCGGTGCACGATTCTTCGGTGACCGAGACGAACAACTTCTCGCTGCGCCGCGCCCGTCTGGTCCTTCAGGGGAACGTCTCCGACCGCGTGGCGATCTATTTCCAGACGGATTTCGCCTCGGCGGTGAACGCCCAGTCCAATGGTGAGCGGCGCGAGCATTTCGGCCAGCTGCGTGACGCCTATGTCGACGTGTTCGTCGACCGGGATCATGAATTCAAGCTGCGCTTCGGCCAGTCGAAGGTGCCGTTCGGGTGGGAGAATCTCCAGTCCTCGTCCAACCGGCTGACGCTCGACCGATCGGACGGGATCAACAGCGGCACGATCAGCGAGCGCGATCTTGGCATCGTCGCTTATTACACGCCCCGACATGTGCAGAGGATATGGGACCGGCTCGCCAAGGACGGCCAGAAGCTGTTCGGCAATTACGGTGCGTTCGGGCTGGCGGCCTATAATGGCCAGGGCATCAACCGCACCGAGCAGAACAACAACCTGATGACGGTGGCGATGGCGACCTGGCCCTTCGAACTGGACGCGCTGGGCAGCGCCTTCGAGGGGCAGGTGCTCGAACTGGGCGGATCCGGCTATCGTAACAAATTCCGGCCCGAACTCCGCACCGGCGGGGTGAGCGGCGTCGATTATGCCGATAACCGGATCGGGGTACATGCCATCCTCTATCCCCAGCCGTTCGGGATACAGGCGGAGTGGAACTGGGGGCGCGGCCCGGAATACGACCCGGCCGCGCGCGCGATCCGTTCGACGAAGCTCGAAGGCGGTTATGTGCAGGCGATGTACAATGTCGGCGACATCGGGCTCGGCAAATTGATGCCCTATGGCCGGTGGCAGCATTACCGCGGTGGCTGGAAGGCCGGTACCAACGCCCCCCGGCTGGAAACCGACGAGATCGAGGTCGGTGTCGAGTGGCAGGTTTTCGAGGCGTTCGAGTTCACCCTGGCCTATGCGAACATGAAGCGCCGCGAAGCGGACGAGCGCCGGACCGGTCGCGCCGAGGGCGACCTGATCCGCGCCCAGGTCCAGTTCAATTATTAGTCCTCGGCGACGCACGGCAACCGCCGGGACATCAGGCCGAGCGTCGCGACGGGAACGCGGTTTCGGACTGGCTCGACAAGGCGGGTGACGAGCAACTGATTTGGTCGCAGGTTTACGGCGCTGAATTCGATCGGTTGTCGGAACGCCAGTCAGTCATGCCTCGTCCTACACTCTGTCGTTCCGCGCCAGAGCACCGGGGCAGACTCACCCGGTGCCACTTTCTGGAATGCGACCAGAAAACGTCGAAGCTCTCGCCCTGATGCTTGCCCCCATATCGGCGAGGCAATGGCATGGCATGGCATGGCAAGGCAAGGCAAGGCAAGGCAAGGCAAGGCAAGGCAAGGCAAGGCAAGGCAAGGCAAGGCAAGGCAAGGCAAGGCGGTGATCGGCTGACTTCTGCGGTGGCGGCAAGCAGGATCGCAGATGGCATAATGGTGGCGGTACGACCTGCTACAGACGGTTCGTTCAGCATCGAGACGCCTCGGCATGGGCGACCCGCCGCAATGCGTCCGCCCCGGCCTAGGAAGCGGCCTTCGGCGCAGCGTCGGCCAGACGCTGCTCGGTCAGGATCTGCCAGCCCGTGATGAACAGCGCACCGGCGAGCGGACCGACGACGATACCGCTCAGGCCGACCAGTTCGATGCCGCCGAGCGTGGTCACCAGGACCAGCCAGTCGGGAATGCCGGTGTCGCGGCCCACGAGGATCGGCCGCAGGATGTTGTCCGCCAGCCCGATGAGCAGCACGCCCGACGCGATGACGACGATCGCCTGCCAGATCGCGCCGGTGGCCAGCAGGTACACCGCGACCGGCACCCAGATGATTGCCGGGCCGACCGCCGGCAGCAATGCCGCCACGGCCATCAGCATGCCCCAGAGCAGGGCCGCCGGGAGGCCGACGATCCAGAATGTGATCGCGCCGAGCGCCCCCTGCACCAGCGCCACCACGCCGGACCCCTTGATGGTGGCGCGCACGACGGCGACGAACTTGTCGGCGAGACGGGCGGCGACCGCCGGCTCCAGTGGCAGGGCGCGGACGATCGACGGCCCGATCCGCTCGCCGTCGCGCAGCAGGAAGAACGTCACGTAAAGCCCCACGCCGAACGCGAGCAGGAAGGCCGCGGCGTTCGCCCCGATCGAGAATGCCTGACGGGCGATCGTGCTGACGCTGTTGCTGACCGACTGCGAGAGCCGCGCCTGCGCCCGTTCGAAGCTGTTGAAGCCCGACGTATCCAGCAGATGCTGGAGGCGGAACGGCAGGGCATCGTGCATCTGTTTGAAGTACAGCGCGAAATTGATCTGCCCGCTGCGCATCTGGCCATAGACGCCGGCGGCCTGCTCGACGACGAGGCTGGCGATCACGATCGCCGGGATGACGACCGCCACGGTGATGATTAGGATCGTCAACGCCGCCGCGATGTTGCGGCGGCCGGGCCACCGCGCCAGCAGCTTCTGGAACAGGGGTTGAAACAGGAGCGCCGCCAGTGCCGCCCACAACAGCGCGCTGATGAAACTGGAAACGACGAGCGTCAGCCCGATCGTGATGAGCGCGAGGAAGAGGATCAGGCCGCCGCTCTCGACGCGATTCCGGGCGATGGTCATGGCTTCTGCTTTCTACGGGACTACCAGCCGTGGACGATTTGATGCCGGCCCTCGCCCTGACGCTTCGATCCGCCGCCGGTTCCGTGGACCCGGAGATAAGATGTTTCCGGAAGGGAGGCCGGCAACATGACCATCAGGTCCGGCGGGGAGCCGGCCGAAGGCCCTCGGGTCACAGGAAATTGCAGGTCATGATGGCGCAGGTCGCCCGATAAACGGAGCCTTGCCCGCTCCACCCGATCCCCCCGCCTGCACAGCTGGCGTCAGAGGGGCATGCGCTCCGTATCGTGCGCGCGCCATCGAAAGGCGGCAGATGAATATGAGGGGATAGCCGCACGTCCCGTCGCCGAGCGCGCCGTCAGTAGATGCCGGGGCCGGGCACCACGACCGCGTCGAACGAGGAACGGCTGAAATAGTTGATCCAGTCGCCCAGCGTCTGGCCCGGCTCGTCGTCGTCGACGAAGGTGTAGAGCGGGCGCCCGCGATAGGCCCACGCCTTCACCCGCGGCGCTTCCGGCGGGGCGGTGGCGCCGGCCGGGTCGAGGAAGGGCGGATCGGCCACCTCCTCGATCGTCCATTCGCCGGAGGGGCGCGCGTTCGCCGCCGCCCGGTACGGCCGCCAGCGCCGCGAGCATTCCTTGGCGTCGCCGCACAATGCCGACCAGTAGGCGGCCGCATCCCCCGCATCGTCGCAGGGCAGGAAGTCGGGCACCTCGCTCTCGGTGCAGGAGAAGCGGTAGAGGGTCATGCCGGTGTCGGTGGTGTACACCTTGCCCAGCAGGGTCGTGCGGGTGCCCACCTGCGCCGGGACGGGCGCAGCGCGACGATAGAGCGCCGTCGCCCAGCCCCCCTCGCGCTGTGCGTCCGCATCGGTAAACCCGTCGGGAAGAACATAGAGCGGCTCGCGGTCATAGGCATATTGCTTGATCCCGCCGGCATCGAAGATCGTCCATTTCCCTTTGACCGTGCCGAAACTCGGCGCCACCACGGGCTGGAGAAGTTCGGCGGAGGCGGACACCTTGCGGCGGAGGCGCGCGCCCCGCCTCACATAGGCGGGCCGGCCATCGGCGGTGGCGAGGACCAGCCCTTCCTCCCGCCGCACGAGCCGGAAGCCCGGGGGAAGCGTGGTCGGCGCCATCGCGGCAGCCCACAGCGGCAGGTTGGGCAGGCCGCCCTCGCCGTCCACGTCGCCCGGCCTGCGGTCCTTTCCGGACGTATAGAGCGGCTTGCCCTCATAGGCCCACTGCTTCGCCCCGCCCTCGCGCGCGATGAGCGACCAGCTGCCGGCCGGCCTGGCATCGGCGCCGGCAAGGAACGGCGGCCATTTCTCCATGCAGGTCTTGCGCGCTCGGGCGGCCGGCAGCGGCACCTGGCCGAACTGGCGCCCGTTCTGCATCGTGTAGCGCGTACCGGTGCAGGCCGACTTGCCCGGCGTGGCCTCGTCGATGCGGTAGGTGTAGAGCGTCCGGCCCGCCATGTCGGTGAGGACGGACCCCACCTCGGTATCCCGCACCAGCACCGGCGCGCCGCCGGAGGACGCGGCGGGATCGACCGGCCCGCCGGTGGCCGCGGCCAGCGCGGCGGGCGCGGCGAGCCAGAAAAACAGGCCGAGGCGTGCCCCCCGCGCCCGCAGCACCGATGCGGTCCGGGTCATGTCAGGATCTCGCCCAGCTCGCGCGACGTCTCCATCGACTGGGTGCCCCAGCTGGCGACCGGCACGTCGTACAGCCGCTGCAACGTGTAGCCCAGCCGCGTGCCCGCCTCGCCCTTGCCGTCGACATGCAGCCCGGTCTTGACGCGACCGTTGAGCTTGCCGGCGGTAAACATCGGGATGCCGGCGACCGAATGGGTCTTGGCCAGGTTGCAGTCCGAGTGGGCGTAGAGCAGCGAATGGTCGAGGAGCGAGCCGTCCCCCTCCGGCGTGTCCGCCATCGCCTTGATGAGATAGGCCCAGGACTCCATCGCGCGCCCGACGAACCACGAGGCGTTCGGCTGATAGCCGAGCGCGGAATCCATCGCTTCCTCGTGGGTATAGCCGTGGTGCGTCTTCTCCTGCCCGTTGCGGGTCAGCGAGGAGCCGCTGTCCGAATAGACCATGTTGAACACCTTGGTCTGGTTGCACGACAGCGCCATCACCATCAGGTCGACCATCGCCTTGTGTCGTTCGGCCACGCGCTCCACGTCGAGGCCGATCGGGATGTCCTTGGGCGGCTTGCCCGGCACCCGGCAGTTCGGCGCCGCCGGCGGCCGTTCAAGCTGCATCGCCAGCCGGTTTTCCAGTTCCCGCACCGAGGTGTAATATTGATCCAGCCGGGCACGGTCCGCCGCCCCCAGCGTCTGCTCCAGCGCCTTGCTCTGTTCGGTGACGCCGGACAGGACGCTCTTGCGGATCATCACCTTGGGATCGGGCGTGAAGGTGGCCGAGTTCGGATCGACGAAGTCCGTGCCGAACACCTTCTGGTAAAGCTCCAGCGGCGAGATTTCGGCCGGGTTCATCGAATCCGCGTCGCGGAAGCTCATGCTGTCTCGCGGCTTGCCGGTCGCGGCGATGTTGAGGACGCTGAAGCGGCTGCCGCCCCCGATCCTGTCCGATACCGCGCAGTCGAGGCTCTGCCCGGGCTTCGACGCCCGCGAGGTCGGCGCGGAGCCGCAGCGCAGCGCCACCCAGCCCGAATAATGGCAGAGATTGGGACGGCCATCGTTGAACACGTTGAAGTTGGTATAGACGTTCAGATGCTGCCGGACGGCCGCCAGCGCCTCCAGTTGCTTGGGCAGCACGTAGTCGGCACCGGTCGTCTTCGGAACGAAGATGTTGTTGTCGACCCCCAGCCCCCAGAACCAGGTGCCGAACCGCATCGGCAGCGGCTTGCCGGTCGCCGCCATCGCCGTGCCGTTGCCGTCGAGGAAGATGTCGAGGAACGGGAGCGTCACCGCGACCGCAGCACCGTTGAAGATGCCGCGCAACACGCGGCGGCGGTTTGGCTTCTCAGTTCCGAGCAGCATGGCTGTTCCCCGTTCCGCGCGAATTGATGGCGACGACGGCCGGTCTGTCCGCCGGCGCGACGGCGAAATAGGATCGGCTGAGAATGATCGAGCCGAGCATGTCCTCGATCCGGTAGCCGCGACGATCCAGCTCCGACTGGAGGTACTTGAGGAGCGGCGCGTCGCCCGGCGTGGGCGCCCTGCCGGTGCTGTAGCCGTAGAGCCGGTTGACGATGCAGGTGCGCAGCGCCGGCTCGTCGCGGACGGCACGGCCGAGGCCGGCCGGATCCTTGAAGGCGACCTTGTTCAGCGATCCGCTGGGATCGATCGACATGCCATGTTCGGCCTTGCGCCACTGGCCGGCGCCGTCGAAATTCTCCAGCGCCAGACCCATCGGATCGGTCAGCGCGTGGCAGCCGCGGCAGGTGGGCACGGTCGCATGCGCCGACAGCCGCTCCCGCGCGGTCATCATCTTGGCGCTCGGCTCCTCGAAGGTGGAGAAGTCGACGTCGGGCGGCGGATCGGGCACGTTCTGGCACAGCAGGATCTCGCGCATCGCCCGGCCCCGCCGCGTCGGCGAACTGCGCCCGGGATGCGAATGCTGCGCCAGGAACGCCACGGAGGTGAGCAGCCCGCCGCGCGGATCGTCCGCGCCGAAGTCATAGGGCTGCCAGCCCTGCGAGCCACGGTTCACCGGCACGTTGTAGATGACGCCCAGATCCGAGCTCATGAACGTGTGCTTGGTGGTGAACAGGTCGCGATAGTCGCCCTTGCGCACGATCAGATGATCCACGACGGTGCGCAACACCTGCTCGCGCGCCTCCTGTGCGACCTTGATGCTGAAGGCGGGATAGATCTCGCCGTCCTTGCTCAGCGTATCGAACGATTCCAGATCGAGATAATCGCTGAAGAACGCGCGCAGCCCGCGCTCGAACCGGGGCGACGCCATCATCCGCGACACCTGCCGCCGCAGCGCGGCCGGGCTTTCCAGGCCGCCGCGTTCCGCCGTCTTCAACAAATCCTCGTCCGGCGCGGAATCCCAGAGCAGGAAGCTGAGGCGCGAGGCCTTGGAATAACCGTCCAGTCCCCACACGCCGGTCGGGCCGGGGCTGCGCTCCGCCGTCTCGGTGATGAACAGGAATTGGGGGGAGACGAGCATGCCGCCGAGGCTGAACGCGAGGCCCGCGTAGAAATCGCCGCTGCGTTCCGCCGCCTGCCCCGCCTGCCCGACCGCGCCGGCCAGTTCCGCCTGCGTCATCGGGCGACGATAGAGGCGCCGCCCCGCCCCGGCGAGGAAGGCGGTGGCGCAGGCATCATCCCGCGTGGCCGCATCCACCGGGCGGCAGGGAACGAAGATATCGCGGTGGCGCGTGTCGAGGATCTGCCGCGCCATCGACCGCGCCGTCGCGTCGAGCGGATCGAGCACGCCCGGGGTCAGCCCCGCCTTCGCCGCGCCGATCGCCACGAGGCCGCTGGTCCGGTTGACCGGCGCGAACCGCACCTTGGCGACGATATCCGTGCCGAAGATGTCGGCGATGGTGTTGGCATACTGGCTCTGCGTCATCAGCCGCATCGTCGGCGCGGCGGGCGGGACGGCCGGCTCGGCCACCGCCGTCCGCGCCGGTCCGGCCGCCGCGCCCACCTTCGCCTTGTCCGCCGCGCAGCCGAACAGCAGGCCGCCGAGCGCGGCCATCATGACGGGATAGCCGATGCCCCGTGCAGGCCGGCGGGATCGGAACAGGGGCATCGTGCGTGCACCATCGTCGCGGCAGCCGTGCGTTGCTGCGGGGTTTCGGGATGGGCGATGAAGGCCCGGACCGTCTCGACGCGATAGGCCGCCGAGATCGCGGTGCACTGCCCCGTCTTCGGATCGGGATAACCGTCTGCATAGCGCATCAGCGCGCGATACTGGCTGGGCGGGCTGTTCTGGGCGGCAGGCATCGCGATGTGGTGGGCCTTCTGGCTGTTCCACCAGATCTTGTTGTCCTCATAGCCGGCGAGCATCGCCACCGGCCATGATCCGGCGAGCGGGATACGCAGCTGGAGATCCCGTATCCGCCGCTCCGCGACCTTGGCGATCCACCGGATCGGCAGGCGCGCCGTGGCATCCGGATCGGGATCGGTGATGAGCACGCCATCGACGATCCTGCCGCGCAGCTTCGTGCTGTATTCGGGAAAGCGGGCATCGATCCGCTGGGTGAGGAACGGGATATACTTGCCGGCGGGGTCGCGCGTCAGCCGGTCCTCGCCCTTGTAGATCGCGACCTCGACCTGCGGATCGTTGCGTTCGTCATCGACACCGGTGATCTCGATCAGGATGCGATTGACCGGGTTGGTGTAGATCTCCTCGTTGTAGAAGGCGTCGGAGAAGCCGCCCTTGCGCCAGCCCTTCGTGCAGCCGACCACGCGGGCGAGCTGGTTGTCGACCTGCACCCCTTCCGGGCTGGCGAATTTGGCGTGGGCGCAGGTGCGGGGAGTCGCCTTTCCATCGGCGGTGCCGTCCAGATTCAGGCCGTATCCCGTCCTGGTGGTCAGTTCGCTCGGGGGAATGGGATCCTCCACCGCCATCGGCGAATAGTTGGTGAGCTCCCCGTTCGGCCCGCGACTGTAAGGATGACCGAATTTCCGGCGCAGTTCGGCGTGGTCGGGCTGCGCCTCGGCATTGGTATAGTCGCCGGCGGTATAGCCGGTCGAACATTCGTTCTTCGGATCGTCGGTTTCGTGGAGAGCGTGATGCCAGCCGGTGATGACCAGACCGATGGTTCCCGTGGGCACCTGCGAAGCGGCCGGCTGGATCGCCACCCCCGCCGAAAAGGCCAGCGCGCCAAAAAAGGAAATCGCAAATCGATCTCGAGTACGAGCGACCCGGCCAAACATTTACATCCTCTCGGTCGCTGCTTTGCGCAGCTTGTCCTATAATGATGTACGACAAGGTTACGTTTGACAACAGCGAAGTTCTCGCGGATTTCCGCCGTTTATACGCCGATCGGGCCGACAGGATGTGCGCTGTTCGATGGCGGGCGAGTCGTTTTAGCCGGTTCGGGCGGCCCTGATCGACGGCACAGGCACCACCGTGCCGCTCTGGCAGGCATGTCCTCGTGAACGACGGGCGGCGCGGGAGCCGCGCTAGAAGTGCAGCCCTTGCGAGATGAACCAGCCGGTGACCGCGGCCACCGTCGCGGCGATCACGAAGTTGCGGCGCGGGGCGCGGGTCATGCCGCGTGCGACGTCGCCCGTCTTCCGGCCTCCGACGATCATCGGGCCGACCAGGTTGTCTCGCTTGTAGAGCAGGTAGAACAGGATCGCGAAGACGTGCAGCACCACCAGAACCTGCAATACCGTAAAGCTGATCTCGTGCACTTCGGCCAGCAGGCGCCCCTGATCGAAGCTCACCCGCTCCGACAGCGGCCCGGATTCGATACCGTCGACATCGACCGCGAAAAGACCGGTGCCGACCTGCACCATGATGACCAGCAGCAGCGCCAGCACGCTCAGCGCGCCGACCGGGTTGTGGCCCACGCCCGCACCGGGCGCACGCTTGCGCAACGTACCGGCATAACGGCGTATTTCGGCCGGCCCCCTGACGAAGGCGGAGAAACGCGCGGTGCTGGAGCCGATGAATCCCCACAGGATGCGGAAGATCAGAAGGCCGAGGATGGCGAAGCCCGAATAGCGATGCCAGTCCATCATGTGGTTTTCGGCCGAATACCACGAAAAGGCGATCAGCCCGACGATCGCCCAGTGCACGATGCGGACAGGCACGTCCCACACCGCGATGCGCCCCGGACCGGGCCCGGCCTTCGGAGGGATCGGCAAGACCTCAGTCCTCGTCGCGGAACTGCTGATGGCAAGCCTGGCACGCCTTGCCGAGGGACCGCGCCTGGGCCGCGATCGCCGCCACGTCCGCCCCCCTCGACGCCAGGACGAGCTTTCCGGCCTCCCCGGTGGCGGCGGCATTCAGCCGTGCGAATTCCGGCCACTTGGTCCAGATCGTCGGCAGCGCCTTGGTCCTGACGCCGGACGAAGGCCCGGACCCGGCGGGGAACAGGCTGCCGACCTGCCTGAGGTTGCCGGCGATCAGCGATGCGGAGCTGCCGATCAAGCCCCTGTCCGGCGCGCTTTTCTTCACTTCGTCGTTGATCGACTTGAACGCCTTGCCGATCTCCCGATACTTGGCCTTGCGCGCCTGAATGATCGTCTCCGGTGCGGCGGCCTGTACCGATGCGCCGACCGACGCGAGCAGCGCCACGCCCGCTCCGGCAATGAGGATGACTCGAAGCAAGGCCGTGAACTCCGATTTATGATGTCGTCCGGTTCTATGCGGACCCGGCATGATGTCAATCAACCGCCGCCGGCGAACGGCGCCCCCTCCTGTCGCCTCGACGAAGCCGGCAACACCCCACCGCCGCCGGAGAACCGGCAATAATGCACCAAAGCACATGGCGAACCGAAAGTGCATCGATTGCTTGACGCCGGTCGATAGTGACTCATATCATCATCGTTCCGAACTCCAGGATCGAACAGATCACATACGAATGGCAAATTGCCATCGGGTTTCGGGGGGAATGGCCGACAAGGCCTTGGGGGAGGATCACGTCATGGCGAAAGCCGGGCTTCGTTATTTCGCGGCAGGCACCGCGCTTGCTGCCTTCACGCCTTCCATCGCGCCTGCACAGGCCGTTGCGGAAGAACAGTCGATCAGCGACATCGTCGTCACCGCGCGCCGCGAGGCCGAGAGCCTTCAGGACGTGCCCGTGACGGTACAGGTGGTGACCGGCAATACGCTGGCGAAACTGGCGATCACCCGCGTCGAGGAAATATCGAAGCTCGCGCCGGGCCTGAACCTCGTCAACGCGGCCGGCTCCAATACGTCGGTCACGCTGCGTGGCGTGACGTGGCGGCCGGGGTCGGGCACGCCGGCCACGCCGATCTACTTCAACGAGGCGCCGTTCGATCCCGCGCAGGTGATCCAGTCGCTGTTCGACGTCGGGCAGATCGAGGTGCTGCGCGGGCCGCAGGGCACCACGCGCGGCGCGCCCTCCATTTCCGGCGCGGTGACGATCACCACCCGCAAGCCCGATCTCGACGACTATGGCGGCTACGTGCAGGGGCTGGTCGGCGAGGGCCGGCACCGCGACCTGCAGGGCGCGATCAACGTGCCGATCATCAAGGATTTGCTGGCGATCCGGCTGGCGACCAACATCGAGGAGAGCCGGGGAAGCCAGGTCTACAGCGTTAACAGCGACGTATTGCCCAGGTTCCGGGAACGCAGCTACCGCGCCACCATCCTGTTCAGGCCGACGGACACGATCTCGCTGCAGGCGATGTACCAGCGCCGCAACACGAACACGCGGACGTACGTGCAGGTGGCCGGCACCGGCAGCCCCGGCCTGGCCGCGCAGGGCATTCCGGCGAATTTCAACGGCCCGGCGCTGACCGTCGGGGATCGCCGCTCGGTGCAGGATCTGCCGCTCAGCGGCCGGGGCACCGTCGACCTGTTGACCATCAATGCCAGCTGGGAGGTGTTCGGCCAGCAGCTCAGCTACAATTTCGGGCGGCAGTTCAATCGCAACCAGTACGTCACCTTCAGTGCCAACGACGTCCTGAACATCATCCCCGGCTTCGAATCGGCGCCCACCTTCGGCAACGTCGGCCTGCCGAAATTCGCCACGCACGAGATCCGCTATTCCTCGCTGACCGATCCGGACCGGCCGTTCGACTTCGATATCGGCTGGTTCTCCAAGCATTCGGGCGGCAAGGGCATCAACTATTTCACGCCCGCATACCTGCCGGGCGCGTTCGGCAGCCCGCTCACCGCCCGTCCGGGGCAGGTGACGACACCGAACGAACGCTATGTCCTGAACAGCCTGACCAACATCAGGCTCGGCCAGAAGTTCGACAGCTTCTACGGCAATATCCGTGCCCATATCGACGACCGGACCGAATTGAGCGGCGGGCTGGCCATCATCCGGGATCGGGTGCCGGTCAACCTGAACGTGCAGACCTTCGCGGCCTTCAGCGCCTTCACCAGCCCGCTGCTGCCCTCCCGCGCCGCCTGCCCGTTCGCGTCGCCCGGCGCCATCGCCAGCCCGGTCTATACAGGCGGGGTCGTCTGCGAGACTCCGCTGCCCAACGGCTTCCGCAACTCGCAGCAGCAGAATAATGACAAGTACAGCGAGGCGCTGTACAACTTCTCGCTGTCGCACAATTTCATGGACGACCTGCTCGTCTATGCGACGACCGGCACCTCCTTTCGCACCGGCCTGCCGGCGATCAACAACCCGGGTCTGCCCGCCGATCTGGTCACGCCGGACCCGGAGAAGGCCACCTCCTACGAGGTCGGGTTCAAGGCCAGCATCGGGCGGCGGCTGCGCGTGAACGCCTCCGCCTTCCAGATCGACTACAAGAACCAGCTGAACACCTTCCAGGGCACGCAGTATTTCAACACGGTTTCCGCCGCCCGGGCGCAGACCAGCGTCGCCTTCTACAGCAACATCGATTCCCGGGTTCGCGGCGTCGAGCTGCAGATCGATGCCCGGCCGGTGCAGAACCTGTCGCTGGGGCTCAACCTCAGTTACTCGAAGATCAAGTCGCAGGGCGGCATCGTTCCGGCCAACCCCGGCGATTGCGCGGGCACCGCCCCCGTCACGGCGGCCAACCCGATCAACTTCTGCCCCTCGGCCAAGGGCCAGACGCTGAACACGCAGGCACCGTTCCAGGCGTCGATCAACGGCGGCTACGAACTGCCGATCACGTCGGCGATCGGCGCCTATGTGCGGTTCAACGCGAACTATCAGGGCAGGAACCCGAACTTCGGCAATTTCCGCACGGCCTCGGGCTTTAGGGGAACGCCGTCGTACACCGTCGTCGATCTCTTCGCCGGCCTGACCGGGGACGAGAGCATCTGGGATCTCGGCATCTATGCCAAGAATGCCTTCGACAAGCAGGCCGAATTGAGCCGGGTGGCAACGATCAACTCGGTCTTCCCCAGCTTCGCCGCGCTGGGCGGCTACGATGTCGTCACCACCTCCCGCCCGCGCGAGATCGGCGTGCAGCTGCGCTACGCCTTCGGCTCGCGCTGAGGGCGGGCGCGGCCGGTTTGACATGGTCAGCGGGCGCTCCTACCCCTCGGGTGCAGCCTGCCCGCTCTCCATGGAGACGGCAAAAGCCGGATCGATATCGGCGTGCTGCCTGCAACGGAGGATGTCTCAGCATGACCGGTTTCGATATGCGTACCGCTGTGGGTGTGTGCCTCGGCATTTCCGTTCTGGCGGGGATGGGCCTTGCGGGATCGTCTGCGACGGGCGCGGCGCCCGTGGCGGCGGCCGGCGTGAAGGGCGATCCGATCTACGAACGCAAGGCGATCATGCAGCGGCTCGACGAGGAGGGCGAGGTGCTGGGCAATATCGTCGCCGGCATCGAGCCGCCGGAACGGCTGGCCGAAGTGACGCGCACGATCGCCAACGACGCCAAGGAGTCCACGGAGAGCTTCCGCACGATCGCGCCGGGCGGGCGCTCCAGGGATGAGGTCTGGTCGAACCACGACGATTTCATGAAGCGCATGGAGAATTTCTCGCGCAATGCGGAGGCGATGGCGAAAGCGGGCGAGACCGGCAACATGGCCGCCGTCACCTCGCTGATGGTCGATGCCATGCCCTGCAAGCAATGCCACGACACCTATCGCGCACCCAAGAAGCCTTCCTGACCGGACGGCGGCCCAGGCCGCATCCCGCCGGAGGAACGACGCGGCGGATCGGCGGGCATGTGCCGGCCGAGACTGCCGCGTAACGTGCCTGCCCATACCCGTGGGGGGAACAGGCCGCGTTCCTGCAAGATCGATCGCGCGGCCCGGCGGCAGGCCGCAGGGGTCGGGGTCGGGGTCGGTCGTCTTCGGGCTCCGTCACGTTTCTGCCCATCGCCGCTGGCATCATGGAGCATGGCGCCGGTAAAATGGCCGCTCAGGCCCGGTTTGCGCGCGCGGGATCTCGATGCCCCCGGCAATCGCATCGGCGCGTCATCCTGCGCCAGCCGGATTCCCGAACACGTCGATCCACTCGGTGGCGCTGGTCAGGCTCGGCTCGATCTATCGGTCGCCATCACGCCGGTATACCGAGCGCGGTGGCGACCACGCCGAGCGCGTGATCGACATACGCCGCCTTTTCTCCCACCGGCGCGACGTAATGCAGCGCCTCGCGCGCATGGCCGATGGAGGCGCCGCGCGCGATCATCCACGCCGCCAGATACGGCGCGGCCAAACAGCCGCCGGCGGTCGCCACGTTGCCGTGGGCCACGAACGGCGCGTCGATCACGTCCACGCCCGCCTCGATCACCCACGGCTTCGTCGTCAGATCGGTGCAGGCCGGCACGCTGCTGATCAGCCCCAGCTTCGCCAGCAGCAGCGTGCCCGAACATTGCGCGCCGATCAGCTGGCGCGCGGGATCGAGGCGGATCTGGGCCAGCAGCGCGGCATCGGCGGCGATCTCCCGCGTGCGGATGCCGCTGCCCACGATCACCGCATCCGCCTCGGCGGCAAAGGCCAGCGGGCGCTGGCGGCGCACGGTGACGCCGTTCATGGAAGTCACCTCCTCGGTCGGCGCGGTGATGTGCGCCGCCCACCCCTGCGACCGCAGCCGGTTGAGGATGGCCGCGACGACGAACGAATCCAGTTCGTTGAACCTGTCGAACGTGAGGACCGCGATCTGCATTCGTCTTTCCCTTCGCCGGTCACGCATTGATGTCGCGCCGACCATGCCCCGTGCAGTGACGCGGGAACGGCACGACGGCAATATGCCTCGTCGCCCTTCGCGCGACAGACGCGGCGATCATCGGCGGCGGCGCAACGCCCGCCACGCGCGGGTCAGGGCATTGCGACCGAACGCCTCGGCCGATCGCATGCGCCACCAGCCGCCCGCGCCGGCGATCGCCCCGACGCGACGGGCGAAACCGGCAACCCGCCCGCGCGACCCCGGATCGCCAAACCGGATCGCCAGCGCCCGATCGACCGCTGCGAACGAGCCGATCGCCGGATCGCGTGCCACAGGCGCGCCCCGGATCGTCCGGCCAGCGGCCAGATCGTCGAGGACGCGGGCCGCGTAGCGCAGGGCCGGCGATGGCGGCCCGGCCCGCCCCAACCGGGTGAGCGCGGCGCGCGCGGCGGGCAGATCGCCATGTGCCACCGCCAGATACTGCACCGCCGCCAGCGACAGCCGCGTGCCCGATTTCGGCAGGTCGCCGATCACGCGCGCCAGCCGCTCCGCCGTCACCGGCTGCTCACCCGCAATCAGGTCGAACAGCAGCCCGCTCACCGTCTCCACCGCGACCGGCGCCTGGGGCACCGGCCGCCGGTCGAGAAAGGCGGCGATCGCCGGGCGCACCGCCTCCAGCACGGCGGTCGATTCCATGTCGGGATGTTCCAGCGTCCGCACCGTCACGATGTCCAGATCGGCATCCGCCGCCGTCCAGCACAGCCGCACCACCCCCGGCGAGACGATCGGCCGCAACGCCGCGCGGCGCAGCAGCAGCATCCGCCCCGGCGGGGACGCAGCAGTGGTGGCCAGCACACGCCGCGCCGCGCGGTTGGCGAGACGGCCCGGGCGATGCATCGGCACGGTGTCGAGGCAGATCACGGCCCCGGGGCGCGCGCCGCCCGCCGCCAGAAGGCGGTCGACCAGCCACGCGACATAGCCGGCGATCGAATAGCCGAACAGCACGGCCGGCGGCGGGCATTCGCCGGCCTCCACCGCGGCGGCGATGCGCTGCGCCACCTCCAGCCAGTGCCCGTCATCCACCATGTTGGCGACCGGCAGCGTCACGCTGCACGCCCATACGTCGAAGCCGGCGAACGTGTCGGCCGCCAGCCACGGCCCGGCCACCGCCGCCCCGCTCCACCCCGGCATCGACAGCGCCACCCCGCGCGACGGGCCGGTGGCCGGGCGCACGCGCCGGAAGTCGATCGTCCCCGTCGCCACCGCCGCCTGCGGGGCGAGGCCGGCGATCCCGGCAAGGCCGGCCAGCCGCCGCAGCGTCGGCCGGTCGAGGAACGCCTCGACATCGATGTCCCGGCCGAACGCCCGCTCGATCGCCAGCCGCAGTTCCAGCAGCCGCAGCGAATCGCCGCCGAGGTCGGAAAAGTCGCGGTCGGGGTCTTCATCGGCGGCGGGGCGCTGCAACACCTCGTTCCACAGCGCGCGCAGGCGGGAGAGATCGTCCGTCGCCGTCACGGCCGTCGCCGCTGCCGGCGCTTCGTCGAGCAGGGCGGCCAGCGCACGGTAGTTCAGCTTGCCGCCGGGCAACAGCGGCATCGCCTCCACCCGCATCAACCGTGCCGGCACCATCGCGGCGGGCAGGCGGGCGGCGAGCCATGCGCGCGCCTCCGTCTCGCCGCCTGCCTCGCCCGGGCGGGTCAAGAACGCCGCCAGCGTGCCGCCGCGCGGCCCCGGCCGCTCGATCGCGGCGGCCTGCGCGCAGCCGGGCATCGCCAGCAGGTGCGCTTCCACCTCCGCCAGCGAGATGCGGTGTCCGTTCACCTTCACCACCCGGTCGGCGCGGCCGAGCATCGTCAGCGCGCCATCCGCCTCCTGCCGCACGATGTCGCCGGTGTCGTAGAGGCGCAGGTCGTCGCGGTCGTCGGGGAAGCGCGTGCCGTCGATCCGCCCTGCCTTCCAGTCCCCCAGCGCCTGATGGCGGGAGCGGATGAACAGCCGGCCCTCGCGCGGATCGGTGTCGGCGTCCGCCCTGATGGCGAACTCCCACAGCGGATAGATCCGCCCGATCGGCGCGACGGCGCGATCCCCGGCCAGCGCCCGGTCGTCCGTCCAGATGAAGATCGCGCTTTCCGTGCTGCCATACACGTTCTGGATGCGGCACGCCGGATCGAGGATGCGCCGCGCCGTCTCCACGTCGTTCCACAGCAGCGGCTCACCGGAAAAGCGCACGCCCTTCAGCCCACACAGCGCCGCCGCCGCCTCGGGCTGCCCGGCCGCCGCGCGGAACAGCGAGGGGGTGAAGCGGACATGGCCGACACCCTCGTCGCGGATCGTGGCGAACAGCGCCGCCAGCCCCGCCCCGCGCAGATCGAGCAGGCACAGCGCGCCGCCCGCCAGCAGGAACACGAGCGCGTGGTGGACGAAGCCGAAATTGCCGTGCGATCCGGCGATCAGCACCACCTCCCCCGGCGCGGCCCCCATCAGCCCGACCGACGCCTGCATCTTGGCCTGCATCGTGCGCGCGGCATAGGTTATCAGCTTGGGCTCGCCGGTGGAGCCGGAGGTGGGGAAGATCATCGCCGGGGCGGCCGGATCGAGGCCCGCGCCACGGGCGAACGGCGCGGTGCCGCCATCGGGCACGATCGCGATCACCCCGTCCAGCCCCTCGGGCACGGCGTGGCGCACACCCGCATCGTGCAGGATCAGTGTCGCCCCGGCGAGCGCGATCAGCTCGGCATTGCGCCCCGGCGGGTTGTGCGGCTCCAGCAGCAGCAGCGGCCGCCCGGCGATCGCGCAGGCGAACCACGCCGCCACCGCATCCACCCCGGCCGACTGGATCAGCGCCACCGGCCCCGGCGCCGCGCCCGCCGCCGCGATCGTCCGCGCCAGCCCGCCGGCCAGCCCGGCCAGTTCGGCCACGCTGGTGCGGCGGCCGCCGTCGATCACCGCGGTGGCGTGCGGCCGCGCTTCCGCCAGGTCGAGCAGGGCATCGGACAGCGTCTGCCCCGTCCGCGCCGCCGGTGGCGGGGCGAAGGGGGAGGCCTGCCAGTGCCACGGCCCGGTCATGCCATCGGCCCGCCGGGAAGCACCTCGTGGCGTACCGGGATGGTGTGCAGCTCGCGTTGCCGGGCGGTAATGGAGGTGACGAGGAACGGCAGCGGATCGCGACCGCCGTCCCGCAGGGTGACACCGATCGCGCCGTTCTGCGCGCGGATCGCCCCGCCCGGAAACGGGCGGAAGCTGAGGCAGCGCTGGTGCGCCACCTGCCGCAGGATAAGGCCGGCGGCGGCGATGACGATGGCCTCGATCCGGTCCCACCACCGCGCCTCCGATGCCACGTACACGGCGGCACGGTGGCCCGCCTCCTCCACCGAGCAGGACCGGCCGAGAAAGCGCTCGATGGTCCGGTGCGCCGTCTCGTCCACCTCCACGGGCGGCACGGGGGGCACCGGCGCGGCGGGCGCGAGTTCGGACTGGACCAGCACCGTCACCGCCGCCGTGGCGCCCAGTGCGGCGATCATGCCGCGCAGCCCGGCCGCATATCCCTCGGTCGCGGTGAGCGGGATGTCGTTGGTTTCCATCGCCACGCCGTTGTTGACGACGATGACGAAGGCGATCCCCGGCGGGTACACCGCCGTCATCGCGCGCTGCAGCCGGGCGACCTGATACAGCAGCAGCAGATCGGTCGCGTCGGGGGCGAACACCAGATCGGCCAGCACCGGGCCGGACGACGCCCGGTAGCCGCCATGGTGGAGAAAGTAGAGCGGCAGCGGCCGCCCCTCGGCCACGACCCGTGCGATCCGCTCGCCAAGCGCGGGAAACAGATGCGCCACCCGCCCCGTCGCCTGATAGTTGAACTCGCGCCGCAGCAGCACGCGCAGGATCGCCTCCACGCCGGGGGTATCGGCGCGCGGCGCGGGCACCGCCGAGAACGTCTCGCGGATGAAGCCGGCGCAGCGGTCGAGCCAAGCCTCCACCCGCCGCCCGGCATCGCGCTCGCTCTCGCTCCACGCCCCGTCATCCACCGTCGCGACATAGCGCAGCTCGCAGTCGGTCAACCGTCACTCCTCCACCCCGCCCCGGGGCCTGGCCCCTGACACGGAATCCCTGAAAAATCCCTGCCGGCGGCCCCCCGCCGCCAGCCGGACCGGCACCATAACGACCGGGCGGCCACACCGCACCGGACTTTGTCGGCCAGGCCAGAGGCCGCGTCGGCCAGGCCAGAGGCCGCACCGATGGCCCGGCCGGGCCACGGCATGATCTGCCGTGCGTGCGGCCAATACGGTAGGTCGAACCGCCGCGCCGCCGGCTTCGGGCGACGCCGCGCCGCGACCGCGATATGCTCGTGCGTCCCCCAAGAGGCGAGCCATGACCGCGAATTCACTGGTCGAAAGCGACCGCACCCACCTGATCCACCCCGTCACCGCCTTCCGCACGCACGAGAAACGCGGTGCCACGGTGCTGACAGAGGGCAAGGGCATGTATCTGAGCGACATCGAGGGCAATCGCCTGCTCGATGCCTTCGCCGGCCTGTGGTGCGTCAACGTGGGCTACGGGCAGGAGAGCATCGTCGAGGCGGCGGCCGAGCAGATGCGCCGGCTGCCTTATGCCACCGGCTATTTCCACTATGCCAACGAGCCGGCGATCCGGCTGGCCGAGCGGCTGGCCGAACTGTCGCCGCCGGGGCTGGACCGGGTGTACTTCACGCTGGGCGGATCGGACGCGGTCGATTCGGCGATCCGCTTCATCGTGCATTATTTCAACGCCACCGGCCGCCCGGCCAAGAAGCAGATGATCGCGCTGGACAAGGGCTATCACGGCTCCTCCACCACCGGCGCGGGGCTGACCGGCCTGCCCGCCTTCCACCGCCAGTTCGACGTGCCGCATGCGTGGCAGCACCACATCCCCGCCCCTTACGCCTACCGATCGCCGGTGGGCAGCGATCCGCAGGCGATCATCGATCATTCGGTGGCGCAGCTGCGCGCCAAGGTGGAGGAACTGGGCGCCGGGAACGTCGCCGCCTTCTTCGCCGAGCCGGTGCAGGGGTCGGGCGGCGTCATCGTGCCGCCGAAGGGCTGGCTGAAGGCGATGCGCGCGCTGTGCGACGAGCTGGACATCCTGCTGGTGGTCGACGAGGTCATTACCGGTTTCGGCCGTACCGGGCCGATGTTCGGCTGCGAGCACGAGGGCGTCTCGCCCGATCTGATGACCGTCGCCAAGGGGCTGACCTCCGGCTACGCGCCGATGGGCGCGGTGCTGATGAACGACAAGGTATATGCCGGCATCGCCGACGGGCCGGACAATCACCTCCCGATCGGCCACGGCTTCACCTATTCTGGCCACCCCGTCTCGGCGGCGGTCGGGCTGGAAGTCATGCGGCTCTATACCGAGGGCGGCATCCTGGGCAACGGGCAGGTCCGCGGCGTGCGGCTGGGCGAGGGGCTGGCGGCGCTGGCCGATCATCCGCTGGTGGGCGACGTGCGCCATACGGGCATGCTGGCCGCGCTGGAACTGGTGGCCGACAAGCGGACGAAGGCCCGTTTCGACGGCGCGCTCGACATCTCGAACCGGCTGGCGACGGCAGGTTATCGCAACGGCATCATCTTCCGCGCCTTCGCCGACGGCACGATCGGACTCGCGCCTGCGATCTCCTGCGATGCCGACGACATGGAGGTGCTGCTCGCCCGCCTGCGCGCCACGCTCGACGCCGTGCTTGACGAGCCGGACGTTCGCCGCGCAATCGTTTGACCAAGGCACCGTGATCCGGGTGGGAGCGTCGACATGAGCACGGGACCGAAACTCGACCGGCTGGATTTCAAGATCCTTGCCCATCTGCAGAAGAACGGGCGGATCACCAACGTGGACCTCGCCGATGCGGTGGGGCTGTCGCCCAGCCCGTGCCTCAGCCGGGTGAAGCGGCTGGAAAAGCACGGCTACATCACCGGCTACGGCGCGCACATCGCGCTCGGCAAGCTCGGCGAGACGCTGACGGTGTTCACCGAAGTGACGCTGTCGGACCATCGCAGCGGCGACTTCTCCCGCTTCGAGCAGCGCGTGCGCGTGGTGCCCGAGATCGTGGAGTGCCACCTCGTCAGCGGCGGCTACGATTACCTGCTGAAGTTCATCACCAAGAACGTGAGCCATTATCAGGAGGTGATCGAGAGCATCCTCGACAAGGATTTCGGCATCGAGAAGTATTTCAGCTACATCGTCATCAAGTCGCCGGTGGTGAAGCGGTTCGATCCGATCGAGACGTTGTTCGACGAACGGATCGGGTGAGGCCGGATGACAAACGGTCAGGGGGCCGACCGCTCATCTTGAAACCCTGACCGGGCATTCAACGCCGATGTTCGTCCTTTGAAGATTTCGCCTGACCCAGCCGCGTGCCCCTTGTGTCGGGCGAAGTCGAGACACGGAGCGTCACGTGCGTGGCCCGCCCCTCGACTTCGCTCGGGGGATGGAAGTGGAAACTGGGAATTACCGCTCATCCAGAGGAGCCATCGAGCTTGCCGAAATGGCGGCTCGAAGGAGAGCGGAAGCCACGTCCTTCGAGACGGGACCCTTCGACGCCGCCTGCGGCGTCGCTCAGGACATGCTTCGCCAGGCCCAGCCCCTCCTCAGGATGAGCGGTTCGGATCAGGCGGCAAATCGCGCGCCGGCACCACGCCCTCCATCGCCTCGCCCGCCGCGTGCCGGCGGATGTTCGCCGCGATCGCCTCGGCACCGCGCACGGCATCGGTGGTGCCGGCGATGTGCGGCGTCACGATGATGCGGGGATCGTGCCAGAGCGGGTGGTCGGCGGGCAGCGGCTCCGGATCGGTCACGTCCAGCACCGCGCCGCCGATCCGGCCCGATGCCAGCGCCGCCAGCAGGTCCGCCTGCACGAGATGCCCCCCGCGCCCGGCATTGACCAGCCCCGCGCCCGTCGGCAGCCCGGCGAAAAGCCGCGCATCGAGGATGCCGCGCGTCCCGTCCGTCAGCGGCAGCAGGCAGATCAGGATATCGCATTGCGCCAGGAAGTCGGAGCGACCCGCCTCGCCGGTAAAGCAGCGCACGCCCTCGATCGTCCCGGCCGAGCGGCTCCAGCCGGAAAGCGGGAAGCCGAACGGGGCGAGCCGCGCCAGCGTCGCCCGGCCCATCTGGCCGAGGCCCATCACGCCGACCCGCCGCCGGCCGTTCGTCCGCCGTGGCAGCGCGCGCCACTCGCCCCGCTTCTGCGCGGCGATATAGGCGGGCAGATCGCGGTGGAGCGCCAGCACCGCGAGCGTGGCGTAATCGGCCACCGCCTCGGTCAGTTCGTCGTCGATCATCCGCACCACCGGCACGCCCGGCGGCAGATGGGCCAGATCCAGATGGTCGATCCCCGCGCCGATCGAGAACAGCGCCTTCAGCGCCGGCAGCCGGCCCAGCAGATCGCCGGGCGGCGCCCACCCCGCGACATAGTCTATCTCGGCGAGGTCGCCCGCATCGGGCCATTGCCGCACCGACAGGCCCGGCACCAGCGTGGGCACCAGTTCCCCCCAGCGCGCGCCGCGCGCCGGATCGCCGACATGGAGCAGGATCATCGCGGTCTCCTCAAGAGAAAGGCCGCCGGTGGAGGGGACTTTCCACCGGCGGCCCGCTTCGCGACCCGAAGCGTTCGTCGTCCCGGTGCTAGAGCTTATAGCCCACACGCACCATCCAGCTGCGCGGCGTGCCGGGGGTGAGCCACAGGCGCGAATAGCTGCTCGGGAAATACTTCTCGTCGAACAGGTTGGTCACCTCGCCCGAGACGCGGATATGCTCGTTCACCTCGAATGCGGCGCTGACGCGGGTCAGCGTGTACGACGGCAGCGTGAAGAACGAACCGTCGGGGAAGCGATAGCCCGTCTCGCCCAGCCGCTTGCCGACATAGTTGACGCCCGCGCCGAGGGTCAGCTTCTGCTCACCGAACTCGATATCCTTGAACAGCAGCACGCTGCCGCTGTTCTTCGGGATGTTGATGAGCGGATCGCCGACGCGCAGCTGGAAGCCGAAATTCGGATCGGCGGCGGCGGTGCGCACCTCCGCGTCGAGATAGGCGTAGGCGATCGTCACGCGGAAGCCGGCGGGCAGCTGGCCGGTGGCGTCGAATTCCACGCCGCGGCTGCGCGCCTTGCCCAGCCCCTGCGAGAAGCCGGGGTTGGCGGGATCGGCGGTCAGCACGTTGTTCTTCTTCGTCTCGAACAGCGCGACGGTGCCGGTCAGCATGTCGTCGAACAGCGCGAACTTGCCGCCCACCTCGACGCTCTTGGTCGTCTCCGGCTCGAACAGGGTGGAAACGCCGGCCGCGTTCGGCGCACCGGTGCCGGTGTTGAAGCGGAAGCCCTTGCCGTAGCTGGCGTAGAGCGAGAACGCCTCGCTGATCTCGTACGAGACGCCGACCTGCGGGCTGAACTTGGTCTTGTCCTGCTTGGCGACGGCCGGCAGCGCGCCGTTCGTGCCCGGAACGCGGAAGTTCAGCGTCTGCTCGACATCGTCGTAACGGCCGCCGACGCGCACCTTCAGCGCATCGGTGAGATCGATCTGGTCCTGAAAATAGACGCCCCAGCTATACTGCCGCTCGCGCTGGTTCTGGAAGGCGCCGACCGCCGGCAGGTTGCCGTATACCGGGTTGAACACGTTGATCGCGTTGAACGTGTTCAGCATCGCCTGGGTGGAGGCGGTGGTGAGGGCGTTGGCGCCAGTGCCGGGGCGGAAGCGGTTCTGGAGGACGTCGAGCTTGTAGTAGTCCCAGTCCGCGCCGACGAGCAGGTGGTGGGTGAACGGGCCGGTATAGATCTTGCCGCTCAACTCGCCGCGGAACACCAAATCCTTGGTGCCATAATCGCGGAAGCGGCGCTGGCGCGACAGGATCCGCGTCGTCGTGAAGCTGTTGTTGTTGTAGAACGGCTGGCGGCCGTCGACCAGTTCGGCATCGCTGGAGAAACCCGTGAAGCTGGTGTCGCGATAGCCCGCGCCGAACGACATATTCCAGTCGCGGCTGAAGCTGTGCTGCAGCTGGAACTGGTGGCCGAGCGCCTCGACCTCGGTATCCCCGTCGCCTGGCTCGCCGAGGAAGGTCTTGCGCGACAGCGCCTTGGGGTCGCCGTTCACCGCCACGATGCCGCGATCGAACGGCACCGCCTGATGGATATATTCAAGCTCGTACGAAACGGTCGTGTCGGGCGCCGGCTTCCACAGGATCGAGGGCGTGACGGTGTACTTCTCGCTCTCGATGAAGTCGCGGAAGCTGTCGGCATTCTCGTAGGCGCCGGTCACGCGCACGGCCAAGTTGCCGGCCAGCGGCACGTTGACGTCGCCCTCGGCGCGATAGGTGTCGAAGCGGCCGTAGCCGACGGTAGCGTTGAGGCCGAACGCATCGAACTGCGGCTTCTTGGTGATGATGTTGACGGTGCCGCCCGGCTCGCCGCGCCCGAACAGCGCCGACGACGGGCCTTTCAGCACCTCCATCCGCTCGATGTTCGACGTATCGCGGATGCCGCCGTAGCCGCGCGAGGCGTTGAAACCGTTCACGAGGTAGTTGCTGGCGGTGTTCTCGTCGCCGGCGAAACCGCGGAGCGCGAACGCATCGAACAGCCCGCCGAAATTGTTCTGGCGCGAGACGCCGCTGGCGAAGTCGAGCGCGGTATCCAGCCGGGTGAGGTTCACCTCGCGCAGCGTCTCGCCGGACAGCGTCTGGATGCTCTGCGGCAGCTCCTTCAACGGCACGTCACCGCGATACTGCTGGCGCAGGCCCGTCACGGTGATGGTGCCGCCATCCTCGGCGGAGGCCACCTCGGTCAGCGAGGCGGGCGGGGCATCGGCGGTCTGTGCATGGGCGGATGAGCCGGCGAAGGCGAGGACGGCAGCGGCGCCGCTGAGCAGGCCGGATCGAAAATCGGACATGAAAGGCATAATGGTTCCCCTTGGCTGGCAGCCGTCGTCCTCCTGCGCTCCTTGGGAACCGATGATCTCGCTCGCGCGTATTTCGCCGCGCGCTCATTATATCGAGATCAGCGGCTTTCTTCCCCTGAAGCCTCTTGACCCCCCGAGTATGAGGCCGCCTCAAGGTAGATTATGACAAAGAGACGACGTTCCCTAGGTCGTTGTAAGGATTCGTGTCGGTTCAGCGCATAATATGCCGGTGCGGCGCTTCAGGCCGGACGCACCGGCAGCAAACGGTGGGCCAGTTCGGCGAACAGGGCGATTCCCGTACCGATCACGCCATCGTTGAAATCGTAGCGCGGGTGATGCAGCGCCGGGCTTTCCGCGCCGCGCCCCTGCCCCAGCCACAGATAGGCACCGGGCCGGGCCTGCAGCATGAACGCGAAATCCTCCGAGGTGAACGCCGGATCGGGCGCCTCGGCCGCATCGGCACAGACTGCCGCCGCCGCCTCCAGCGCGAGCGCGGCGGACTCCGCACCGTTGATCGTCGCGGGATAATAACGATCGTAGATGACGGCCACGCTCGTGCCGCTCGACAACGCGACCCCGGCCGCCATGTCCCGCAGCGACTGCTCGATCATGTCCTGCACCTGCGGGTCGAACGTGCGTACCGTACCCATCAACCGCACCTCCGCCGGGATCACGTTGTGCGCCAGACCACCGTGGATCTGCGTGACGGACAGCACCGCCGCCTTCGTGGCGGGCACCCGGCGCGAGACTATGGTGTTGAGCTGGCCGACCAGATCGGCGGCGGCGAGGATCGCATCCGGCGTCTGGTGTGGCAGCGCCGCGTGGCCGCCCTTGCCGGTCAGCACGATCTCGAACTTGTCGGCCGAGGCCATGATCGGGCCGGGCCGGGTGCGGATGCTGCCGGCCGGCAGATCGGGCCAGTTGTGCAGCGCGAACACCCGGTCGCACGGAAAACGATCGAACAGCCCGTCGGCGATCATCGCGCGCGCGCCGCCCTGCCCCTCCTCGGCCGGCTGGAAGATGAAGTGGATCGTGCCGGCGAACGCCCGGGTTTCGGCCAGATGCCGCGCCGCGCCGAGCAGGATCGCGACATGCCCGTCATGCCCGCAGCCGTGGAACGTGCCGGGCAAGGTGCTAGCATAGGAGACGCCGGTTTCCTCATGGAACGGCAGCGCGTCCATATCGGCGCGAAACCCGAGCGAGCGATTGGACTGCCCGGCGCGCAGCGTGCCGACCACGCCGGTGCCGCCGATCCCGGTTTCCACCTCCAGCCCCAGCGCCCGCAGCTCGGCCGCCACGATCGCAGCGGTGCGATGCTCGGCGAAGGCGAGTTCGGGGTGCGCGTGGATATCGTGCCGGATCGCGACCAGCGCCGGCACGAGTTCGGCGATGGCATCATGGTCGGCAGGCATCCGGACGTTCCTTCGTTGGGCGGGGCGCCTAGCTGGCGACGCCCGCCGCCGCCAGCACCGCGAGCGTGACGAGTTCGGAGGCGGTGGCGGACATGGTGGCGATCTGCACCGGCTTCTCCAGCCCCACGAGCATCGGCCCGATCACCGAATCGCCGCCCAGTTCGCGCAGCAGCTTGGCCGAGAGGTTGGCCGATTGCAGCCCCGGCATCACCAGCACGTTGGCCGGGCCGGACAGCCGCATGAACGGATAGTTCTTTTGCAGCTTTTCGTTCAGCGCCACGTCCGGCGCCATCTCGCCTTCATATTCGAAACTCACGCCGCGCGCGTCGAGGATGGCCACCGCCTCGCGGATGCTGTCCAGCCAGTTGCCGGAAGGGTTGCCGAACGTGGAATAGCTGAGGAACGCGACGCGCGGCTCATGCCCCATCTTGCGTGCCACCGCCGCCGTCCGCTCGGCGATGTCGGCCAGTTGCAGCGCGGTCGGCCGCTCGTTCACCGTGGTATCGGCCATGAAGACGGTGTGGCTCTGCCCCACCAGCACGTGGATGCCGAACGGGGTGACGCCGGCGGCGGGATCGATCACGCGGCGGATCTGCCGCAGCGTCTGCGAATAGGTGCGGGTGACGCCGGTAATCATCACGTCGGCCTCGCCCAGCGCCACCAGTAGCGCGCCGAAGATGTTGCGATCCTGGTTCACCAGCAGCTCGATATCGCGCCGCAGGTAGCCGCGCCGCTGGAGCCGCTCGTACAGGAAGTCCACCATCCGGCCGACCAGCGGCGAGTTGCGGCTGTTGTGCAGCTCGAAGCTGTCGGGGTCGCCAACGCCCAGCGCGCGCAGCTTGTCCGGCACCTCGTCGCGCCCGACCAGCACCGGCGTGCCGTAGCCGCCGTCGCGGAACTGGATGGCGGCGCGCAGCACCACCTCCTCCTCGGCCTCGGCGAACACCACGCGCTTCGGGTGCGCGCGCGCCGCCTCATAGGCCAGCGTCAGCGTCGCCGTGGTCGGGTTGAGCCTGGCCCGCAGCGAATCGCGATAGGCCGCCATGTCGAGGATGGGCTTGCGCGCCACGCCCGAATCCATCGCCGCCTTGGCGACGGCGGCGGGCACCACCTCCATCAGGCGCGGGTCGAACGGGGCGGGGATGATGTAGTCGCGGCCGAAACGCGGCGCGCGGCCGCCATAGGCGAGCGCCACTTCCTCGGGCACCTGCTCGCGCGCCAGCCCGGCCAGCGCCTCGGCGGCGGCGATCTTCATCTCCTCGTTGATCGCGGTGGCGCGCACATCGAGCGCCCCGCGGAAGATGAACGGGAAGCCGAGGACGTTGTTCACCTGGTTCGGGTAATCCGAACGGCCGGTGGCGACGATCGCATCGGGGCGCGCGGCCATGGCCTCGGGCGGGGTGATCTCCGGATCGGGGTTGGCCATCGCGAAGATGATCGGCTGGTCGGCCATGCGCCTGACCATCTCGGGCTTGAGCGCGCCGGCCGCCGAAAGGCCGAGGAACACGTCCGCCCCCTCCATTGCGTCGTTCAGCGTGCGGTGGTCGGTCACGGCAGCGTGGGCGGACTTCCACTGGTCCACCCCCTCGCGCCCCTGCCAGATCACGCCCTTGCGATCGCACATGATGACGTTGTCGTGGCGCACGCCCATCGACTTGATGAGCGCGGTGCAGGCGATCGCGGCTGCACCGGCGCCGTTCACCACCACCTTGATGTCCTTCATGTCGCGGCCCGTCAGGTGGCAGGCGTTGATGAGCCCGGCGGCGGTGATGATCGCGGTGCCGTGCTGGTCGTCGTGCATGATCGGGATGTTCATCTTCTCGCGCAGCGCCTGCTCGATGATGAAGCAGTCGGGGGCGGCGATATCCTCAAGGTTGATGCCGCCGAACGTCGGCTCCATCAGCTCCACCGCCTCGATGAAGCGCTGGGCATCCTTGGTGTTCAGTTCGATATCGATCGAATCGACGTCGGCGAACCGCTTGAACAGCACCGCCTTGCCCTCCATCACCGGCTTGGAGGCGAGCGCCCCTAGATCGCCGAGGCCGAGGATGGCGGTGCCGTTGGAGATCACCGCGACGAGATTGCCCTTGGCGGTATAGTCGTAGGCGGTATCGGGGTCGGCGGCGATCGCGCGCACCGGCACCGCCACGCCCGGTGAATAGGCCAGCGACAGGTCGCGCTGCGTCGCCATCGGCTTGGTCGCGACGATCTGGATCTTGCCGGGCCGCCCCGCCGAATGAAACAGCAGCGCCTCGCGCTCCGAGAACTGCACGTTGCTGCTGCCGTCGCTCATTACTGTACCCCCGATGCGTCCGCTCCGCTGCGCCTTGTGGGGCATGGCTGCACGCCTCACAAGCCGCTATCAGCCCCGCCATGGCCGGAAAGACCCCAGAAAAGGATATCCCCGCGAGCACCGCCGCGGCGATGACGCCGATGATGCAGCAATATCATGCGCTGAAGGCACAGAGCGCCGATTGCCTGCTGTTCTACCGCATGGGCGACTTTTTCGAGTTGTTCTTCGACGATGCGAAGGCCGCCGCCGCCTGCCTCGACATCGCGCTCACCGCGCGCGGCGAGCATGGCGGCAACGCGGTGCCGATGTGCGGCGTGCCGGTGCACGCGGCCGAGGGCTATCTCGCCCGCCTCATCAGGGCCGGCCACCGCGTCGCCATCGCCGAACAGGTGGAAAGCCCGGCGGAGGCCAGGAAGCGCGGCGGATCGAAGGCGCTGGTGGAGCGCGCGATCGTGCGGGTGATAACGGCGGGCACGCTGACCGAGGAGGCGCTGCTCGATGCGCGGACCGCCAACTGGCTGGTCGCCGTGGCCGAGGCCGGCGGCATGGCCGGGGTGGCGGCGGCCGACATCTCCACCGGCCGGTTCGAGATCGCGACGGTGCCGCTGGCCTCGCTCGATGCCGAACTCGCCCGGCTCGGCCCGGCCGAGATCGTGGTGCCGGAAACGCTGGAGGCGGCGCCGGCGGGCGCGATCCCCTTCTCCCCGCGCGCGTTCGACAGTCTCGCCGCGGAAACCCGGCTGAAGGCGCTGTTCGGTGTCGCCACGCTCGACGGCTACGGCCGGTTCGAGCGAGCCGGGCTGGCGGCGGCGGGCGGGCTGCTCGCCTATCTCGATCGCGCCGGGCAGGGCGCGCTGCCGCTGATGCAGCCGCCTGTGGCGCGCGCCACCGCCGACCACATGCTGATCGACGCGGCCACGCGCGAAAGCCTGGAACTCACCTGCGCCACCGGCGGCGGGCGCAAGGGCAGCCTGCTCGACGCGGTGGACCGTACCGTGACGGGTGCGGGCGCGCGGATGCTGGCGGCCGATATCGCCGCCCCCCTCATGGATCGCGCCGCCATCGAGGCGCGGCTCGATCTGGTTCAGCGGTTCGAGCGGGATCCTGGGTTGCGCGAGGGATTGCGTTCGGCCCTGCGCGCCGCCCCCGATATCGGCCGCGCGCTGGGCCGGCTGGCGGCGGGGCGCGGCGGCCCGCGCGATCTGGGCCAGTTGCGCGACGGGCTGGGTGAGGCGCGGACGCTGCACAAGCGGCTCGCCTCGCTCGACGATCGCCCGCCGCTGCTGGACGAGACGGCGGCGCGGCTGGCCGGCCACGGCGCGCTGATCGACCTGCTGGCCCGCGCGCTCGTGCCGGTGCCGCCGGTCGATGCCGCGCAGGGCGGGTATATCGCCGAGGGCTATGATCCCGCGCTCGACACGCTGCGCGCCACCGGCGGCGAGGGGCGCCGCGCCATCGCCGGGCTGGAGGCGCAGTATCGCGCCGCCACCGGCATCGCCGGCCTCAAGATCCGCCACAACGGCGTGCTCGGCTATCACGTCGAGGTGCAGGCCAGGCACGCCGATGCGCTGATGGCGGCGGACAGCGGCTTCACCCACCGCCAGACGCTGGCCGGCGTCGTCCGCTTCAACGCCGCCGACCTGCACGAGCAAGCCTTGCGCGTCGGCCAGGCGGGCGCCCACGCGCTCACCGCCGAGGCCGCGCATCTGGAGGAGTTGACCGCCCTCGCGCTCGCCGCCCCCGCCGCCATCGCCGCCACCGCCGATGCGCTCGCCCGGCTTGATGTGGCCGCCGGGCTGGCCGAACGCGCGGCGGAAGGCGGCTGGGCACGCCCCGGCTTCACCGGCCATCCCTGTTTCGAGATCGCCGGCGGCCGCCATCCGGTGGTGGAGAGCGCGGTCGCGGCATCGGGTGGTCGCTTCGTCGCCAACGACTGCGCGCTCTCCGAGGAGTCGCGGCTGTGGCTGGTGACGGGGCCGAACATGGGCGGCAAATCCACCTTCCTGCGGCAGAACGCGCTGATCGCGGTGCTGGCGCAGGCGGGCAGCTACGTGCCCGCCACCTCCGCCACGCTGGGGCTGGTCGATCGCCTGTTCAGCCGGGTGGGCGCGTCGGACAATCTGGCGCGCGGCCGTTCCACCTTCATGGTGGAGATGGTGGAGACCGCGGCGATCCTCGCGCAGGCGACGCCACGCAGCTTCGTCATCCTCGACGAGGTGGGGCGCGGCACCAGCACCTATGACGGCCTCGCGATCGCATGGGCGGTAGTGGAGGCGGTGCACGACATGAACCGCAGCCGCTGCCTGTTCGCCACCCATTACCACGAACTGACCCGGCTGGCGGAACGGCTCGACGGGCTGACCCTCCACCATGTGCGCGCGCGCGAATGGAAGGGCGATCTGGTGCTGCTGCACGAACTGGCACGCGGCCCGGCCGATCGCAGCTACGGCCTCGCCGTCGCCAAGCTGGCCGGCCTGCCGCCGCCGGTGGTGGCGCGGGCGAAGGCGGTGCTGGCGAAGCTGGAAAAGGGCCGCGCCGCCACCGGCGGTCTCGCCGACGGGCTGGACGACCTCCCCCTGTTCGCCGCCGCCGCTGCCGCCACGCCCCCGCCTGATCCCCTGCGTGCGCTGCTGGCGGAGATCGACGTGGACGCCCTCTCCCCCCGCGATGCGCTCGACCGCCTGTATGCGCTCAAGCGGGCGGCGGAGGAGTGATTCGGGCGTCGTCGCTGATCCGCCGACGCCGCCGCAACCGTCGCACGCCATAAGCGATCGCGCCCGCCAGTACCGCCCACGGCACCACCACCACGGCCAGCTGGAGCAACAGCGCGAGGCTCTGGCCGAAGAACGATCCCATCGTCGCTAGCGTCGGGCGCAACGGCCCGAAGACGCCGCCGTCCCCGGCGACATAGCGCACCTCGACGGTGGACATCGCCACCCGTCCGCGCGCCTCGGCCAGCCAGGATCGGGCGGCGTCGATCTCCTCCTGCACGGCGGCCACCGATCGCTCGGCGGCGACGAGATCGGCGACCGGACCGGTCCGCGTCCGCAGCAGTTCCATCAGCCGGTCGGCCAGCGCCTGACGGGCGCGCAGCCGCGCCTCGGTATCGACGATCTGTTTCGAGAGATCCTCGGCGGCGATGCTGCTGTCTGCCTCGCTGCCGCCCGACCGCGCCGCGGCAGCCGTCAGCGCCCGGCCGAAGGCACGCGCGGCCGGCGCGCTGACCGCCAGCGTGAGCGACCCCGATGCCGACGCGGTGTCGTCGCTCTCCCGCTGCATCCCGATCACGCGACAGCCTGCCGGACCGAGCCGGTCGCACAATGCGATGTGGCGATCCTGCAGCGCCGCGATCTCGCCGGACGGCACGCGATAGCTGTAGCCAAAGGTATAGGCGATCTGCGGCACGCTGACCTTGATCGCGGATGCCGCCGCCGCGCCGCCGGGCGGCAACGCTTCCTTGGCGACGGTCGTCCCTTCCGGCGCCTTGCTGCACCCACCGAGCAACAGCACCGTCATCGCCGCAGTGCAAAACCCCCGCCGCATATCGTCTCCCCCGCCCCGCGAACGCACAGCATAGCGGGACGGACGGCGATGGAGATACTCGCTTTTGACGCACCCCGCGCCTATCTTCCCCCCCATGCCCGCACGCTTCGAAACCCTGCCCAACCGCCGCGCCATCATCGATCGCCGCGTCATCGCCGATGCGCTCGGGTCGATCCCCGCCGGCGATGCCGCCGCCATGCGGCAGGCGGCGACGCCGGTGCTGCGCGGTGCGCTCGATCGCGGGCGGGCGGAGATTGCCGGGCGGCTGGCGGCACACCCCACGCGGGGACACGACGTCGCTGCCTCCTACGCCTTCCTCACCGATCAGCTGCTGCGGTTGATCTATGATTTCACCACCCTTCGCCTCTACCCGCAGAACAACCCCACCGCCGCCGAACGGCTGACGCTGATGGCGGTCGGCGGCTACGGGCGCGGCGAGATGGCGCTTCATTCCGACGTCGACGTCACCTTCATCACCCCGTGGAAACAGACCGCGTGGGGCGAGCAAGTAATCGAGTCGATGCTCTACGCCTTGTGGGATCTGGGGCTGAAGATCGGCCACTCCACCCGCTCGCTCGACGATCTGGTCCGCATGGCCAAGAGCGACCTGACGATCCGCACCGCGCAGCTGGAAGGCCGCTTCGTCTGGGGCGACGAGCGACTGTACGACGAGGCATCGAAGCGATTCGACCAGGAGGTGATGGCCGGCACCGCCCGCACCTTCGTGGCGGAAAAGCTGGCCGAGCGCGACGCGCGGCACAAGCGCATGGGCGACAGCCGCTACGTGGTCGAGCCGAACCTGAAGGAGGGCAAGGGCGGCCTGCGCGACCTGCACACATTGTTCTGGATCGGCAAATACGTCCACCGCGTCCGCTCGAAGGGCGAACTGGTCCACAAGAAGCTGCTCTCGCCGACCGAGCTGCGCCGTTTCCAGCGCGCCGAGAATTTTCTGTGGGCGGTGCGCTGCCATCTGCACCTGATCGCCGGGCGGCCCGAGGAGCGGCTGACCTTCGACGTGCAGCGCGAGGTGGCGGAACGGATGCGCTACGCCAACCGCCCGGGCCGTTCGTCGGTCGAGCGGTTCATGCAGCACTATTTCCTGACGGCCAAGCAGGTGGGCGACCTGACCGGCGTGTTCCTCGCGCATCTGGACGAGGAGTTCGCCCAGCGCGGCCGGCGCTTCGCCCTGCCCACGCTCAAGCGCAAGCCGCGCAATCTCGACGGCTTCATCTTCGATCGCGGGCGGCTGAACGTGCCGTCCGACGAGTTCTTCCGCGAGGATCCGGTCCGCCTGATCGAGATGTTCGCCGTCGCCGACCGCCACGGGCTGGAAATCCACCCCGTCGCGATGCGGCAGGCCACGCGCGACGTGCGGCTGATCGACAATCAGGTGCGGCGCGACCCCCGCGCCAACGCGCTGTTCCTCGACGTGCTGGCCAGCCGCAACGACCCCGAGAACGCGCTGCGCTGGATGAACGAGGCGGGCATCTTCGGCCGCTTCGTGCCCGATTTCGGCCGTGTCGTGGCGCAGATGCAGTTCGACATGTACCATCATTACACCGTGGACGAACATTCGATCCGCGCGATCGGCCTGCTGTCGGCGATCGAGAAGGGCGAGCTGGAAACCGATCACCCGCTCGCCAGCGGCATCTTCCGCCGCATCATCTCGCGCCGGGTGCTCTACGTGGCGGTGCTGCTCCACGACATCGCCAAGGGGCGTGGCGGCGATCACAGCCTGCTGGGTGCCGAGGTGGCGGAGACATTGTGCCCGCGCTTCGGCCTCACCCCGGCCGAGACCGAAACGGTCGCCTGGCTGGTGCGCTATCACCTGCTGATGTCCGCCACCTCCTTCAAGCGCGACCTTTCCGACTTCAAGACCATCCTCGATTTCGCCGAGGTGGTGCAGAGCCCGGAACGGCTGCGGCTGCTGCTGATCCTGACGGTGGTGGATATCCGCGCCGTCGGCCCCGGCGTGTGGAACGGGTGGAAGCGGCAGCTGCTCTCCGACCTGTACGAGGCCGCCGAGGAGGTGCTGCGGCTGGGCCACAAGCAGAAGGGCCGGCGCGAGCGGATCGACGCCAAGCAGACGCGGCTGCGCGAGGTGCTGGGCTGGGACGAGGCGCGGTTCGACGCCTATGTCCGCCGCCTGCCCGATGCCTATTGGGTAGCCGAGGCGTTCGACATCCTCGAACGCAACGCCCGGCTCATCACCGGGGCGCAGACGGAGAACCGCCCGCTTTCGATCGCCGCGACCGCCGATCCCGAGCGCGGCGCCACGCTGGTGACGATCTACGCCAGCGATCACCCGGGGCTGTTCTATCGCATCGCCGGCGCCATTCACCTGGCCGGCGCCAGCATCATCGATGCCCGCATCCACACCACGCGGGACGGCATGGCGGTGGACAATCTGCTGGTGCAGGATCCGTTCGGTCAGCCGTTCGACGACCCCGACCGGCTCGCCCGGCTGCGGCTGACGATCGAGGATGCGCTGGCCAACCGCAACCGCATGGCCGATCGCCTCGCCGCCAAGCCCTCGCCCCGCACCCGCGCCGAGGCGTTCGAGATCGAGCCTAACGTGCTGATCGATAACCGCGCCTCCAACCGCTACACGGTGGTGGAGGTGAACGCGCGCGACCGGCCGGCGCTGCTGAATGCGCTGGCGCTGGCGCTGTTCCAGTCCAAGGTGACGATCCATTCGGCGCACATCGCCACCTATGGCGAGCGCGCGGTGGACGTGTTCTATTTCACCGACCTGATCGGCGACAAGGTGACCAACGCGGCCCGGCTTAAGGCGCTGGAACGCCGCCTGCTGGAAGCCGCGTCGGGTACGGTGGCGGAGAGGGCGGCGGCCTGAGCCGGCCGCGCGCCCCCGGCCAGCCTCCCGCCGGTCAGAACTTCGTCCGCACCGTCACGCCATAGGTGCGCGGTTCGGCGAGGAACGCGCCGTACAGCCGGTTGGTCGAGGTCTGCAGCCCGCGCGCGACCGAGATCGTGTCGCCCAGCCCCTGCGTCGGCGCGTTGAACGCGACCTGCGTGTAATCGGTATCGAAGATGTTCTGCCCCCAGAACTCCAGCGCCCACGCACCGTCTTCACCGGTCAGGCCGACGCGGGCGTTGACCGTGACGAAGCCGTCCTGCCGCTTCTCGAAGAACAGGTCGGAGCCGGTGTTGATGTCGCTCTGGTAGCGCATGTCGGCATAGATCAGCCCGCGCAGGCCACCCGTGCCCAGCGCCGGCGTCCACCCCGCGCCGGTGGTGACGGTATAGACCGCCGAGTTCGACACGCGCGCGCCGGGCAGGTTGACCAGCGAGGTGGGCAGTGGCCGCCCGAACGCGCCGGCCAGATCCTTCTTGTACTTCGTCTCCGCCCGGGTGAAGCCGATGTTGACGTTGAAGTCGGGCGCGGGGCGGATATAGGCCTCCACCTCGATGCCGCGGCTGCGCACCCCCGGCTTCAGCTTGCCGGTGCACGCGCCAGAGGCGGTAGCGGCGGCCTCGGCGGCGCTGCCGCTGTTGCCGGTGTCGCTGTCCGCCCCCGATCCGCCCGCCAGCGCCGTGCAGCCGTTGATGTTCTCGACGATGAAGTTGACGCCCTGGAAGTTGTTCAGCTGGAAGTTCTTGAACTCCTGCTGGAACAGCGCGACGTTCAGGTCGAACCCGCGCCCGTTGAACTTCGCGCCCAGCTCATAGGCGTCCACCTTCTCGGACTGGAACTCCAGCTGGTTCAGGTCCGGCGCGGTCAGGCTCAACACCGATCGATCGAGGTTGAAGCCGCCCGCCTTGTAGCCCTTGGAGTAGCTGGCGTAGGTGAGCAGGTCTGGCGTCGGCTTCCAGCTCAGCACGGCGGTGCCGGTCCACTCGTCCTCCTTGCGGCGGCGCTCGGGCAGCGTGCCGTTGAACCCGGTGAGCACGCCGTACAGCGCGGAGGCGGGCGCGAGTGCGGTAATGCCGTTGGCCGCCTGCGTCGCCCCCGCCCGCAACGCGGCCCCCGCCGCCGTGGCGGGCGCGTTGGCGGCGAGCGTGCGCAGCGCCACGATCGCGTTGCCCAGCTGCGCCGTCGCATTGCCCGCCGGCACCGTGGAGGTGAAGTTCGCGTTCAGCGTCTTGCGCTCGTTGGTGTAGCGCGCGCCCAGCGTCAGCGAGAGCGTGTCCGTCACATGGATCACGTTGTGGGTGAAGAAGGCGAAGTTGCGGCTGCGCTGGCGGTAGCGATCGTCCTGCCCGGTATTGGAATAGGTGGCGATGTTCGGCACCAGCGGTGCGATCTGGCCGATCAGCGCCGTGGGCAGCCCCCCTTGGGCCAGCCCGGCCGAAAGGAAACCGCGCAGGTTGGAAAAACCGGGGAACTGCGCGCCGCCGCCGCCCAGTTGCACCTGCCGGGTGATGTAGCTGTCGAAATCCTTGCCGAAGCTAAGCGCGGAGCGGACATCGAGCTTCTCGCTGGCGTAATAGCCGCCGACCAGCCAGTCGAGCTTGCCGGCGAACGCCTCGCCCTGCAGCCGCAGTTCCTGCGTGAAGGTGCGGAAGCGGATGAAGTCCCGCCCGTCGTCAGGCCGGTAGAGCAGGTCGACGCTGCTGAAGTCGGCATCCTGCCCGCGCGTATAGTCGTTGTTGCGATAGGCCGTGATCGAGGTGAGCGCCGCGCCGCCGAGATCGTAGTTCACCTCGCCCGAGAGGCCGTAATCCTCGACATCCTGCCGATAGCTACGACCCGGCGATACCGAGGCGCGACGGTCGTAAGGCCGGTCGTTGATGAAGCCGCCGAGACTGCGCAGCACCGCCGCCGTGGACGACGGGCCGGTGACGAGCTGGCCGCTGGCGTTGCGCGACACATCCCGCGTGGGCAGGTACACACCCGCGCAGCATTCCTCGTTCTTGCGTGAATAATCGCCGATCAGGCGGAACGAGAGTGCTTCGGTCGGCTCGAACAGCAGCTGCCCGCGCACGATGTAGCGGTCGCGGTCGTTGAACCGGCGGCCGGTGCTGCCGCTGTACGGGCCTTCCTTCAGGAAACCGTCGCGCTTCACGTACACGCCATCCAGCCGGTAGGCGATCTTGCCGGGCACGATCGCGCCGGTCAGGCCGAGCTGGCCGCGCCAGTAATCGTAATTGCCGTAGCTCAGTTCGGCGGTGCCCGCCTCCTCGTAGCTGGGCTTGGCGGTGATGACGCTGATGAGGCCGGCAGAGGCGTTGCGGCCGAACAGCGTGCCCTGCGGCCCGCGCAACACCTCGATCCGGTCGATCGCGCCGAGCTCGGTCAGCCCCACGCCGGTGCGCGAGCGATAGACCCCGTCGATGAACAGCGCGACCGAGCTTTCGAGGCCGGGATTGTCGCCCACCGTGCCGATGCCCCGGATCCGCGCGACCGCGCCGCCCGCATCGGAGGTGGTGGACGAGACGAGCAGCGACGGCGACAGCTGGTTGAGCGCGCGGATGTCGGTCGCGCCCGATCGTGTCAGCGTATCCCCCGATACGGCGGAGACGGCGATCGGCACGTCCGACAGCGCCTCGTTGCGGCGGGTGGCGGTGACGATGATATCGCCGTTGTCCGTGGCGGCATCGACGACGGCGGGCGTAGCGGCGACGCCCCCGCCCTGCTCCGTCGGACCTGGCGTGCCCCCCTCGGTGGCAACCTGCGCCTGTGCCGGCAGCGCGACGCCGGCAAGCATGGTGCCCAGCAGCCAGAATGACTTCGACATGCTATCCCCCCGATATATATTCTGATTACGGCCAACGTGCATCACCCGCGCGCCGCTTGCCAGCCCCAATCGCATCCCCCGGCCGGGTCTAGCCCGCCCGCCGGGGGGTCGCCACCCAAAAGCCGGTTTCCGTAGCGGAATATCATGGACGGCGGCGGAGGACGGAACGGGGCCAATCACGATCCACCGGCATGAAAAAAGGGAGCCGCCGCAGCGACTCCCTCTCCTGTTCGTCAGCGATCCGTGCCGTCGCGGCTTATTTGGGCGCGAGCACCATCAGCATCTGCCGGCCTTCCATGCGCGGATGCTGCTCCACCTTGGCAACCTCCGCGATATCGGCCTGCACGCGCTGCAACACCTGCATGCCGAGCTGGCCGTGCGCCAGTTCGCGACCACGGAAACGCAGCGTGACCTTGACCTTGTCGCCCTCGCCGATGAACTCGTTCACCTTCTTCATCTTCGTATCATAATCATGATCGTCGATGTTCGGACGCATCTTGATCTCCTTGATCTCCTGCGTCTTCTGGCTCTTGCGGGCGAGGTTGGCCTTCTTCTGGGTCTCGTACTTGAACTTGCCGATATCCAGGAACTTGGCGACGGGCGGATCGGCATTCGGTGACACCTCGACGAGGTCGAGGCCCACTTCCTGCGCCTGCTCCATCGCTTCGCGCGTGTACATCACGCCCAGATTCTCGCCGTCCCCATCGATCACCCGGACCTTGGGCGACTGGATGAACTCATTGTATCGGGGGCCGTTCAGCGGCATCGGCGGCTGGCCGAGCGGGCGGCGCATCATGGGCGGACGTATAGCAACTTCTCCAGTCGTGGCGGTTCAGGGGGGCGGTATAGTCCTTCGCGACCGAATTTTGAAGATGCAGCATCCATCATGCCGCGGCGACGAGATCCGGCGGCGTCGCCTCCGCCGTCAGCAGCGCGATCGCCTCGTCCAGCGTCATCACCTGCTGGTTCTGGCTGCCCAGCCGGCGGATCGCCACCTTGCCTTCCTCGGCCTCACGCTTGCCGACCACCAGCAGCGCCGGCACCTTGGCCAGCGAATGCTCGCGCACCTTGTAGTTGATCTTCTCGTTGCGCAGGTCCGCCTCCACCCGCAGCCCGGCGGCCGCCAGCTTCGCCACGACTTCGCCGGCATACTCGTCGGCGTCCGATACGATCGTCGCCACCACCGCCTGCACCGGCGCCAGCCACAGCGGGAAACGGCCGGCGTGATGTTCGATCAGGATACCGATGAACCGCTCGAACGTGCCCAGGATCGCGCGGTGCAGCATCACCGGGCGATGACGGTTGCCGTCCTCGCCGACGTAGCTGGCGTCCAGCCGCTCGGGCAGCACCCGGTCGGACTGGATCGTGCCCACCTGCCACGTCCGCCCGATCGCGTCGGTCAGGTGGAATTCCAGCTTGGGCGCGTAGAAGGCGCCCTCGCCGGGCAGTTCCTCGAACCCGGCCTTCACCGCATCGCTGAGGTTGGCCTGCATCACCGCCTCGCGCAGTTCCGCCTCGGCCTTGTCCCACATCGCATCAGAGCCGAAGCGCTGTTCCGGCCGCAGCGCCAGCTTCACCGCATAGTCGGAAAAGCCGAGATCGCGATACACCGCGTCCAGCAATTCGCAGAACCGCTGCACCTCGGGAATGAGCTGGTCCTCGCGCACGAAGATGTGGGCGTCGTCCTGGGTGAACTGGCGCACGCGCATGATGCCGTGCAGCGCACCATGCGGCTCGTTGCGGTGGCAGCAGCCGAATTCGGCCATGCGGATCGGCAGGTCGCGATACGATTTGATGCCCTGCTTGAAGATCAGCACGTGCGCCGGGCAGTTCATCGGCTTCAGCGCCATCAGGTCGCCCTCGCCGGAAAGGACCGCGCCCTCGTCCGCCGTGTTGGGCACCTCGTCCGGCACCACGAACATGTTCTCGCGATACTTGCCCCAGTGGCCGCTCTGCTCCCACTGGCGGGCGTCCATCAGCTGCGGCGTCTTCACCTCGGCATAGCCCGATCCGTCGAGCCGGCGGCGCATGTACGCCTCGAGCTGGCGCCACAGCACGAAGCCCTTGGGGTGCCAGAACACCGACCCCTGCGCCTCGGACTGGAGGTGGAACAGGTCCATCTCCTGCGCGATCTTGCGGTGATCGCGCTTGGCGGCCTCCTCCAGCCGGGTCAGGTGCTGGTCGAGCTGCTTCTTGCTCAGCCAGCCGGTGCCGTAGATGCGGCTGAGCATCGCGTTCTTCTGGTCGCCGCGCCAGTAGGCGCCGGACACGCGGGTGAGCTTGAAGGCGGCGGGATCGAGCTTGCCGGTGGAGGGCAGGTGCGGGCCACGGCACATGTCCAGCCAGGCATCGGCGCCGCTGCCGGCGCGATACACCGTCAGCGCCTCGCCCTCGGGCAGTTCGGCGGCCCATTCGGCCTTGAACGTCTCGCCTTCGGCCCGCCAGCGCGCGATCAGATCCTCGCGCTGCCATTCCTCACGCACCAGCGGCTCGTTGCGGGCGATGATCGCGCGCATTTCCGCCTCGATCGCGGGCAGATCCTCCTCGGTGAACGGGCGGTCCTTCGGCGCGAAATCATAATAGAAGCCGTCGTCGGTGGAAGGGCCGAAGGTGATCTGCGTGCCCGGGAACAGATGCTGCACCGCCTCGGCCAGCACATGCGCGTAATCGTGGCGGGCCAGTTCCAGCGCGTCCGCCTCGTCCTTCGCCGTCACCAGCGCCAGCGTGCCGTCCGCCTCCAGCGGGCGGTTGAGGTCGCGCAGCTCGCCATCCACCCGCGCGGCCAGCGCCGCCTTGGCGAGGCCGGGGCCGATCGCCGCCGCGATGTCCGCCGGGGTGGTGCCGGCCGCGACTTCGCGAACGGAACCATCGGGCAGGCTGATCTTGAGCATCGCGGACATCGGGGAACTTCCAGGCAGAAAGGGAACGCGGGCTTATGCCCGCGCGGCGCATATAAGCAAAGCGGCCGGGGTGTCGCCACCCCGGCCGCTCGTTTGCCCGGTCGTGGCGACGACCGGGCTGAAGGAGTGAACCCCTTACAGGTGGAAGACGAGGCCGGCCATCGGGCGGACCGAGTCGAAATCATAGGTTTCGGCCTGCAGGCGCAGACGCACGCCCGAGTTGCCGGTCAGGCCGCCAAGACCGATGTCCTTCGGGCCGACTTCGAGGCCGACGCCGTAGATCCAATCGCTGCGATCGGCGAAACCACGGTTGCCCTTGCCGTTGACCCACTGGTAGCCGGCCGAGGCGTAGATCATGCCGCTGTCACCGGCGCGCGCGCCGATCCGGCCCTTCACGCCATATTCCCAATCGATGTCCTTGAAGCCCTTGGTGGCGTTGCCTTCGGCACCGACGAACACCGGCCCGAGCGGCACGTTCACGCCGGCGATCCCGCTGATGAGGGCGCCATCCATACGGCCGCGACGACCGCTGGTGCCGAACTCGCTGAGGCGATCGAACGAGTGGTAGCCGCCGAGCACGCCGACATACGGCTCGATGCCGAAGGCGGGGGTGCCGTCCGGTGCGGTGTCCTGCGCCATTGCGGCGGTCGGCAGGGCAGCGAGGGCGAGGGCCGCGAGAAAGAACGTCTTCATAAAAGCGCAAAGCTCCAGATTTACTCGCCGGATTGATCGGCCGCGTGCCGCTCCGTGCGTAGGGGATGAACCAAGCCAGGTCGGGATTGTTGCGTCGCACTTGGAACTTCCCGGCGCTGTTGCCGCATTGCAACACTCGGCCTGCCCCCTCGCATCATGGCGGAGGGATGACGCCGCCCCCCGCCGGCGATACATCGGGGGCATGACCGCCACTCCCGCCTGGCCGCCCGCCAGCACCCCTCGCCTCTTCGTTGAAACCCCGCTGCACGAAGGCGCCGCGATCGTGCTGGAGGGCGCGCAGGCGAATTATCTCGGCGCGGTGATGCGGCTGAAACCCGGCGCGCCGGTGCGATTGTTCGACGATGCGAGCGGCGAATGGCTGGCCGAGGTGGCGGATGCGGGCAAGCGCCGCATGACGCTGGCCGTCACCACCCGGCTTTCTCCGCGCGAGACGGTGCCCGACCTGTGGCTGCTGGCCGCGCCGATCAAGAAGGGGCGGATCGACTGGCTGGTGGAGAAGGCGTGCGAGCTGGGCGTCGCCCGCGTGCTGCCGGTGTTGACGCAGCGCACCGTGGTGGACCGCCTCAACCTCGATCGCCTGCGCGCGCATATGATTGAGGCGGCGGAACAATGCGGCCGCACCGCGCTGCCCGCGCTCGACGAGCCGCGTCCGCTGCGCGAGGCGTTGCGCGACTGGCCGGCCGAGCGGATGCTGATCCACGCCGACGAGCAGGGCGGCGCGCCGCTGGCCGATGTCGCCCGCCCCGGCCCGGCGGCGATCCTGATCGGCCCCGAGGGCGGCTTCACGGCGGAGGAACGCACGCTGATCGCCGCGATCCCGGCGGCGCGCGGCGTGTCGCTGGGGCCACGTATCCTGCGCGCCGATACCGCCGCCGCCGCCGCCGTGGCGGTATGGATGGCAGCGGCGGGGGACTGGAAACAGCCGGCAACATAGGCGCTGGCGAAGCCCCCGCCGCGACGCTATGGGCGCAAGGCATGAGCACCCGCACGGCCGGCGACGGCGAAGATCCGCAGATCGAAACGCGCGAGGATCTCCTCGCCATCTTCGCGAAGGGCGAAAAGCCCGTCGAACGCTGGCGGATCGGCACCGAGCACGAGAAGTTCGTCTACTTCCGCGACGATCACCGCGCCCCCTCCTACGAGGAGCCGGGTGGCATCCACGCGCTGCTGATCGGCCTGACGAAATACGGCTGGGAGCCGATCTACGAGGGCGGCAAGATCATCGCGCTGGGCGGGCCGGACGGCAACGTCAGCCTGGAACCGGCCGGGCAGCTCGAACTGTCCGGCGCGCCGCTGGAAAACCTGCATCAGACCTGCGCCGAAACCGGCCGTCATCTGGAGCAGGTGAAGGCCATCGGCGACCGCCTCGGCCTGGGCTTCCTCGGCCTCGGCATGTGGCCGGACAAGACCCGCGCCGAGCTGCCGATCATGCCCAAGGGCCGCTACAAGATCATGCTCGATCACATGCCGCGCGTCGGCACGATGGGGCTGGACATGATGCTGCGTACCTGCACCATCCAGACCAACCTCGATTATGCGAGCGAGGCGGACATGGTGAAGAAGTTCCGCGTCAGCCTCGCGCTGCAACCGCTGGCCACCGCGCTGTTCGCCAACTCGCCGTTCACCGAGGGCAGGCCCAACGGCTTCCTCAGCTACCGCAGCCACATCTGGACGGACACCGACCCGCACCGCACCGGCATGCTGCCGTTCGTGTACGAGGACGGCTTCGGCTACGAACGCTATGCCGACTACATGCTCGACGTGCCGATGTACTTCGTGTTCCGCGACGGCGGCTATGTCGATGCCGCCGGCCTCAGCTTCCGCGATTTCCTGAAGGGCGACCTATCCGTCCTGCCGGGCGAGAAGCCGCTGTTCGGCGACTGGACCGATCACCTCTCCACCGCCTTCCCCGAAGTGCGGCTTAAGGGCTATCTGGAGATGCGCGGCGCCGACGGCGGGCCGTGGGGCACCATCTGCGCGCTGCCCGCCTTCTGGGTGGGGCTGCTTTATGACCAGACCGCGCTGGATGCGGCCTGGGATCTGGTGAAGCACTGGACGATCGAGGACCATCACCGCATCCGTGCCGAGGTGCCCCGCCTGGGCCTGGCCGCGCGTGGCCCGCGCGGCCGCACCTTCCAGCAGCTCGGCAAGGAGGTGCTCGCCATCGCCGACGCCGGCCTCGCCGCCCGCGCCCGCCTGAACGGCATCGGCGACACCGAACAGGGCTTCCTCGATCCGCTGCGCGAGATCGTGGCAAGCGGCAAGGTGCCGGCCCAGCGCCTGCTCGACCGCTACCACGGCGAATGGCAGGGCGACCTGTCGCGCGTGTACGACGAGATGAGCTATTGAGGGCCGCCGGGAGGACAGGCGCATGACCCGCTTCACCGTCAACGGGCAGGCCGTCCATTACCGCATGGACCCGGCCACCCCGCTGCTGTGGGCGCTGCGCGATGCCTCCAACCTCACCGGCACGAAATACGGCTGCGGCGCGGGATTGTGCGGCGCCTGCACCGTGCATGTCGACGGCGTGGCGCAGCGATCCTGCCAGATCGCGATCGGCGCGATCGAGGGCAGTTTCGTCACCACGATCGAGCATCTCTCGGGCGATCGCGGCCACCCGGTGCAGCAGGCGTGGATCGCCGAGGCGGTGCCCCAGTGCGGCTATTGCCAGTCCGGCATGGTGATGGCGGTGGCCGCGCTGCTGGAGAAGAACCGCAACCCCACCGATACGGACATGGACGCGGCGATCACCAACATCTGCCGCTGCGGCACCACCCCGCGCATCCGCCGCGCCATCCGCCGCGCGGCGAGGGTGATGGCCGGGGTGGAGGAGATCGCCGCCGCCCCGCCCCCCGGCATCACCCCGGCCGGCCTTCACGT
>NZ_VNIM01000169.1 GCF_007785815.1 Alterirhizorhabdus solaris | reverse complement strand
GCCGAGCGCACCATTCACGGCCTGTGGAACGCCATCGGCCGCATCCTCGACCTTTACCCGCCGCAGGAATGCGCCAACTACTTCGCCAACGCCGGTTACGATGCAGACTGATAGGAAACCGCTCTAGTGGGGTAACGGTCGCCCGCCATCCGTCGCTTCGGGCGAAGCGGCCGAAGGTAAGCGCGAGAGTCACTACCAACGCAACGATCAAGGCAATGACGACGATCATGCAGTATCTCCAAGGCTCGGTTCGAGGCTGGCGATGGGTGCAGGACCGACAGCAGCGCAATTATACAAGATGCCGATGGCAACGCCTCCTACGCTGTACCCTAGCCGCTGAGAGGCTGTTTGGGAACGGCGGCGGAATGAGGTTAAACGATCGGGCTTCGGCGTGATTCCAGAGGGTTGCGATACCTATTCTGGAGTGCTCGATGTGGAGCCCGACCGACCGCACGCAGCATAGCCGCGCGGGCCTGCGCTTTGGAAGAGATCTTACCGAGGCCGAATGGGAGCTGATCGAGCCCTATTTACCATCACCTCGACCATGCGGACGGCGGCGACGATGCTCGATGCGCCGGATCATCGAGGCGATCCTTTACGTGCTGCGGTCGGGCTCCCCTGGCGGCTCCTACTGACAGCTTTCCGCCGTGGGACTGTGGACAGGCGTCGAAACGGGACCCCGTCATTTGTTAGAAAAATCACTGAAAACGTTCGATATTATAGCGTTTCAGGGGCCCCGATCGGCGCCGATCGCCTCCCGAGAGTTTTTATTCTGTCTTCCGCTACAACGCCTCAGCCGCATTTCGGCGGGGGTTCCGTTTCGACGCCTATCCACATGTCGGGCGGTGGTCACCTCGAATATTGTCGGTCGCCGTTAGCCAGACTTCCGACCCCTACGCAACTCTTGGGTTGCGTTTAGGGCTGACAGGAAACACTTCGTCATTTGATGCCGCGCACGCTGACGAAGCCACCGCGCCAGCCTCCATATCATGCCCCGGTTCTGGGCAACGTCGGTGCCAAACACCAATCCAGGCGGCCGTGTGTCCACCCGCTGATGCGCATCCAGACGACCGGCCGACAACTTTAACCAAGCCCTATTACGACGGTCCTTGCGTATCGAGTAAGCCTCCTGTGCGGACAACGGTCGGAGTTGGTGATGTAGACAGCCTTACGTTTCAAACTCAAGAAACCCTATTGTGAGTCCCTCGTCAGAAAGCGGACGAATCTTTCTGCTGCCGGTGAAAGCATGCTGCCCTCCGATTTGACCAGATACACGTTCACTGCCGGCAACAGAAAATCCGTTTCTATGGGCGTCAGCATCCCGTCCTCTATAAGTCGGGAAAAAAAAGGGAGCGCGGCCTCTACCAGATAGATGATAGCACCCAGGCGGGGGGCCAGGTCCACGGCCATGCTCACGGACGTGCACTGGAATATCCTCGCGGGCCTGCGTTCTTCGTCCTTGAAGAGGGTGCTGATATAATTTTGTTCGTCGGACACATCGATATCGATCCAGCGCTCGGCCAATAATTGGTCGATGCTCTTGCTGCCCGAAAAGTCGGCGCGGCCGATGAGAAGGCGGGTGGAAAATCGCTTGAGGATGGTGCCGCCGGACGGCGGTGCCTCGCCGACGCCGGTGACGAGGCCCAGATCGAACAGGCCATCGCGCAGGCCGCCCAGTATCTGGTTCGACCGGCTTTCGGTCAGGCTGATGTCGACGCCCGGATGATCATGCTGCATGTGCGCCACGGCGTCGGCAAGGACTGGCCCCGAACAAAGCGGGGTAATGCCGATGGAGAGGCGACCGTTGCGCTCGTTTTTCAGCCAGCATATCTCGTCGGACAGGCGATCCATCTCCTTGTGGATGGTTTGCGATCGCTTGACTGCTGCCTGCCCGAACTCTGTCAGCGAAACGCCTTTGGCGCTCCGCCTGAGCAGGGGGACACCGAATTCCAGTTCGAGCGTACGGATCGATTTGCTGAGCGCCGGCTGGGAGATCGCCAGTTCCCGCGCCGCGCGCTGAATACTACCGACCCTTGCGATGGTATTTAGTGCCTTTAGCTGGGAAAACTTCATGGGCATCCGCTCCCGTCGCTGACGCATATAACCGCAGGTTATACTCATGGCAAAAAAGCATTACCGCCTGATCATCATTCCGATCAACTATGGTTGTACAACAGAGGAGTTACACCCACGTGCAACACTGGTTTTCACTTCTGGCATCGGCCGCCACTCTTTATGCAGTGACGCCAAGTCTCGCGGTCGCGAAGTCTTTGAATGCGTCGCAAGTTCATCTGAACCCCGCGTTTGAGATCAGCAGGATTCCCGTAACCGCGACGTCCAAACCCTTTCTGGCGGCCACCGACGACTTGGCGGCGCACGGCTATGTCGAGGAAGAGTATTTCGTATCCGGGCAGGCCCGCGCCTATGAATGGGTTGGTGATACGCTCAAGGTCCGCCCGGCTTCCAAGGCCGGTCCCTACGTCACGCGCATCCTCGTCCGGCGACCGATCGATCCCGCCCGCTTCAGCGGCAATATAGAGTTCGAGACGCTCAACTCGTCGACCAGCCTCGATATCACGACGACCATGGCCACATCCGCGGACTATGTGATGGACAAGGGAGACGTTTGGATCGGCGTCACCAGCAAGTCCGTCACGCTCAATGCCCTCAAGCGGTTCGACCCCGCTCGCTACGCGCCTCTGGCGTGGAGCAACCCCATGCCCGCCGAAGCGCGGTGTCCCCATCCCAGTATCGTCCCAATGTATCCGATGGCGGGCATGTTCAAGATCGAAGACTTTCCCGCCATGCCGGATGCGCCCAGCGAAGACGGGCTGATCTGGGACATATACGGCCAGATCGGCGCTTTTCTGAAAGGCGATCAGCGTGAACGGATCCTGCCCGGCTTCCGGCGCCCCCATATTTTCGCGACCGGCTATTCCCAGTCGGGGATGATCCAGCGCAACTTCATCAGCGCTTTCCATAACCTGATGCGCATGCCAGACGGCGGGCCGATCTTCGACGGCTATCTCGTGGAGGTCGGGCCGGCGATGCTGCGGATCAACCAATGCTCCACCGACATATTGCCAGACGATCCGCGCAATCACCTGCCTGTCATCGATGTACCGGTCATCAACATCGTGTCGGAGGGCGACATGTGGCTGGGCCTGCATACGCGGCAGCCGGACCGGGTGGACGGCCGCACCGGCCTCGTCACCTATGAGATTGCCGGCGCGTCCCACAAGACCGGTTTTGGCGAAGCGGGGCATGCGACCAAGCTCGAAGCAACCCGCGCCGGGGTTCCCAACCCGCTCATTCCCGTGCCCAAAGACATCGTCGTCAACGACTTCCCGCGCGGCTATCTTTCCGCGGCGGCGCTGAAGAATTTGCAGGACTGGGCGCTCAAAGGCACGGCGCCGCCGCAGGCGCCCCGCCTCGAGATCGAGGCCGGGAAGGTCGTCCGCGACGCCGACGGCAACGCGCTGGGCGGCCTTCGCAGTCCGTGGATCGACGTACCGCTCGCTCGTTATCAGGGCGCGGTCGGCCTCGCTGCCTATGCCGTGGTCGGTCAGAAATTTCCCTATCCGCACGAGAAATTGCGGCAGCTTTATCCGGAGCACGCGACCTATGTCGGCAAGGTGAAGACAAGCGTTGCGAGTGCGGTCGATCAGCGCTGGCTACTGCCCGAGAGCGGCAAGCGGATAATCCAGGCGGCAGAAGGCGTTGACGTCCCTTGACCCAACCCCTGATCCACAAGGGCAACCAACTGACGACGGGGTAAGCAATGGTGTGGACAGGCGTCGAAACGGGACCCCGTCACTTGTCATAAAGTCATTGAAAGCGTTTGATATTATAGTGTTTAAGGGGTTCCCGATTGGCGCCGATCGCCCCCCGAGAGTTTTTATTCTATCTTCCCGCTCCAATGCCTTAGAGTCCGTTTTGAAAATCATGGATGAGTGGTTCGGCGGAGGAGGTTGCCGCCCATGGCGACGAGGATCATGGCTTTGGATACATCGATACGGGCTTCGTAATCCCGGACGAGCCGGCGCCAGCGGA
>NZ_VNIM01000168.1 GCF_007785815.1 Alterirhizorhabdus solaris | reverse complement strand
CCCCCAGATACACCCCCACCAGCGGCAGCCCGCCGCGATCGGCCAGTGCCTGCGAGATGATCGGGGCCAGCGCGCCGCCGATGATGCCGCCCATGTTGAACGCCATCGACGCGCCCGTGTAGCGGACATGCGCCGGGAACAGCCCCGGCAGCCACGCACCGAGCGGGCCGTAGACGAAGCCCATCAGCAGCAGCGCCAGCGACAGGAAGGCGAAGATCGCCGGCAGCGATCCGTCGCCCATCAGCGGCGCGAGCAGGAAGCCCGCCAGCACCGTGCCGATGCATCCGCCCATCAATATCCGGCGCGGGTTGGTACGGTCCGCCAGCCAGCCCGATGCCACGATGCCCAGCGCCATGAACAGGATCGCGCCCAGTTGCAGCCCGAGGAAACTCTCGCGCGGGATGCCGAGCGTGGTGGTGCCGTAGCCGAGCGCGAAGGCGGTCGCGATGTAGAAGATGGCGAAGCACGCGACCACGGCGAAGGTGCCGGCCACCACCTCGCGCAGATGATGGCGCATCACCTCGGCTAGCGGCACGCGCGGCGGCGGTGCCTCGGCCATCGCGGCGGCGAACACCGGCGTCTCGGTCAGCTTCAGCCGCACCCACAGGCCCACGCCCACCAGCAGCGCGGAAGCGAGGAACGGCAGCCGCCAGCCCCAGTCGCGGAACTGGTCGGGCGTCAGCGCCACGCCGAGGATCAGGAATAGCCCGTTGGCGGCGATGAACCCCACCGGCGCGCCCAGTTGCGGCACCATGCCGAAGCGCGCGCGCCAGCCCGGCGGCGCATTTTCCACAGCCAGCAGCGCCGCCCCGCCCCACTCCCCGCCGAGGCCGAAGCCCTGACCAAAGCGCAGGAGGCACAGCAGCAGCGGTGCCCACCAACCGATGTCCGCGTAGGTCGGCAGGAAGGCGATGGCGGTGGTGCAGCCGCCCATTGTCAGCAACGAGGCGACGAGCGTGGACTTGCGCCCCACCCGATCGCCGAAATGGCCGAACACGCTGGCCCCCAGCGGCCGCGCGAGGAAGGCGAGGCCGAAGCTGGCATAGGCCGCGAGCAGTTGCGCCGAGGGGGACGAGACGGGGAAGAACAACGGCCCGAACACCAGCGAGGCGGCGGTGGCGTAGATATAGAAGTCGTAGAATTCCACCGCCGTGCCGACGAGGCTGGCCCCCAGCACGCGCCGCGTGGAGGGCGGCGTCACCGCCCCGGTCGCACCCGTCGTCGCCATGTCAGCCGCGCTTCACCGTGAACGGCCCCGGCCCCTGCACGTCGGGCATCAGCTCGATGCGGTTGACGTTCAGATGCGGCGGTAGGCCCACGATCCAGCTCACCGCCTCGGCCACGTCCTCCGCCGTCATCGGCACGGTATCGGCATAGACGGCGGCGGCCTTCGCGTCGTCGCCCGCCATCCGCACGTTGGAGAATTCGGTGCCGCCGACGAGGCCGGGCTGCACGTCGCTCACCCGCACGCCGCTGCCGGCCAGATCCGCCTTCAGCCCGAGCGTGAACTGCTGCACGAACGCCTTGGTGGCGCCGTACACGTTGCCGCCGGGATAGGGATAGTTGGCCGCCACGCTGCCCAGGTTCACCACATGCCCGCGCCCGCGCGCCACCATGCCGGGCAGCAGCGCATGCGTCATGCCGACGAGGCCGGACACGTTGGTGGCGATCATCCGCGTCCAGTCCGCCAGCGAGGTCTGGTGCGCCGGCGCGGTGCCGAGCGCGAGGCCGGCGTTGTTGACGAGGATCGCCACGTCGCGCCACTCCTCCGGCAGCGATCCGGGCAGCGCCGCCACGGCATCGGCGTCGGTCACGTCCAGCGTCAGCGGCAGCAGCGCGTCGCCCAGTTCGGCGGCCAGCGCATCCAGCCGGTCGCGGCGGCGCGCGGCGGCGATCACCCGCCGCCCGTCCGCCACGAACCGCCGCGCGATCGCCGCGCCGAAGCCGGAACTGGCGCCGGTGATGAAGGCGATGTCGGTCATGTCAGGCTCTCTCCGGTCGATCCGTGCCGCATCACCGCTTCGGATGCGCGGCTTCCCACGCCTTGACCGCGTTCATCGTGCCGGACACGTGACCCGCCGGGCTGAGCGCGGAATAAGCATAAATGATCTTGCCATCGGGCGCGATCACGAAGGAGGTGCGGTTCGACTTGGCCACCACCGGCAGCTTCACGTCGTAGTCCGCGATCACCTTCGGGGTGGCGGAGGCCACCGCGAACTTGTTGCGGCATTCGCTGACCGAGAACTTGTTGAGCGTCTCGATCTTGTCGGCGGACACGCCGATCACGGTCGCGCCCAGCCGGTTGAAATCATCGGTCGCCTCGGCGAACTCATGCGCCTCCACGGTGCAGCCGGAGGTGAAGGCGGCGGGATAGAAATACAGCACCACCGGCCCCTTCTTCAGCGCCTGCGACAGGCGGAACGGGAACGGCTTGCCGGCGAGCGAGGCCTGCGTGGCGAAATCGGGCGCGGTGGCCCCTACCGGCAGCGCGGCCGTGGCGGGGGTTGCGGCGATGGCGGCGGTGGCGATCAGCGCGGCGAGGAAAGGCTTCAAGGCAGGTCTCCGGCAAGGTGGCGTGGAACCTAGCCGCAAAGCCCCGCGCGCGAAACGACCGATTTGCCAAGCGACCGGGCGAGGCGCATGATAATCGTTCCGGCGGCGACGGAGCGAGATCCACGCCCCTGCGACTCTCCGGCAAGGGGGACTCATGGCAAGCGATGCACCGCCAGCCGATCCGTGCTTCCGCGCGGCCACCGATCTCGACGAACATGCCCTGGACGGCCGCCGCCGCGCACTGGCCGAGGCGGGCGCCGTGGTGGAGGGCTGGAGCGGCACGGGCACCGCCGGCATCGCCTTGTCCGGCGGTGGCATCCGCAGCGCCACGCTGTCGCTGGGGCTGCTGCAGGCGGTGGCAAGGCACGGGCTGATGGGCCATTTCGATTACGTCTGCACCGTCTCGGGCGGCGGCTATATCGGCGGTTTTTTGCGCACCCTGTTCCTGCCGCAGGCGCAGCGCGGCCCGCACTGGTGCGACCCGGCGGGCGCGGTGCCGCCCGGCATCGATGCCCAGCACGCCTACGCGCTCGGCGTGCTCACCAGCGAGCCGGCCGACCGCGAGGTGGATGGCCCCGCGCCGGGCCAGCGCCTGCGCAACCCGATCTGGTGGCTTCTCCAGCACAGCCGCTACCTCGCACCCAACGGGCCGAGCGACTATGCGTCCGCCGCCGCCTATCTGGTGCGCAACTGGATCGCGATGCTCTACGTGTTCGCGATCGCGATCGGCGGGCTGTTCACGCTCGGCACGCTGCTGCTGGCGGGCGGCATTCGCCTGTCGCCGTTCGCCGACGCCGTGGCACGGGTAACGACCCTGCGCTTTGCGCCCACGCCCGCGCCGCCCTGCCCCGGCTGCCCGCCGACGCCCCCGGCGATGATGACGGTCGTCCACCTCAGCCCGTGGCTGTTCCTCGCCGCCGTCGCTTTGGCCTGCGCCTGCGCCTGCGGCCTCGCCTACTGGATGACCGAGAACATGCGGAGCAACCCGCAGCCGCTCGGCTCGGGCACGCGCGACGATGCGGCCGATTCGCGGCGACGCTTCCTGCGTGTGGCGCTGCCCACGGCCGCGCTGGGGGCGGGCGTGGGGACGGCGGTGATCCTGTGGGACGTTTCGACATGGCACCGCGCCGGCCCCTGGGCGGCACCCCTGCGGCAGACGGCGGGGGTGCCGGCATGGTGGATCATCGCCGGTGGCGCAGGCTTCATCGTCGTCGGCGTCGTCATCGCGCTCGCCGCCTATCTGCGATCCTGCACGCGCTTTCCCAATCCCACCGCCGAGATGCGCCGCCTGCTCACCGCCTGGCTGACCACCGCCAGCCTTGCCGCGCTGGTACTCGCCAGTGCCGGCCTGTGCGACAGCCTGGCGCTGGCATTGCGCGCGCGGCTGCCGGCGGTGCTGGACGGCGGCGTCGGCCCGCTGCTCTCCACCGTGCTGATCCCGGCGGCCGCCTTCGCGATCAACCGCCTGTCAGGCTTGCTGGCCGGCAGAACGAAGGGCGGCGGGCTCATGGGCTTCCTCGCCCGCCATGCCGCCATCGCGATGCTGGTGGCCGGAGTGCTGCTGTACGGCGCGGTCGCGATCCTCGTGGATGCCACCGTGCAGGCACTGCTCTGGCAAGGCGACGCATGGGGGCCGCGCGGGCTGGATGCACGGCCGGCGGTGGTGCTGGTGATCGTGCTGACGGTGCTGATCGGGATGACCGGGCGGGCGCGCGGCTTCATCAATCTCTCCTCGCTCCACCAACTCTACGCCGCGCGGCTCACCCGGGCGTATCTCGGCGCGACCAACCCGGCGCGGCTGGCGCTGGACGGCGACACGCACACCATCAAGGAGAGCGACGCGGGCGACCATATCGAGCCGCGCGCCTTCTACACCGTGCCCACCACCGCCCCCATCC
>NZ_VNIM01000167.1 GCF_007785815.1 Alterirhizorhabdus solaris | reverse complement strand
GCGGCTTCAACCGCAACCACTGCTCGTCGGTCAACCAGAACCCGTCCACCACCCAAACCTCCGCATCAGCGAAGACCGTGAATCACAACGCGGCCGATTTGTGAATCCTGTTTATGGGTCTCAGCCCCAGAGGGCGTCCGCTCCGACAAGTAATCCTACGTCAACTTCGGCAAGGGGCGGACGCCCGCGCAATGCACCGCCGCCGGCTGCCCGGCGAAGTTCGCCCAACCCGGGCTGGCGAAGGTGACGTGGCTGAAGAACCCGCTGAACACCGTGCATCGCAAGCAGAAGGACGGGTTCGGCCACGCGGTCGACCTTGCTCCGTACCCGATCGACTGGAACGACCTCTCGCGCTTCGATCGAATGGCAGCGCTGATGATGCGGGCGGCCGCCGCCGAGGGTGTGCGGATCACCTGGGGTGCCGACTGGGACGGTGACGGCAAGCCACGCGAGAAGGGGGAGAGCGACAGCCCGCACTTCCAGCTTGCCCGATGAGCCGCGTCATCCAGTTCGCCGGGATCGTCGCCCACATGCTGCTGGCGGGGGCGACCCTGCTCCTGATCGCCCACACGTGCGACGCCGCGATGGCGAAGGCGACGCCCGACGGCAAAGTGCCGATGGCCGACGCGGGTCTGTTCACGGCGCTGCTGCTGTCGTTCCGCGAGGTGATCGGCCGGATCGGCTCGATCTTCGACCACCAGGATCGCGCAGACCTGACGCAGGCGCTGTCCAACTCGACGCCGACGCAGCGGCCGAACCCGCCGGCAGCGCCGGGTGAGGGCGCGTGAGCCTCTACCTCATGCTCGGCGCGGCGCTGGCGCTGGCTGGCGCCTATGTCGGCGGCCGGATCGACGGGCAGAAGATCGAGCAGGGTGCCGAGTTGCGCGCCGATCGCGAGGCCGAGGCGGTCCGCGTGCGCCTGCAAGGCCAGATCGACGCCTCCGCCACCGCCGGCCAGACGGCCGAGTTCAAACGCCAGTCCGATGTCAGGAGCTTCACCCGTGAGAAAGAGACGATCGTCGAGCGCCCGGTCTATCGCAACGTGTGCGTGGATGCTGATGGCGTCGGCCTGCTCGACCGCGCCGCCGCCGTCGCGAACGGCCTTGGTTTCACCCCACCTGCTCGCCCCGCCGCCGATGCTGCCGCAGGTGGCGCGGACGGCGAAGGGGGCGATGGACGGGCGGCAGTGCCTGTCGAGCGCGCTGGACCTCTATGACGTGGCGGGCGGGATCCGCGGAGCGATGATTGAATTGCAGCGCGAGGTGGCGTTAATGCGCGAGCGCCCTAGCCAACGCTAGATCGTCGTCAGGATCGCGACGAGCGACTCTGGCTTCCAAGTGCTACTTCCCGGTGTCGCCTCCACCGTTCCCTCAGAAAATTTTTACTGCAAGCGAGAGTGCCGCCGCCCAAATCAACAGCGACGGGGGGACAGCGTACAAGAGGCCCTTTAAGGCCTGACCGTCATTCAACTGTGCGGCGATGTGGGACCGATTCTTCACGTCTTTGCCTCTCCTCGCTCACTAACGGAGCGTGGAAGTAAAATGGCCCAGATCGGGAATTAACCATAATGCTTTGTTTGCACGCTGCACCTGCGAGAAGGCTTCGCGGGCATCGACCGTGACGATCAATTTGGTGGGTTGGTAAGAACGGTAGCGTTGGCTGGTGGTAGGTTGAAGGGCTTACCTCTTCCGTCTTAGTCGGTCCTCCTGGATCAGCACCCACGCCACGATTGAGCAATCGCGGGTCAGCTTCTCTCGCTGCGCGCGCTTCAAACGATGGCGGCCGGTATAGTCCGCGAGAGCGCTGACGCTGTCGCCACTCAGCATGGCATAGAGGCACAGCGAGGCGACGGCATAGTCATGCCCGTCCGCCAGTTCATCAGTGATAAGCCGGCTGCTCGGATCGACGAATGCCGCTGCGGCGGCCAGCAGGATGCCGGGCATGCTCATTCGACCCACATCAGCGGAGCGCCGCCTTCACCTCGTTGTACGGTTCGACCGCCAGTTCGCTTCGGCCGTCGACGAACGTGATGAGGGTGCCGTCGTCGGCGGCTTGGTATCGTAAGCCTGGGTGTGGATGGACGGTGATCGGGTTGCCGTCCGGCAGGTAAAATTCGGGCATGGCACGCTCCATCGATTCGTGCCGCCCATCGTGGGGCCCGGTTAGCTCGACGTCCACTCCAGCGGGGAGCAGCGCTTAACCGCACGTCGCTGAGAGCCTTGCTTCCTACGGAACACGTCCGCTGGCTGAAACCAGCGGGGGTTGCCATGCGTCAGCACGGCGAACCAACGGGGGGTGCACCCGTCACGAGCGGCTGGCTATGCCGCTATCGCCCCGCACCCGCCGAAGCGGGCGGGGCCTCAATGGACATGAAAGATTATGGAGACCCTAACGACCGTTGCGGCCGTGAACCCGGCTGCGCCCTATCTCGGCGGCAAGCGCAATCTTGCCCGTCGCCTCGTCGATCGCATCGGCGCGATCCCGCACACAACCTATGTCGAGCCGATCGTCGGCATGGGCGGGGTGTTCCTGCGCCGCACGGCGCGGCCGCGCGCCGAGGTCATCAACGACCTGTCGGGCGACGTCGCCACGCTCTTCCGCGCGCTGCAGGAGCATTATGCCTACTTCATCGACATGCTGCGCTGGCGGCTCACCAGCCGGGCCGAGTTCGACCGGCTGCGCGCGTTCCCCTCGGACCGATTGACCGACCTCCAGCGCGCAGCGCGCTTCCTCTATGATCAATGGAGCGGCGTGGGGCGGCGCGATCGGGTTGTTCATTGCCTTCGGGCTGACAGTTTTCTCGCCTGTGATCTGGGTTGCCGTATTCGAGTTTGATCGGGCGGTCTTTCCCTTCAGTCCACCGGGCCTGTTCTCGATACCCGCCGGATTCTTTACGATCTGGCTGAGGCTGGATCAATCGCCGCGCCGCGATCGACAAGGCCGGCTATCCCGAACAGCGGCTACGATCCGAGACGGGGATAGGCGTTCAGGAGGCCGCAGCCCACTGAACCTGATCAGCGTTGCTCTATCTTCAGTGTGGCGGTGAGGTCAGGATCTTCGTTCGTCACCCAATCGAAGGATTCCGCACGGCGGGGTGCGATGCGCCAACCGAAGCGAGCCGTCGTGTCTGTCAGTGCATCTTCTTCCAGGCGCGATACAGTGCCACAATTTCAGCCTTCGCCAGGCTCGGATTGCCCGCTACGTTCGCCGGGATCCACTGCTCCTGAAACGCGCAGCTCAGCAGCGCCTGAATGGCGCCGAGATATTTCTTTGTCGTCGCGGGATCGACGCGCGCCACGCCGGTGCGTGCTGCGTAGATCGCATGCAGATCCCTGAAGCTCATCGCCCGGAGCGCGCGTGGCATGCTCTTCGGCATCACCGAAAGAGCATCACGGAAATCGAAGCAGTCGGTGCTGCCGATCTCGATCACCGGCACATCGCCGATGTAGCTCTTGAAATCGCGAACCGCCTTCTCGGCCGCCGCCACGCTCTTCGGTTTAGGCTTCTGCAGCGTGATCCAGGCGGCCAGAAGCTCGTCGAGCTTCATCTTCGGCCGCAGACGGGTTCGGCGGGCACGACGCGGCTCCGGCTGGGCCATGGCCGCCTGTCCGCGCACCGCATCACTTGCCAGCGCCTGTGCTATCGCGTCGGCCAGCGGCTCGTCGATCCCCGGCATCTCACCGGCAGGCAGGTCGAGGTGCCGCTTTACGTCCTCGATCGTCTGCCGCAACAGCGGTCGCCAGCGCCGTCGCGGCACGCGGCGTTGGAACGCCAGCCAGCGTTCGCCCCAGCTGCGCTGATCCTGTTCGTGCTTCTCCTGCAGTATGGTCAATGTGTCAGGCGCGAGTTCGCCATCGTCCTCGCCACCACCGATTCGAATGAGGTATTCCCGCCACTCGTCCGGGGACATGTCCTGTGCGGTTGGCCGCCGCTCACCCTGTAGCTCCGAGACGAGATCGTCGAGATCGCGCAGGAGAAAGGCTGCCTGCACGCCGCCGCTGGCCAGCCCGGTATCGGAGCGATGCCGGAGCAGGCGTGTGACGAGTCCCTCGGCTTCGTCCGGCGAAAGGCTGCTCTGACCCGCATTCGCCAGCGCCTCGCGGAACGCCTTGCATTTGATCTCGAACTCGCCATTGGCGATGGCGAACCGAGAGCGCGCCTCGCTGAGGTCACGCGTCTCCAGCGACACCTTGTAGAATTCGCCGATGCCGAAGGCCGGGATCAGGGGCTTCGGTATGCGGCGTCGCAAATGAAGGATGCTGTAGGGGCCCATACGGGCCATTCCGGTCGGCAGCTTTTCGGTCACACTCGATCCTTTGTGTACTTGCGAGGTGTACTCGTGAGGACACTAAGGATAGGAAAACCGCCATTTCCGCTGTTTCCAGCGCAGGTGGTGACCCCAACGGGAATCGAACCCGTGTTTTCGCCGTGAAAGGGCGACGTCCTAGACCGCTAGACGATGGGGCCGGCAGGCGGTGCTGTGGGGAGGGCGATTAGGGGGAAG
>NZ_VNIM01000166.1 GCF_007785815.1 Alterirhizorhabdus solaris | reverse complement strand
GGGGTCGGCCGCCAGCCCGCGCATCCGGGATCAAGGGCGCAATCAACTCCCACTGGATGTCCGTCAGGTCAGTGTCGTAGCGCCGCCTCGCTTGCGGCTTCCTCTTCGGCATCGGGCATCGGCTCGCTTCGTGGGTCCGACGCCCTATGAATCACGCCAAAGCCGCTTTGGGAATCCTTCTCAAACGCAATCTAACAAATGACGGGTCCCGTGTCGACGCCTGTCCACACTCAAGGCTGAGGCCTTGGCCAAGATGGATACCTGAGCTGAACGCACTACGAATTGGTCCAGCGCTTCGCGAGACATCAAGAGATACTAGGGTAATCGACCGCCTTTGCGGTGCCGTCACGGGTAGGCCGGGTCAGGTGGCTAGGGATTTGAAGCGGCCTACCTGCGCCCGGCATAGACCGGCCGGGCAAGACGCAGGATGTCGATATCTTCGATCTCGTTGCGATCATATTCGGTGAAATAGCTTTCGGAGCGCAGCTTGGCGGCATGATCGTCCGGCAGCGGTCGACCACGGCTTTTCTTCATCTCCCACTGGGCGCGCGACTTCACGATATAATGATTGATCCGGATGAGGTCCGTCGCCGGGGGGTTAATCTTGCCTTGAAGGATCATCGCAGGGGTACCGTCTCCCTTTACCGTGGGACCAAGGACGACATAATGGTGCGGGTTGGCCATGCGCAGAATTCGGTCCGGCCGCGCGATCGTTTTGACGTGTGCGTTGCGGGAGGCGGCGCGGCGGGTGAAGGCTTCCACGCACGGTCCCGCCGGGGTCTCAACGTGGCCATTGGAGCCGAAGTTCATCCAGCTGCACGCCACTGCTGCCGCATCCGGAAAACCGTCGATCACCTCGGCGATACTGGTCGCGGTCTCGAGATTGATAAATTCATCGCCGTCGATGAAGCAGACCCAGTCCGTTTCATCACGGTGTGTCTCGAGGAAATGGTCCATCGCGATCGTCTGGCCGGGCTGCTTCTCGATCATATGTGTGGTGATCGAGAATTCTGTGGAGAGCCGGGCGATGATATCCGCCGTCTCGTCGGTCGACGCATTATTGTACAGGTAGAAATGATCGACGCCAATCGCAGCGTGATAACGGACCCATTCCTCCAGATAATCCGACTCGTTCTTCAGGGAAGCGCAGATGGCTATCCGGTGGAAAGTCGCTACCTTCGTCGGCTTGGCATCCGCCCGATTGAGGACAGGCAATATGTCAGGGTGGCTACGCACACCCTTGTCGTGCCCGTTCGCCATCAGGCGAGCGAATACGGCAGCGCGGGGCAGCGAATTTGCGGCCAAGGCAAGGCGAAGGCCGAGCAGCATTGATGCCCGCAGCGAGGAGCCGTCCACTTCCGCTGCGGCGGCGTTAGCCTCCTCCAGTCGGTCCGCCAGAGCAGGACGAAGCATGGCGAAAAGTTGGCTGACCTTTGGAGTTTGCCCGCCATCGTCGTCAGCAAGCGCAGCAAGATGGAGGAGCCCCTGGCGCGAATCGCTAATTGCGGAGAGGCAGGCGTCGTCGAGTATCCGCTCTACGACAGTAGCATCCGGACGTCGACCTCGGATAAGATCGGCGATCTGAAGGTAGGCGTGCTTCTGGCGAAGAGCTTGGGCCTCTTCGATCAGTCCGCCGTAAAGCGCTTCCACGTCCGTCTCCTTCATGCGGAGCCGTTCGCATATAAGCGGCCGGCGCGCTTGGGTAGGTGTATTGTGTCGATTCGGCTCAGGTCATTCAGCAAAGCGCTGTTTTTGCTGGAAAGTACCGACGCGAGTCGATAGCGCGAAAGGCAATTATCCAGCAGGGAGCCCCTAATCCCTTAACGTGAGGCAATACGTGGCCAGCTTTAGCCAGTAGCCCGTCCTATCCATCATGCGCGCGTGTTGCTCGCCGTCGGTCGGACCGCTTTGCTGTTGCTCTCGCTTTGATAGCCCGCCCGAGCATACATTATCCGCACCGCTTGTTGAACAGATCGCCGCGAGGGTAGGCGGCTCGGCCATCGCGAAGCAGGCACGTCTCCGATCTGCTGTCAGAGGCCCGCCACGGCGAGGATCGGTTGATCGGTCCCGCTGAAATATGGTCGCCTCCCTGATGTAGCGCAGGCGAGCCTGACGGAGGTGGTCACCTCTATCGCCTTTGCCGATCTCGCTGGATCAAGACCCATGCTACGATCGAGCAGTCGCGGTTCAGCTTTTGCCTTTGTGCCCGGCTCAGACGATGGCGGTCGGAAGAATCCGCGAGAGCATCAACGCTATCGCCGCTTTGCATAGCGTAAAGGCATAATGAGGCGGTGGCGTAGTCATGCCCGTCCGCCAGTTCATCGGTGATCAGCCGGCTGCTGGGGGCGACGAATGCCGCCGCCGCCAACAGCAGAATGCCTGGCGTGCTCATTCGACCCGCATCAGCTGCGTCGGGAACGGCGCCACCAACCGCTGCGCCTCTTCCCATCCCGCCGTCAGCCAAGCGGCCTCATCCTCGGCGTGCAGCAGCACCGGCATCGCTTTCGGATGCACCGGCGCCACGATTGCGTTCGGCTCGATCGTCAGGAGCGCGAAGACCGGCCCGGCCTCGGTGGGGCGCCAGATGCCGGCGAACGATACGATCGGCTGGCTTGGCACGTCGAACCAGAACAGCGGCAGCTTGCCCTTCTCGCCCGGCCCATACTCGCTGAAGGCGGTGAACGGCACGAGGCAGCGGCGGGTGGGGGTCGCCAGCGCTGATCGCCAGAACGGCGAGGCGAGGTTGCGGACGTTCGTCACCGGCGCGCTGCCGGCGGCCGGTGACGGGAAGCCCCACGCCATCACGTCGAGGGCGCGCTGGCCCGCCTCGTCGCGGATCACGTAGGCCGGGCGCTTCGGGAACAATTCGGGCGGCGGGATGGTCAGGTCATCGGGATACGGGAGCGCAATGCCGTAGCGCGCGGCGACCTCGGCCTGGCTGGCGGTCATGCGGTAGCGGTTGCACACCGGCTGGTTAGCTCGGCTTGGTGTTTAGCAGGATGGCGAAGCCCGGGACGTCGCTCTCGATCACGGGAAGCCCGAGCGCGGTATGCCCCTCGGTCGTTTCGCCTTTCTCATGCTCGGCAGCCTTGAGTGAGGCCAGCGCCTCCGTGCTCAGTTCCCATGACACCGGCTGAGTGCCCTCGGTGGCGGCGACATCGAGTTCGCGCTGCAGCAGCTCCAGAATGTTCGCCAAGGTCTCAACTCCTGTGATTCGGCCGACCCGACCATAACACCCGGATGCAGATTGCTATCCGCACGCCCGTAGCCGCCCGCTGCGATCGTAGCTGGCCCACCGCCGCGCGATCCCCGCGCCGATCGCGGCACACGACAGATCCCGGCCGTCGGGCAGCCGGCACTGCGCGACGACGCGATCGTAGCTGCGACTGACCGGCGTGCAGCGGAGGCGCTGGCCCGCGACAAGCGCCGCCATTTTCCGCTTGGCCCCTTGACCGTCACCGGCGACGCACCGCCGCCCCGGCCGGCCGCGACACCCGTGTAGCTCGGGCGCATCGATGCCGGCGATGCGCACCTTCCTGGAACCGCATCGCAGGCCATCGCCGTCGCCGGCCACCGGGTTGGCGCAGGTGAAGGCCGCAGCAGCCAGCAGTGCTAGGATCATCGCCCGCGCTCCATCGTCGTCAGCGCCCTCTCTGCGAACCGCCGGTAGATCGGCTGCCAGTATCCGCCGGCCTCGGCCCTGATTCAATCATGCCAGGGCCGGCCTGGAAGAGCGAGCTGGCGCTCGATTGGCTGAAGGTGCGGCGGTGAGCGAGCCGGTTTTCGCCCATGTAGCATAAATACAACACGACCACGGTGGCACGACTAGCCCGGTTGCGCGATCAGTCCTCCCTCGATAGGCCCCGCGCCGGGTCGTGAAAAGCATAAGTCCACGTTCCATTCTGGGGGAATATATGAAGAGTGTTATCGCAGCAGCCGTTTTGGCCGCTGGTATTGCGTCGCCTGCTCTCGCTCAGGACGCAGGCCACCCGACGTTTCGACTTGAGGCGCACGGCGGGTGGGACCGCGTGCAGGCTCTTGGCGACCACAAAGATGGCGTCCTGTACGGCATCGGCGGAGGAGTTGATGTTCCGCTCGGCACGAACGTTTTCGTCGGCCTCGACGCCAATGTCGAAGACAGCAGCGCCAAGTACTGCGAGAGCAGCGTCTTCACCGTGGGTGACCGGGCCTGCGTCAAGACCGGCCGCGATCTCAGCGTTGGTGGTCGCATCGGCACGACGCTGGCAGGCGGGGCCAAGATCTACGCCCTTGGCGCGTACACCAATGCTCGCCTGAAGGTTTCGTACACCTTGGCCGGCACGCGAGACTCTGAGAGCGCAAACGGTGACGGCTGGCGCGTGGGTGCCGGGGCACAGTTCCCGCTGTCCGAGAACCTGTTCGTGAAGGGCGAGTACCGCTACTCGAACTATGAGGGCGATTTCAGCCGCCATCAGGTGCTCGGCGGCGTCGGCATCAACTTCTGATTACCGGGCGGGATCGGCTTCGGCTGGTCCCGCTATCGGCGGTGAGGGATCGGCTGTAAACCGCCCCACCCCCGCCGCCTACCCCCCAAT
>NZ_VNIM01000165.1 GCF_007785815.1 Alterirhizorhabdus solaris | reverse complement strand
GCCGTCGAGGCGGGATCCTTATAGTCGTTCTGCGCATTGGCGATGCCCAGCAGATGCGACGAATTGAACGGATTGCCACCGAACGACGGATTGACCGGCTGATACACGATCTCCGCCAGCGCGGGCGAGGTGATGGCGGCACATGCCACCATGATCGCGACAAAGCCGAACGGCTTCAGTGACGCACGCAACGAACAGGCGCGCGAATAAGCAAACAACACGGGCGTTCTCCCCCGAAACCGGAATAGATTTCCGGCCCGCTATCGGCTCGTCTTCGGAACTTTTCCGGATCTGCACCGATGTAGGAGCCGTATATTTTCTATTTGCCCAAGTCGCAATCGGGCTGACCTCCGTTCATCTTGACGAAAGGCAAGACTTGAATCCACAACGGAGGTTAATCAGCAAGAAGATAGCGAAGGATATACGGATGACTGTTTGAGGTCGCACGCCGATCACCGCCGCTTCGGATGGATTTGCAGTGACTGTTACGATCTGGCACGGATAAGCGTTGCGCTTACCTTGGACGTGCCGGGTCTGCCCCTACAGCAGCGAGGCGGTTTCCGTAGCGGCAGCGGCGCGTGGCTCGCCAGCGGCAGTCGTCCAGCCGAGTCGGGGGATGCTCACCGCGCGGCGGCCGCGCAGGTCGGTGCGTGGCACGATCAACTGGCGCGCCTCCATATAGCCGAGCAACCGCCGCGTGCGCCCGGTGGAGTGGGTGCCGTAGACGCGCGCCACCTCCTCGTCGCTCGGGCAGGGCAGGCCGCCCCGCGCGGCGCGCGCGATCAGCAGGAACACGCCGAGCAGATCCTCGGGCAGTTCGTCGGCGATGGCGAGGGCGGCGGCCCAGCCCTCGTCGTCGCTGCCCTCCTCGAACACGCCGGCGCGCGCCATCGACAGGCGGCGCTTGAAGGCGGCAAGGTCGAGCGGCGCCTCGGGCAGGCCGCGCATCCGGCAGCGCACGCCGAAATCCTGGAACAGCACGGCGGGCGCGCGATAGGCCGCCTCGGCATCGGCCACGATATCGCGCAGCACCGCCACCGTCTTGGCCTCGCGCTCGTCCGCCTCGATCAGCGGGAACACCGGCTCGGGCGACGGCTCATCGAACACCGGGCGGTTGATCCGCAGGATCAGCTCGTCCGCGGGCACCGGCGGCGGGGGCGGCGGCGCGGCGTCCACCGGCACGGTCGCGCCGATATCCTCGAACAGCAGCGCCTGCGCCTCGGCCCCGCCCGCGCCCGGCATCGCCATCAGCTTCGGGCTGGTGCTGCGCGCGCCCGTCTCCACCGCGCCGATGCGGATCGCCAGCGGCCGGCGCGACAGCGCGGGGCCGAGCGCGAGGAAATGGCCGCGCTCCAGATCGCGGATCTGCTCGGCCTGCCGCCGGTCCATGCCCAGCAGGTCGGCCGCGCGCGCCATGTCGATATCGAGGAAGGTGCGGCCCATCAGGAAGTTCGACGCCTCGGCCGCCACGTTCTTGGCGAGTTTCGCCAGCCGCTGGGTAGCGATCACCCCGGCCAGCCCGCGCTTGCGCCCGCGGCACATCAGGTTGGTCATCGCCGCGAGCGAGGCCTTGCGCGCCTCCTCGGAGACTTCGCCGGCCACGGCGGGGGCGAACAGCTGCGCCTCGTCCACCACCACCAGCGCCGGATACCATTGATCGCGCGGGGCATCGAACAGCGCGGCGAGGAAGGTGGCGGCGCACTTCATCTGCGCGTCGATGTCCAGCCCTTCCAGGTTCAGCACCACCGACACGCGGTGCGCGCGGATGCGGGCGGCGATGCGCGCGATCTCGCCCTCGCTGTAATCCGCCGCCTCCACCGCGACATGGCCGAAGCGATCGGCCAGCGTCACGAAATCGCCCTCGGGATCGATCACGATCTGCTGCACCCACGGCGCGCTGCCCTCCAGCAGCCGGCGCAGCAGATGCGACTTGCCCGAGCCGGAATTGCCCTGCACCAGCAGCCGGGTGGCGAGCAGCTCCTCCAGATCCACCAGCGCCGGCTTGCCCGCCGGGCCGAGGCCCATGTCCACGGAAACGGTCATTTCACCCGCCGCGCGCTGACGATGCGGACGGGTTCGCGCAGCGACTGGCCGATCGTCTCGCGCGAATAGCCGCCGGGCCATGTCGGCGCGCCCAAGATGCGGCGGACCAGCGGCATCCCCGCCACGACCTTGCCGAACGCGGCATAGCCCCGGCTGCCGGGCCGCTCGTCAAGATAGGGCGCGGGGCCGACCACGATGAAGAAATCGCCCATCGCCGTACCGTAGCTGGCGCGCGCCATCGAGACGGTGCCGTCGACATGGTGCAGCCCGGTGCGGCCGGTCGGCTCGTGCGCGATCGGCGGATAGGCGCGAATCGCCTTGGTGTTGATGCCGCCCTGCACCAGCCCGGTCTTCGGATCGCGCTTGGCGCGGGCGGCGCGGTAGAAGGTGGTGCCGTCGAACCTGCCGTTATCGACGTAGCGAAGGAAATTGGTCGTGGTGAGCGGCGCGGCGCGGGTGGCAAGCTCGATCACGATCGGCCCGGCGCTCGTCTCCAGCCGCACGCGCTGCGCGGCGGGGGGTGCGGTCGGCGCGGGCGCGCCGGCCAGCAGCGCAGCCGCCAGCAGGCCGCCGATGCGACCACCCCAACCCAAACCGAAACGCACCGGAACGCCTGCTCCACGGATCACCGTCATGCCGGCGGCTCTGCCACCGATCGCGAACGGGGGTCAACGCCCGTGCAGCGGTTGCGCGCCGCCCGTCGGCGCCTATCTTCGATTCGAGCGCAAGGAACGACACGCCCCCGCCGCCCGGCCGTGCGAACGACCGGACGGGACGACGGGACAGCGAGGATGGCGATGCAGACGGTTCGGACGATATCGCCGGGGCGCACGGACGGCACGGCGGCGGACCCGCGCTGGCCGCGGATCGTGGCGCGCGATCCGCACGCGGACGGCGCCTTCTGGTATTCGGTGGCGACGCCCGGCATCTATTGCCGCCCCGCCTGCCCCTCGCGCGCCGCCAACCCGGCCAACGTGACGATCCACGACACGCTGGCCGATGCCCGCGCCACCGGCGCCCGGCCCTGCCTGCGCTGCCGGCCGGACGAGGCACCCGATGCCGTGGCGGTCGCGATGGTGGCACGGGCTTGCCGGGCGATCGAGATGGCAGAGGAAGCACCCGATCTCGCCACGCTGGCCGCCGCCGCCGGCCTCAGCCCTGCGTATTTCCACCGCCAGTTCAAGACGCATACCGGCCTGACGCCCCGGGGCTATGCCGCCGCGCATCGCGCCGGCCGTGTCCGCGCCGCGCTGGCGGCCGGGGCGACGGTGACGCAGGCGATCCACGCCGCCGGCTTCGGATCGAGCGGGCGTTTCCATGCGGTGGCGGGCGATCTGCTCGGCATGGCGCCAGCGCGCTACCGCCGGGGTGGCGTGGCCGAGACGCTGCGCTTCGCGGTGGGCGACTGCTCGCTCGGCGCGATCCTCGTCGCGTCGAGCGAGCGCGGGGTCGCCGCGATCCTGCTCGGCGACGATCCGGCCAGCCTCGTGCGCGAGTTGCAGGACCGCTTCCCCGCCGCCACGCTGGTCGGGGGCGATGCGGATTACGAAACCTTGGTGGCGCAGGTGATCGGCTTCGTCGAGGCGCCGGCGACGGGGCTTGGCCTGCCGCTCGACATCCGCGGCACCGCCTTCCAGCAGCGCGTCTGGCAGGCGCTGCGCGCGATCCCGGCGGGGCAGACCGCCAGTTATGCGGTGATCGCACAGGCCATCGGCGCCCCGCAGGCGGTACGGGCGGTGGCAGGCGCGTGCGCGGCCAACGCCCATGCCGTCGCGATCCCGTGCCACCGCGTCGTGCGGACAGACGGTGCGCTTTCGGGCTATCGCTGGGGAGTGGAGCGCAAACGCCGGCTGATCGCGCGCGAGGGCGCCCGGCCCGACGAGCCGCCGCGCCGGTGATGGATCTGTTCCCCGACAGCCGCGCGCACCTGCTGCTCGATCCCGGCGCGGTGCTGCTCGGCGGGTTCGCGCTGGGCGAGGCGGGCGCGTTGGTGCGCGCGATCGATGCCATCGCCGCCGCCGCCCCTTTTCGCCGGATGGAGACGCCGGGCGGGCGCACGATGTCCGTCGCGATGACCAACGCCGGGGATGCCGGGTGGACGACCAGTCGGCGCGGCTATCGCTATTCCCCCGTCGATCCGGTCACGGGCCACGCATGGCCGGCGATGCCCGATGTGTTCCTGGCTCTCGCCACGCGGGCGGCCGCGGCGGCGGGGTTCGCCGGATTTTTGCCCGATGCCTGCCTCGTCAACCGCTACGAAGCGGGCGCGCGGATGGCGCTGCATCAGGATCGCGACGAGGCGGGCGTGGACGACCCCGCCGAAACCAATCCACGGAATGCCGCCCCGATCGTGTCGGTTTCGCTCGGCCTGCCGGCGCGCTTCCTGTGGGGCGGGGCCGCCCGCACCGATCGCGCGCGCCGCGTGCCGCTGCTGCATGGCGACGTGGTGGTGTGGGGCGGGCCGGCGCGGCTGACCTTCCACGGCATCGATACCCTCGCGGCGGGCGAGCACCCCGAAACGGGGGCGGTGCGGTACAATCTCACGTTCCGCCGGGCGCTGGGGTGAGAGGGCGGCAATCTCGATTCGGGCCGAAGCGATATTCCACAGCAAGGCTCACGATATCGTCACCCCGGACCCGTTCCGGGGTCCACATGCGGGAGCCGGCGCGGCTGAAGTTCTGACAGGGCGATCGTCGAAGCGTGGATCCCGGAACGAGCCCGGGGTGACGTCCTCGCGGGATATCGCTCGTCTTCCGCCTCCCGTCTCCGTCCGGCGAAACGGGATCATGTCCCGCGTCGCGAGAATCCGTCCGGGCGAACGCAACGTACGGATCGAGCGCACTACACCGACCTCCGCTACGCGACGGAGCCGGCGTCACCTCCCGCTTGCCCCCTCACCCCGCCGGCGCCGTCGCGTAGCGGAGGTCGGTGTAGTGC
>NZ_VNIM01000164.1 GCF_007785815.1 Alterirhizorhabdus solaris | reverse complement strand
GGCGCGTGCGGCGCGGTCCGGCCGGTTCCAGCCGCCGGGCGTGCCGGGGGTCAGGCCGGGGCGTACGGTGTCGGGCTGGCCGGCGACCGGCCGGTCGGGGCGGCCCTGCCAGCGGGCACCGCCCGGGCGGCCCGGCCGGTCGATCCCGGCCTGACCGTCGCGCGGGCGGTCGCGGCCCTGCCAGCGGCCGTCACCGGGGCGGCCGGCCAGCCCGCGACGGCTCTCCCAGTGACGGCGCTGGCCGTCGTTCCAGCGTTGCCGGCCACCGCCGCGATCGTACACGTAGTAACCATTGCCGGGGTAGTAGAAGCCATCGTACCAGCCGTAGGACGGATAGCCGCCGGCATAGCCGTAAGGCCCGCCGCCATAATAGCCGTCGTCATAGCCGCCGTATCCGACCCCCACGCCGCCATAACCGTAGCCGTCGTCGTAACAGCCGCCCAGCATCAGCGTCGAGGCGAGCGCGATGCCGGCCAGCGCCTTCTTGTTCAGGAAACCCATGTCCGTCTCCGCAAATCGAGTGATTGCAGTGATTAACGCACGGTCGGGTTGAACGGGCTCTGAACTCGCCGGGAGGGCGTCGGCCGGGCAGGGCGGGGGTCAGATCGCCTCGACCACCTGCTCGATCGTGCCGAACACGGCATGGCCGTGGTCGTCGTCCACCCGGATGCGCACGGTATCGCCGGCGACGAGGAACGGGGTGCGGGCCGCGCCGTCCTCGATCGTCTCCACCATGCGCTGTTCGGCGATGCAGCTGTAGCCCAGGCCGCCCGCCGCCGCCGGCCGGCCATGCCCGCCGCCCGCATCGCGATTGGAGACGGTGCCCGAGCCGACGATGCTGCCCGCCCCCACCGAACGGGTGCGCGCCAGATGGGCGATCAGCGTGCCGAAATCGAACGTCATGTCCTCGCCCGCCTGCGTGCGGCCGAACGGCTGGCCGTTGAGATCGACCGACAGCGTGCGGTGCAGCTTGCCGCCCTGCCACCAGCCGCCCAGTTCGTCCGGCGTGACAAGCACCGGCGACAGCGCGGAGGCCGGCTTGGACTGGACGAAGCCGAATCCCTTGGCCAGCTCGCCCGGGATCAGGTTGCGCAGCGACACATCGTTGACGAGGCCGACCAGCCGCACCGCCGCCAGCGCCGTATCGCGATCGGCGCCCTGCGCCACGTCGCCCGTCACCACCACGATCTCGGCCTCGAAATCGCAGCCCCACGCCTCGTCCGCCAGCGCGATCGGCGCGCGCGGCGGCAGGAAGCGGTCGGAGCCGCCCTGGTACATCAGCGGATCGTGCCGGAAGCTGTCGGGCATCTCGGCCCCGCGCGCTTTCCGCACCAGCTCGACATGGTTCACGTAGGCCGAACCGTCCGCCCACTGGAACGCGCGCGGCAACGGCGCCTCGGCGTCGCGCTCGTGGAAGCGCATCATCGGGATCGCCTCGTGCGCCAGATCGGTGGCGAGGCTTTCCAGCCGGGCGGCGGCGGCCTCCCAGTCGTCGAGCGCGGCCTGCAGGGTGGGGGCGATGTGGCCGGCATCGGCGCACCACGCCAGATCGCGGCTCACCACCACCAGCCGGCCGTCGCGCCCGCCCTTCAACGATCCAAGCTTCATGCGCTGATCCTCTCTCTCGTTATGGCCGGTGAGGCTATCCGATCGCCGACCCGCATTGAAGGGGTCTCTCGCGCAGGCTAGGGAGGCGGCATGAAGGACATTGCCGGCGGATGCCATTGCGGCGCGGTGCGCTTCACCGCCACCGTGCCCGACGCGGTCGAGGTGCTCGACTGCAACTGCTCGATCTGCGCGAAGACGGGTTTCCTCCACCTGATCGTGCCGCACGCCGATTTCCGGCTGATCGCCGGCGGGGAAGCCCTGCGTACCTATCGCTTCGGCACCGGGGCGGCGGCGCACCTGTTCTGTGGCACGTGCGGGATCAAGAGCTTCTATCAGCCGCGCTCCCACCCCGAGGCGTGGAGCGTCAACCTGCGCGCGCTGGACGAGGGGCATGGCCTCGCCGCCACCGCCGTGCCCTTCGACGGGCGCGGCTGGGATGCCGCGCGGGCTGCGCTGTGAAGGCGGGCGGCACGGGGCAGGCGGTTTGTGTCGGCGGGGAAATCCGTCCGCAACAGCCGGCGCTAGGATCGGCACGATGAGCAGCGATCGTTCGGAACGGCGGCAGACGGGGCGCGGCGGCGCGGGGCTGCTGTTGCTCGCCGGGCTGTCGGCCTGCGCGGTCGGCCCCGATTACCGGCCGCCCTCCGCCGCCGTGCTGAAGGTGCCCGACACGTTCGTCGCCGCGCCCGAGCGGCCGGGGATGCCGCCCGCCGACCCGGTACGCTGGTGGACCGGGTTCGACGATCCGGTGCTGACGCAACTGGTGGAGCGGTCGTTCGAGGCGAACCTCGATATCGCGGTGGCGGGCGCCCGGTTGCGGCAGGCACGGGCGAACGTGCGGCAGGCGATCGGCGCGGGTCTGCCGCAGGCAGGATTCAGCACCTCGGCCAATCGCAGCGTGGGGCGCGACGGGCAGAGCTTCGTCGATCCGACCACCGGCAACACCTTTTCCTCCGGCGGCGATACCACCGTGTTTCGCGCCGGCTTCGACGCCGCGTGGGAGGCGGACGTGTTCGGCGGCATCCGCCGCTCGGTGGAGGCGGCGCGCGCCGATTCCGCCGCCACCCAGGCCAACCTGCACGACGTGCAGCTCAGCATCGCCGCCGAGGTGGGGCTGAACTACATGCAGGCGCGGCTGGCGCAGGCGCGGCTCGGCATCGCGCGGGCCAACCTCGCCTCGCAGGACGAGACGCTCCAGATCGTCGGCTGGCGGGTACAGGCCGGGCTGGTGAGCAGCCTCGACCTGGAACAGGCGCGGCAGTTGCGCGCGACCACCGCCGCCTCGATCCCGCTGCTGGAGAACAATTACGTCGCCGCCGCCAACCGGCTGTCGGTGCTGACGGGCGATGCGCCGGGCGCGGTGAACGGCGCGCTCAATTCGGGCGGGCCGGTGCCGCTGGCGCCCGCCGCCATCGCCATCCCGGCCGAGGTGGTGCGCCAGCGGCCCGACATCGCCGCCGCCGAGCGCACGCTGGCCGCCGAAACCGCGCGCATCGGCGTCGCCACCGCCGATCTTTATCCCGCGCTGCGCCTGTCCGGCAGCTTCGCCGGATCGGATACGTCGATCGGCGGGCTGCCGGGGGCGGCGCTGGGCAATCTGGTGGCCGGGATCACCGCGCCGATCTTTCAGGGCGGGCAGATCCGCGCGCGCATCGCCGGCCAGCGTGCCGCGACCGAGGCGGCGTTCGGCACCTACCGCCAGACGGTGCTGCTGGCGTTTGAGGAGGTGGAGAACGCGCTGACCCAGCTTTCCTCCGCCGAGCGGCGCGAGCGTGAGATCGGCATCGCCGCCGAGGCCGCGCGCAACGCCGCCATCTATGCCCGCACGCAGTATCGCGCCGGGCTGGTCGATTTCCAGTCGCTGCTCGATACCGAGCGCAGCCTGCTGTCCAGCGAGGATGCCAGCGCCAGCGCGCGGGCGGACCGCGCGACGGCGACCGTGCAGCTCTACAAGGCGCTGGGCGGCGGCTGGCAGGCCGCCCCCGCGCCCCTGCCCCTGGCGGGCGCAACCGCATCGACGACGAGGCCGTGATGGACAAGCCGACCCCCTCCGACGCGACCCCCGCCGAGGACCGCGCCGCGCTCGACGACTTTCTCGGGGCGAAACCGCCCTCGCGCCGCGCGCGCTACGTGAAGTGGGGGGCGGTCGCGCTGGCGGTGCTGCTGGTGCTGTGGATCGCCTTCCGCCTGCTGTTCGGCGGCGCGGAGCCGGTGAGCTACGCCACCCAGCCGGTGCGGCGCGGCGGGCTGACCGTCAGCGTGTCGGCCACCGGCAACCTTGCCCCCACAAACGAGGTGGAGGTCGGCTCCGAACTGTCCGGCCTCATCACGCAGGTGTTCGTCGACAACAACGATCGCGTGCGGAAAGGGCAGGTTCTCGCCCGGCTCGATACCGCGCGCTTTCAGGACGAGGTGAACCAGAACCGCGCGCAGCTCGCCTCCGCGCAGGCCGGCGTGCAGCAGGCGGAGGCGACCGCGCAGCAGAGCCGGGCGACGCTGAACCGGTTGCAACAGGTCTATCGCTTGTCCGGCGGCAAGGTGCCGTCCGCCACCGAACTGGACGTGGCGCGCGGCGACGACGCGCGCGCGCAGGCCGGCATCGCCACCGCGCGCGCGGCCGTGGCGCAGGCGCGCGCGGCGCTGTCCTCGGCTGAAACGCAGCTTTCGCGCGCCACCATCGTCTCGCCCGTCACCGGCGTGGTGCTGTCGCGCTCGATCGAGCCGGGGCAGACGGTGGCCGCCTCGTTCAACGCGCCGGTGCTGTTCAAGATCGCCGAGGACCTGGGCCAGATGCGGCTGGAGGTGAAGGTGGACGAGGCGGACGTGGGCCAGGTGAAGGCCGGCCAGCGCGCCAGTTTTCAGGTCGATGCGTTTCCCGGCCGCACCTTCCCCGCGCTGATCGAGCGGGTGGACGTGGGGGCCAACGCCTCGACTAGCAGCACCACCACGACGACCACGACCACCGCCGGCTCGGTCGTCGCCTATACGGCGCGGCTGACGGTGGACAATCGCGACCTCGCGTTGCGCCCGGGGATGACCGCCACCGCCGATATCGTGACCGCCGAGAAGCAGGACGTGCTGCTCGTGCCCAACGCCGCGCTGCGTTTCTCGCCGGATCGTGCCGGTGCGCGCAGCGGCGGCGGGGTGACCGACGTGCTGGTGCCGCGCCGGCCGGGTCGAGGCGGCGGGGCGGCGCGCACCGCCACGATCGGGCGCGGCAGCCGCCAGACGATCTACGTGCTGGGCGACGACGGTCAGCCAAGCTCCGTGCAGGTGACGGTGGGCGACACCAATGGCAGCGATACAGAGGTGACGGGCGAAGGCCTGCGCCCCGGCCTGCCCGTCATCACCGGCCAGCTCGCCGCCGGGCAGGCGAAGGACGTCGCATCCCGCACC
>NZ_VNIM01000163.1 GCF_007785815.1 Alterirhizorhabdus solaris | reverse complement strand
GCATGGGCCTTACTTCCGGAGCAGCGCGAGGGGGCGGGCGGGGTCGGCAATATCGATGAGGTCGACATGTTCGAGCACCCAGCCTCCGCTACGGCGCCCGCGCGGTTCCGCCCAGTACAGGCCGGTCGTCACGCGCAGCGTTGCGCGGCCACGGAAGCTGCGACGTTGCTCCACCAGCCGGGGTGGCACGTTTTCCGAACGCAGCTTGGCGTTCCATCCGCTTCTGATGATGAGCAGGCGCCATCCGGTGATGCCGTAGATCGTGCGGTACAGGTCGCGCCAGCGTTGCAGCCGGTTCCATGAGAACCAGACGAATGCCATGGCGATGCCCAGCACGGCCAGTTCGGTAAGGCCGAGGCCCGGTGTACGTGGCCCGGTGCTGTTGAGAACGAGCGTGGCAAGGCCGATCGCCCCGAGCAGGGCGAGCAGGGCGACCGTTTCGATGCCGGTGCGGCGCGTACCTGGCCGGCCGTGCCAGCGCAGCGTCTCGCCCGCGTCCAGATGGCCGCGCAGTTCCGCCAGCAGGCTGTCGTCCCCCGCCCTCACGCCAGCCGCCCCAGCGCGGCGACGAAGCCGGCGGCGTCGGGCAGGCGGTCGAGGTGGATGCGGTTTTCCCAGTCGCCGGCCGGGTCGCCGGGCACGAGGATGATCGCCGCCGACCCGCGCCCACGCGCATCGGTATCTCCCAGAATCCCGCCGAGGATGCGCGACGCGCCGACCTCCAGCAGCGGTGTGGACGACCATGGCACGCGCCACGTCACCCGCTTGTCAGTGACGGTGAGGCAGATGAACGGCGCGCGCAGGATGCCGGCGGCGACCGCGCCTTGCCCGCGCGCGATCTTCCAGAACAGCCCGGCGCCCAGCGCGCACAGCAGCAGCGTCAGGCCGATGTCGAAGCCCAGCGCGCGTTCGGTGGTGGGCCACGGGAACCAGATGATCCACAGGAACGCCGCGCACATCAGCGCCTGCGGGATGGCGAGGCCGATCGCCAGCCCCGCCCCTTCCGGCAGCGCGCCGGGGCCGGGGCGGGCGACGTACAGCACCGTCTCCGCCATCCCCGATTCCGCAGGCACGACGATCGGGGCTTCTGGTCGCTCGGCTTTTGCGGGTAAGGCCACGGGTATTGGCTACAAGACGACGGAACAGATGGCAAACGAACTGCGCCCGGAAGACCTGAAGGCGGCCGCCCTCGACAGCAAGGCATGGCCCTACGAGGAAGCGCGCAAGCTGCTGAAGCGGTACGAGAAGGCGCCGCCGGCCAAGGGCCATGTGCTGTTCGAGACGGGCTACGGCCCCTCGGGCCTGCCGCACATCGGCACCTTCAACGAGGTGTTGCGCACCACGATGGTGCGCCATGCCTTCGAGGCGATGAGCGACATCCCCACGCGGCTGATCGCGTTCAGCGACGACATGGACGGCCTGCGCAAGGTACCGGACAACGTGCCGAACAAGGAGATGTTGGCGGAATATCTCGGCAAGCCGCTGACCAAGATCCCCGATCCGTTCGGCACGCACGAATCGTTCGCGCACCACAACAACGCGATGCTGCGACAATTCCTCGACCGCTACGGTTTCGACTACGAGTTCCTCTCCGCCACCGACTGCTACGGCTCGGGGCGGTTCGACGAGGCGCTGCGTGGCGTGCTGCGGCAGTATGATGCGATCATGGGGGTGATGCTGCCCACGCTGCGCAAGGAACGGCAGGCGACCTATTCGCCGATCCTGCCGATCTCCTCGAAGTCCGGCATCGTGCTGCAGGTGCCGGTCACGGTGGTGGACGCGGAGAACGGCATCGTCCGTTTTCAGGATGAGGGCGGGACGGTCGAGCAGTCGATCCTCGGCGGTGCTGCCAAGCTGCAATGGAAGGTGGACTGGGCGATGCGCTGGGTCGCGCTGGGCGTCGATTACGAGATGGCGGGCAAGGATCTGATCGATTCGGTCACGCAATCCTCGAAGATCGCGCGCGTACTGGGCGCGCGGCCGCCGGAGGGGTTCAACTACGAGATGTTCCTCGACGAGAAGGGCGAGAAGATCTCCAAGTCCAAGGGCAACGGCCTCAGCCTCGACCAGTGGCTGACCTACGGGCCGCAGGAGAGCCTCGCCTTCTACATCTACCGCGAGCCGAAGAAGGCCAAATCGCTGCACATGGGCGTGATCCCGCGCGCGATCGACGATTACTGGCAGTTCCGCGGCAACTGGCCCGCGCAGGAACTGCCGCAGAAGCTGGGTAATCCGGTGCATCACATCCACGACGGCGACGTGCCGGCCGAGACGCTGCCCGTAACGTTCGGGCTGCTGCTCAACCTCGTCGGCGTGCTGGGCGATGCGCGGCCGGAGCAGGTGTGGGGCTATCTGGCCAACTACGTGGCCGATGCCGATCCGGCGCGCTATCCGGCGCTGGACCGGCTGGTCGGCCACGCGCTGGCCTTCCACCGCGATTTCGTCGCGCCCACTCTGGTGCGGCGCGCACCGACCGAAAGCGAGGCAGCGGCGTTGCGTGAACTTGATGCGGGGCTGGCGGGGCTCACCGCCGACAGCGACGTCGCCGTGGCGGTGCAGGATCTCGTCTACGAGATCGGCAAGACGCATTACGGCAAGGAGGCGCTGCGGGACTGGTTCAAGGTGCTGTACGAAACCTTGCTCGGTTCGTCTCAGGGGCCGCGCATGGGCAGCTTCATCGCGCTGTATGGCGTTGAAAACAGCCGTCGATTGATCGCCGAGGCACTGGCGCGCGAAGGCTCGAGTTAAGTTTCCGTTAAGCGCAACTGAGTTCGGAATGGTGCGTTCAGCGCATCGGTCCACCCCCTTTCGGACTGGTCCGCCGAAGCCTTCCGGGCAGGCGGACCGGCCGCGTCACGATGGCGAGCGTGACGCGGCCCCCGAAAGCGGCGGGATATCTCAGGAGAAACGACGTGTCGCGCTGGTGGATCGGAATCGTTGCTGTGTTCGTGGCTCTCGGCGGATCGTCCGCCGCCTTTGCCGCATCCCCGCGGGACATGCTTACCGCCGCGGCATTCCAGGCGCGGGACAAATCCGGCGCCCTCGCGCAGATCGCCGCCGCGCAGGCGGCCGCCGAGGCTGACCTGCGCGCCAGGCCGGGTGATCGCGAGGCGACGCTCGTGCGCGCCATGGCGATCGGCTACCGCGCCAAGCTGACCCGCAACAAGGCGGATGCGCTGGCCGCGCGCAAGGTGTTCGAGGCGCTGGCCGCCGCCGACCCGCGCGATCCGCAGGCGCAGATGGTGCTCGCCGGCTGGCATCTCGATTCGATTCAGGATGTCGGGCGGATGCTGGCGGGTGCCGTGCTGGGCGCAAAGAGCGCGACCGGACTGGCAGCGCTGGACCGTTCGGTGGCGCTGGGTGGCGCCGCCCATGCGACCTATCCGGGGATCGCCGCGCTGATGCGGATCCGTCTCGACTCGTCCGATGTCGCCCGCGCCCGCCAGTTGGCCGAGCAGGCGGTGCAGGCGCCGGCGGTGACGCCGCTCGACAGGGTGATCCAGCGCAACGCCGCCGCCCTGCTGGTGCCGTTGCGTGCCGGCGACGGCCGGGCGGCCTCTGTATTGGCGGTGAAGCTGCTGCCCTTCGCACGGATCGGCTAGATCGCCCGAACGAAGGACGGCCCCGGCGACGTGCGCCGGGGCCGATCGCTTCCTACCAGAAGAAGCCGTTGTGGGCGGTGACGACCCGGCCGGTGCGACTGTTCACCAGCAGCACGTCGTTGCCGTAGCGCACCCAGCGGTTCACGCCGGTGGCGCGCGGCAGGCGATAGCGGTTGCCGTCGATCACGTAGCGCGAACCGTAGTACGCCGGCTGGAGACGGTAGCCGGTCGCGACCGGACGATAGCGATAGCCGCGCGGGCCGACGTAGGCGGGGCCGTGGAAGACGTCGCGGTTGGTGCGGCGATAGTCGCGCCAGTCCTCCCGCTGCTCCTGACGGGCCTCGCGCAGATCCTTGCGCGCATCGCGCACGTCGTGGCGGTTGCCGTAGCGCTGGGCATCACGCAGGTCGCGCTGCTGTTCGCGCACCTCCTGGCGGTTGTGGCGCAGTTCCGGGGTCTGCGCATTCACCGTGCCGGCAAGGCCGGTGGCGGCGGTGACGGCGATCAGCCCCGAGAGGAAAAACTTACGCATGGCACTCACTCCTTGTTGAACCGAGGCGACGGAACGCGCTGGCCCCGCCGATGATCCCCGAATCGCACAGCGGCGCTGAACGCTGCGGGAACGCGTTCGTCAGCCGGCAGACAGGCTTGCGGCGAGGATGCGGCGGCATATTGCAGCGGTGAAACATGCCGGGCACGAAAAGGCCCGGAGCGTCGCCGCCCCGGGCCTTCGCCGGATCGCGTCTCGAATCAGCGGTAGAAGAAGGCGTAGATGATGTCCTCGATCAGCCCGCTGCGCACGTCGATCAGCGCCACGTCGTCGTAATAGCGCACCCAGCGGTACGATCCGTAGGCCGGCGGCAGGCGGTAGCGCCACGGGTCGGCGATCCAGTAGTTCTGTCCGTAGAAATAGGGCTGCACCCGGTAGCCGCGCGACCAGCGGCTGTAATCGGTGCCGCGCGGGCCGTAATAGCGCGGCGCGCGGTAGATCGCCCGGTTGCCGGCGCGGTAGCCCTGCCAGTCGTAGCGGCGATCGTTGCGCCAGCCATAGTCCCACCGGCCCCGGTCGCCGCGATCGTTGCCGGACCACTGACGGCCCGTTCCGTTGCCACGCCATTCCGGTCCGCGGCCATCGGGTCCGCGCCGGTCCGCGCCGCGCCATTCCGGTCCGCGTCCGTCCGGTCCGCGTCCGTCCGGGCCGCGCCCGTTCCAGTCGGCGCGACCATCGGGGCCGGGGCGATCGTCGCGCCGGTCGTCGCCGGGGCGCACTCAGGACCGAGGCTGGCCTGTTGCCGCCGGGTTCGAGGAGTTTCCGACATGCGCAAGGCGATCGTCTTCCTGTTGCTGGCCGCCACCGCCGCCAGCCCGCTCGCCGCGCAGGCGTGGATCGGCCAGGGCCAGGGGCCGGACCGCGCCGATGGACGCGATGGTCCGCGCGGCGATCGTTGCGCCAGCCATAGTCCCACCGGCCCCGGTC
>NZ_VNIM01000162.1 GCF_007785815.1 Alterirhizorhabdus solaris | reverse complement strand
GCCCCGCCCCAGCGGCGTTGCGAAGTAGGATTTTGTGAGATCAGGCGGTTACCGGGTGGCTCGTACCCGGTAACCGGAGGATCGACATGCCCGACGCCTACCAGACGCACGCCGACGGCCCGACCAGCCCCTCGCGCTCAATGATGGCGGTGACGCCGCACGACGGCAACCCGCTGACGACGATTTCCAAGGCGCTTTATATCGGGACCCGGCGGGCATGTGACCTTGCGCTGCGTGGACGACAATGCCGACGTGACCTTTCGCAACGTGCCGGCGGGCGCGGTGCTGCGTGCCCGCGCGCGCTTCGTCTGCGCGACCGGCACCACCGCTGCCGACATTCTGGCGCATTGCTGATGTTCGCCCTCGATTTCGATTTCGATTTCGGCTGCGACGGGCCGGTCGGCGCGGGCGCCGCGGCAGTGTCGCTGCGCCCGGAGACGCGCGCCCTTCTCGCACGCATGTCTGCCAGCCCGGACGAACCGCGCAAGGCGGCGATGGATGCGCTGATCGGCGCTGCTCTCCGGCGCGGGGTCGGGCCCGAACATCTGGGCGCGGCTGGATGTTCTGCAGGTCTATGCCACCGGCACGCGGGCCGACGCACTGCTGAACTGGAAGGGGAGCAATTTCACCGTCACGACCGGGGGCGGCAACCCGGCCTTCGTGGCGGACCGCGGGTTCTGGACCGACGGGTTGGACGACTGGATCGACACCGGCTTCGCACCCGCATCTGGCGGGCCGTTCCAGCAGGACGATGCCTGCATCGGCGGCTTCTTCCGCAAGACGGACCGCAACCCCAACCAGCCGATCGGCACGCACAGCGCGAACGCCATCTCTGTAACCACGCGCAACGCGGGTGGCATCCCGGTCGTGCGGTTGAACAGCACGTCCGCCCTGGCGACGGGGGCGGCCGTGACGAGCAGTTACGGTCTCGTCGTCGCCAACCGCTCGGGAACGGTGGTGACGGGGTATCGGAACGGCGCGGCCTTCGGGTCGACAACGGGAGCAAGCTCGGCGCGGTCCACCGTAACGATAGGGATCGGCAAGCAGAGCGGCGCCAGTTATTCCGGAGGGCAGTTCTGCCTGTTCTTCGCCGGCGCCGCGCTGACTGCGGCCGAGCATGCTGATCTGCACGCCGCCCTCTCCGCCTATCTCGCGACGATCGGCGTGGCCGAGATCGTGTCCACGGCGCGAATCCTGTCGTTGGCGGGCGGCCTGCCGCTGCCGGACGGATCCGCCGCCGCAAGCGCAGGCAAGGGCATGGGGTGCACCGGGCTTATGCGGCGGCCTGACGGCAAATGGTTCGTCGCAAACGGCATCGCCGGCCGGACCGATCCGTGGTGGAGCCGCATGTTGGCCGACTTCGCGACGGTGGAGGCGGAATATCGCGCATCGTCGCTTGGCCGGTCGCCCGATTATCGCGGATCAATTCAGGGCAGGGCTCTGGATACGAGCGACTCCAGCCTGTGGGCGATCCTGAAACTGGCCGGGGCGGGCGGGGGCAGCACCTATCTGATCCACTTCGACATCGCCGGCGAAACATTGCTCGGCTGGCCCGTTCCGATCGCCACCAGCGATACCGGCATCGCATACGATCCCGCAGCGGATGCCCTATGGATCACGCGGGACGGGGGATCGGGATCGGGATCGCTGGTGCTGTATAGCAAGGCCGGAGAGGCGCTGACCGGGACGGTCGCCAAGCCCGGCGATACGGACCAGTGTTTTAGCGTCGCAGTCGCCAGCGGCGCTTTTCTGGCGGGCAATCTTCTGGCCACGGCGGGCGCGAATGGGGCCGACGGGACGATCACTGTCTATAACCGACTGGACTATGGCGGCATGACGGTGCGGCGTGTGGATACGCTGACGTCGGCACAGCAGATCGAAGGTGCGGTGTTGCACGGCAGCGTCTGCTATGTATGCAACGATGGGGCGACCCACCCCGGCGCCCGTGGGCGGAACTAGGTGCTGACCTACGCCGCCTGAACCGCCGCTATCGTATGGGCGCACACGGGCGGTGCGGAACGAGGGGACCGCAGGAGGCCGGAAGAGTCCCATCCGATACGCCGATGGGAGTCCCGTGCCTTGCCGTGCCTGGCGTCACGGTATGCGCATTAAGACCTAAGCGGAATGACTTAGCAAGGTCGGTCGATCGGGTATTCGGGGCGGCTGGACGCCGGGCCGGGGCGCTACGCCGATCGTCGGGATCTCCATAGAACATGGGATTTGCGCAATCCACATCCGAATCACCGCACCGGAATATTTCAGGCGCCCGTGAGCTAATCCGGCCGTTCATCGGGGGGCAATCATCAAAAATTGCATTCGGTTTCGTCCATTTTGGGCAAGTTCCCGCGTTTCGCCGTGAGAGTTGGGCGTTCCGTCTCGACACGCTAGGCAAGCGCTGGGCGAAGGTTACGGAAAAAACATGGTTACCGCTGCCCTAAGGAAGCGAGTTGACCGAATATAGTCAAAGTCGATTTTCAGAGCGGCATGGACATACATCGTTGACGGGAAAAGAACCAATGACCGCAACGGGGTGGTAGTACAGCCTCGTCTATCAGAATTCTACCGTAAGCAACGTACTTCGCGGTTATCAGCGGGGCGGGCCGAACGGTTTCGATCGAAAACGGGCGCATGAGGCGTTAACAGGTGAAGGGTCTCCTTTGATGATTGTCAAAAACGCGCAGGTCGGTTCCGAGGTCTTTCTCCAGAATGATTTTCTGAGCCTCGGCATAAACGCTTACGGCGGCCTCGGCTCCACGAAGTATGCGCCCGATGGCATACAGGTGAATACCGCGAACCAGACGCGCTCAGTCGGCCTTTTCGCCGACCTCGACGGGTTCGGCCAGGGCAAGGAAACCACCCTGCGTGACGGCGTGCTGCGCGGCGTGGCGGTGGAAGGCTTCAACATCGGATACAAGACCGACGGCAAGACGGTCGTCCATTCCAACCAGATGCTCGACGGGCTGATGGAGATCGATGGCAAGCAGACCACCCGCGCCAATGCCAAGGCGGCGGAAGCGAACTGGCAGGGCAGCACCACCGAGAAACTCGCCGTCGACCAGACCCTGACCCTCGTCGAGGGCGCAAAATATGTTCGCGTCGAGGTGAAGCTGACCAACAATTCCGGCAGCGCGATGACCGACCTGCGCTACATGCGCACGGTCGACCCGGATCATGGCCCGACCATGGCAACCGAGAACAAGATCGTGCAGCAGGGCGCTGGCGCCGGGCTGGTGACGGCCTCGGTCAAGGGCGGCACGCCATACTTCTTCTACGCGAACGATCCGCGCGCGGTGGTATCCACCTACGGTTTCATCAACGAGGACCCCTATGCGGCCGCCGCCTACGGCACCCCGCAGCGGGTCGGCTATTCGGTCACCGCCGACCAGTCGATTAACATCACGTTCGGTGTAGGCACCCTGCCGCCGGGCAAGTCGACCGTGGTGACCTTCTACATGGGCATCACCGACGATTTGACCAAGACGGTCGCCCAGATCAACGGCAGTGCCGTCGTCGAGGTGCCGGACGTTCCGGTCGTCGTCCTCGTGCCGCATGCGACCGACGATCTCGTCACCGGCATGTCGGGCAGCACGGTGAAGGGCAACGTTCTCGCCAACGACACCGATCCGGCCGGGCGCGATCTTGCCGCCACGCTAAAATCGGGGCCGGCCAACGGCACGCTCAAGCTGAATGCCGAAGGCAGCTTTACCTACACCGCAAACAAGGGGTTCGTCGGCACAGACAGCTTCACCTACGCCGCTACCGTCGACGGCAAGAGCGACGTTGCGACCGTGAAGATCGTCACGACCGCCGCGCCACCCGCCGCGCCGGGCCTGCCCGACAGCGCGACGCTGCAGCGCGCCGGCACCCTGAACGGTTCGGCAAGCACCAGCGATGTGCTGACCGGCACCAAGCTGGAGAACAGCTTCTTCTTCGATATCGAGGCGGCAAGCGGCAATGACCAGATCATCGGATTCGGCAGCAACGACGTCTTCGTGACCAAGGGTGCGCTGAAGGACTCAAACGGGGACGGCCTGATCCAGTTCGCCAAAGGCACGGTGACGCTGGATGTACAGAAGGACAGCGTTGCGATCGAAGGCGTGAAGGCCCTGCGCCTGATCGGTACGGACGACGCGGGATTGACGGTCTATGCCGACGCGTCCGTCCGTCCGGTCGGCGCGGTGGAAGGCAGGCTGGGCGACGACCGGATGAGCGGTGACAGCCCCGACCGGAAAGTGAACAAGTTCTTCGCGGACACCGCGCTGGGGCTGGATCTGGGGCATGACACGATCGCCAATTTCGGCACGCGGGACATTCTCGTCACCACTACGTCGCTGGCGAATGTCAAGGTGGGCAACACGGTCTCGCTGGCTGACGGGGTCATCAAGCTCGGAGGAAGCGGCTCGCTCGATCTCGGGTCGCTCGACATCAGCGGTACGGGCGGATCGGCCATCGCGGCGCTGGAGTTCGACGGTTCGGTGACGCGCGGCGACACGACGTACTTCGTCTACAGCCATGTCGGATCGGCCGCCGGTCTCGATACACTCGGTATGTAATCGAGACGGCCGCCGTATCCCGGGCGATCGACGGCTGCTCCGCTTCGGGGCGGTGCGGGGCAACCCGTGCCGCCCTTTTTCGTCATGCATGACCGCTTTGGCGGAGTATGCATCCCGCTGCAACTATACGACCCGGCCCGCGTGGTATTATGGCCTGGAGGCAGCGGACGCAGCTGGCCGACGCGCCTGCCCCGATAGAGCGGTTTCCTATCAGTCTGCATCGTATCCGGCGTTGGCGAAGTAGTTGGCGCATTCCTGCGGCGGGTAAAGGTTGAGGATGCGGCCGATGGCGTTCCACAGGCCGTGAATGGTGCGCTCGGCGGCTTTGCGCAGGTGCGCCTTGAGCTTGGAGAAGGCCTGCTCGATCGGGTTGAAGTCGGAGCTGTAGGGCGGGAGGAAGAGCAGCGTCGCCCCCGCCGCTTCGATCGCCTCCCCGGCGGCCGGGGCTTTGTGGCTCGACAGATTGTCCATGATGACGATGTCGCCGGGCGAGAGGTCGGGCACCAGCACCTGACGGACATAGGCGATGAAGGCATCGCGGTTGATCGGTCCGTCGAGCACC
>NZ_VNIM01000161.1 GCF_007785815.1 Alterirhizorhabdus solaris | reverse complement strand
GCGGGTTTCCGTGTCAGCCGAGGCCGGGCCTCAGCAGGGGCGGCCGTCCGACTTGTCGATGGCGCGACCGGCGAGCGCGCCCCCGCCCGCGCCGAGGATCGTGCCGAGCGTCTTGTCGCCGCGGCCTGCGATGGTGTTGCCGGCCAGACCGCCGGCGATGCCGCCGATGGCGAGACCGCCGTTGCCCTTGTCACGGCAGCGCTGGTTGCCGCGATAGTTGCGGTTGTTGCTGTAGCGACGGTTGTTGTTGTAGCGGCGATCGTTGCGCCAGCCGACGTTCTGGAAACCCTGGCCGCCGTAGCCACGATCGTCCCAACCGTAGTTCTGCGCGGCAGCGGGCGCGACCGGCAGGGCCACGGCAGTGGTGGTGGCAAGCGCGATGGCGGCGGCGGTGATGAACGGCTTGAACATGTCGTGTCTCCCTGATGGTGTCGAACTCAGGAGGCCCTTATCGACTCGCTGGCTTGACTTCGTCCTGAACGCACCTGTCAGCCATTGTTCAGCAGAAAATGCTTTCCCGTGTCGCCGACCGGAGACGCCAGGCAGAGCCGTCAGTCGAAGTGGATCGCCAGCCAGATCGTCCGCCGTGCCGGGTCGGTCCATGTCACGCGGTGGCGCACATGCGCCGGGATCAGCAGATGATCGCCGGGGCCGAGCACGATCTCGCCCTCCCCTTCCAACGACAGACGGGCGCCACCCTCGACGAGCAGCACCCATTCGTCGCGATCCTGATCGTACCAGTCGGCAGAAACGTGACCGTGCGACACGATCCGTTCGATCCGCAGGCCGGGCCGGGTGAGAAGCGCGCGAAACTCCTCGTCACCGATGTCCCCGGCGGGATCGGCACGCGGCAGGGCGGCGTAGAGATTACCCCAGCCGTCCGCCGCCGCCTCCTAGTTTATTTGTCGGCCGAACCCGGCTCGGCCATGTTCCGGTGCATGCCGGAAAGCACCGCCGCCGGGGTAACATGCGCCAGCGCGACCTGCACCTTGTTCTTCCAGCCGGAAACGACGCTGGCCTTGCCGTCCATCAGCGCCTCCCAGCCATCCCGCGCCACGTCCGCCGCGTCGCTCTTGCTGGTCGAGACGCCGACACTGGTGTCCATCATGTCGGCGCGGTCGAAGAATTCGGTCTCCACCGGCCCCGGCATCAGCGTGGTGATCTGGACGCCCTTCGATTCCTTCAGTTCGTCGCGGATGGCATCGGTGAAGCTGTCCACGAACGCCTTGGTACCATTGTACACCGCCTGAAACGAGCCGGGGATGAAACCCGCGATCGATCCGGTGACAAGCACCTTGCCGTCGTTGCGCGCCACCATGTCCTTCAGCACGTTCTGCAACAGGTAGAGCGTGCCGGTGATGTTTGTGTCCACCACCCGGCGCCAGTCGGTCACGCTCTGATCGAGGAAGCCGTGGCCCAGGCCGCGACCGGCATTGGCGCACAGCACGTCGATCCGTCGCCCACCGGTCGCGGCGATCAGCCTGTCCACGCCCTCGATCGTGGAAAGATCGGCCTCGAGCGATTCCACCCTGCCGCCGTGAGTGCGGAAGTCGGCGGCGGCGCTTTCGATCAGCGGCTCGTCCGCCACCACGAGGATATCGTAGCCGTTCTCCGCCGCGATGGACGCCAGCTCGAAACCGATTCCGGTGGAGGCGCCGGTGATGACGGCAAGTTTTCCGTTGTTGTCAGCCATGGAATATTCCTTTCAGGCGGCCTTCGCGAGGCCCGGCTTGAGGACGACCTTGGTCACGTCGTTCTGCTGGTTCTTGAAGATGTCGTAGCCGTGCGGCGCATCCTCCAGCGCCATGCGGTGCGAGATCAGGAAGGTCGTGTCGATCTTCTCCTCCAGGATCGCATTGAGCAGGCCCGGCAGGTAATGCTGCACATGGGTCTGGCCCGATTTCATCGTCAGCCCCTTCTCCATGAAGGCACCCATCGGGAACTTGTCGACGAAGCCGCCGTACACGCCCGGCACCGACACGCGCCCGCCCTTGCGGCACGCGACGATCGCCTGCCGCAGCACATGCGGCCGCTCGGTGCCGAGGAAGGCGGTGGCCTTGATCTGGTCCAGCACGTTGTCGGCGAACAGGCCGTGGCTTTCGAGGCCGACCGCGTCGATCACCGCATCCGGGCCGATGCCGCCGGTCAGCTCCATCAGCGCCTCGTAGATCTTGGTGTCCTCATAGTTGAGGACCTCCGCGCCCATCTGCCTGGCGAGCGCGAGCCGATTGGGGAAATGATCGATCGCGATCACCCGCTGCGCGCCCATCAGGAACGCGCTCTGGATGGCGAACAGGCCGACCGGCCCGCAGCCCCACACCGCCACCGTGTCGCCCGGCTCGATGTCGGCATTCTCCGCCGCCATCCACCCGGTCGGCAGGATGTCGGAAAGGAACAGCACCTTCTCGTCGTCGATCCCGTCGGGGATCACGATCGGGCCGACGTCGGAGAAAGGCACGCGGACATACTCTGCCTGCCCGCCGGCATAGCCGCCGGTCATGTGGCTATAGCCGAACAGCCCGGCGGCGGGGTGGCCCCACAGTTCCTCGGAGATATCCTGATTGTCGGCGGGATTGGAGTTGTCGCAGGCGGAATACTGGTGCTTGCCGCAGAAGTAGCAGCTGCCGCACGCGATCACGAACGGCACGACGACGCGCTGGCCCTTCTTCAAGGTGCTCTTCGCGCCGGTTTCCACCACCTCGCCCATGAACTCGTGGCCGAGAATGTCGCCCGCCTTCATCGTGGGGATATAGCCATCGTAAAGATGCAGGTCGGAACCGCAGATCGCGGTGGACGTGATCTTGATGATCGCATCGCGCGGATTGATGATCTCGGGATCGGGAACGGTATCGACGCGGACGTCGTGCTTTCCGTGCCAGGTAAGTGCGCGCATGGACTGGTCCTTCCGAAAACGTGGAGGCCGAAAAACGGGAGAGGGTTACGCCTTGGGCGCGGGGTTCGGCGGGCTGGAGGTGGCGATCTCGCCGGTTTCGAGGAACTGCTTGATCCGCCGCAGATCGCGCCGCTGCTGGATGCCCGGCTCCTTCTGGAACAGCTTGGCGACGAGCTTGCCGACCACCCCGGCCGGCGGATCATAGGCCAGCGTCGCCGTCACGAAGGTGCCACGCTCACCCGCGTCGCGGAACGCCACCCGGCCGCTGTTCGATACGTCGGCACCCTCGGCGGACTGCCACGCGATCAGCCGGCCCGGCTCGTCCTCGGTCACGATCGCGTCCCATTCCACCGTCCTGCCGCCGGGAGCGTTGACCACCCAGTGCGAGGTACGATCGTCACGCACGGTGATGGCCTCGATATTCTCCATCACCCCGGCGAGGTTCGAGAAGTCTCGCCAGAATGCATAGACCTCATCCGGCTTGCGGTTGATCGTGATGGTGCGGGCGGTAAGCGCACTTTCGCCGCGCTGCTGCTGCTCGCTGTCGGGTTCGGCTTTCCGGGTCGTGCCGCGCGGCGCATCGTCGCGCGCGCCGGGTTCGGCGGCGTCTGCTTGGTCGATCATGGCGTTGGTCCACTGGCTGGGGAGCAAAGGTAACCGACCACGCCCGGGCCTGTTCCATAATTACCTCAATGACTTGGAAGGAACCGGCCCGGCGCGAAACCGCCTCCGTTCGTCCGCCCCGGCATCGGCCTGCCGCGAACCGGCAGGCTGCGGCTTGCCTTTATGGGCTGCTTTTGCGAACGGAACCGATCGTCGTCTGCCCGAGTTGGAGCCACCATGTCAGGATCTTCCGCCGAATCGGCGCTTGCCCGTACCCGAAAGCGCCGGACGGCCACCAGCGTCGGTCCGCTGGGCATGTTTTTCCGCGGCTTCATCAAGCATCCGGTGATGGTCGGCTCGATCATCCCCTCCTCCACCAAGCTGATCGAGAAGATGCTCTCGAAGGTGGACTGGGCGAACACCAAGGTATTCGTGGAATACGGCCCGGGCGTCGGCACCTTCTGCGGCCACATCCTCGAGCGGATGGCGCCCGATGCGACGCTGATCGCGATCGATACCAACCCCGATTTCATCGAGTATCTGGCGGGCCGGATCACCGATTCGCGTTTCGTCCCGGTGCAGGGTTCCGCTGCGGACGTGCGCGCGATCCTGGCCGAGCGTGGTTTCGACCACGCCGACTACATCCTGTCGGGCCTACCTTTCTCCACCCTGCCGCCGGGCGTCGGCCCGCGCATCGCCAGCGAGACGCAGGCGGCGCTGCGGCCGGACGGCGCATTCCTCGTCTATCAGTTCAGCCCGAAGGTGCGGGATTTCATCGCCCCGCATTTCGACCGGATCGACCACGGCTTCGAGCTTATCAACATTCCCCCCGCCCAGCTTTACTGGGCCTGGAAGGACTGATGGACGACGCCGCCATCGCCGCGCTTGAACGCGCGATGGCGGACGCGGCGGCGAGCGGCGATTACGAGCGGGCCGCCATCCTGCGCGACCAGATCCATGCGGCGCGGAACGGCGGCACCCCTGTCGAGACGGGGAGCGGGCTGGCCGGCCTCACCCGGCAACAGCCGGGCGCGATGGGTCTCGGCACCAGCCAGCAGCGCGCCGAACCGCCGCCCGGCTGGGTTCGCCCGAAGAAGCCCGATCCGATGACGCGCGGCACGTCACGGCGAAAACGCGCTTAAGCACGCCTTCCGTCCTCCGCCACCCCGGCCTCGTGCCGGGGTGACGGGGAGAAAACCCTCACCCCGCCCCGATCCGCACCACGCCGGTCGCCAGCCGCTCCACCTCCGCCGCCTCGTGGGTGACGTAGAGGATCGGCAGCGCCAGTTCTTAATTAACACGCTACAGACCACTGATACATACACGAAGGGCGGCCCGGGCAGCTACAGTTGTTTAAAAGAACAAGAGCGGGACGCGCGGCCGGACCGCAGGGCCCCCCCCACTCAATCCCCGCCGCGCCTCCCCGCCCGAAAGCGTGCGCGGCCAGCGATCGAGCAGGTCGCCGATCCCGAGAAAGGCGACCGCCTCGTCCAGCCCCATCCAGCGATCGGCGGGGGCGGCGAGGCGGTGGCCGTACAGCAGGTTGGCCCGCACGCGCAGATGCGGGAACAGCCGCGCCTCCTGAAACACATAGCCCGCGCGGCGGCGATGCGGGGCCACGTCGATCCGCGCGGCGGCGTCGAACAAGGTCTCGCCGCCCACCCGGATATGGCCCGAACCGGGGCGCAGCAGACCGGCGATCATGTTGAGCACGCTCGTCTTGCCCGCACCCGAGGGGCCGAACAGCGCGGTTAGCCCGCCCCCGTCCGAAAAGGTGGCGGCAACATCGGTTTCGCCCAGCCGGCGAGCGACGGACACGTCAAAGGACATGGCCGCCCCGCCC
>NZ_VNIM01000160.1 GCF_007785815.1 Alterirhizorhabdus solaris | reverse complement strand
TACGACAAGCGCCGCTACCGGCGTCGCAGCCGCATCGAGATCATGTTCGGCCGCCTCAAGGACTGGCGCCGCGTCGCCACCCGCTACGACCGCTGCCCCACCGCCTTCTTCTCCGCCATTGCTCTCGCTGCCACCGTCATCTTCTGACTGTGATCAACGAGTCCTGACCCTAGGGTAGACATGTCCTCCCGGCGGTCCATCGGATCGCGGGGCCACGCTGGGGGCGCCTGAAGGCGGGTCCGGTCGCGTCTGCCGCTGCCCGTCAGTCGTGCTCGATCTGGCGTCCACGACCCCGACGACCCGTCGCATCAGCTTGGGGCTTACGGCCGCAAGGCCGATCAACAGGACGAGAAACAGCGGCATCGCCAGGCCGGACGAAGCGGGGGCTGGCGCGCTAGTTGTCGGTTCGGCCGACGCTTCCGCCGACGCCTCATTCGCCTTGGCCCGTTTCGCTGCAAGCTGAGCTGGTGAATACCGATACTCCGGGCATATTCCATCGCGATAGGACCGACCGATACATTCGGGGCCGGAATTCACGTCGCGTGCGATCTCGACCAGCGCGCCGGGAGCGAGGCGCGCCGCCAGTTTCGAAAGATCACGATCGGCCGGCCACCAGAAGACGAGCAGGAACATGGCGATGCTGGCGACCGGAATAATCATCGCTGGCGCAAGACCGATGGCATTGCGTCCATCGGTAGCGCGCCATTCGCACCAGGCTATGCACGCTTCCTGCCATTGCCGGTGGGCATCCGGGTCGGTGAAACGTCGCACCAACATGCTCAACGACGCCGTTGGCGGCTGCTCGAGCGGTCGGCCGGTCGCGTCGGCGGGATAGAGCATCCGCCGCGTCGACCGCGCTTGGCCGAAGCGGGCGCGCGAGGGCTCGCGCGTATCGCGGCGCTGGCGTGTCGCGTCCATCAGGCCTCGGCCGAGCGTGGTGATCGCCTGCCGCCGTGCGTCGATCGCGGGATGCGTGCCGCCCTCGTGGTCCGCCGGTCCATCGAACAGCGCTCCCTCGACCCGCTGGCTGCCGGCGAAGGCGCCATGCCCGCCGATCTTGACCAGCGCACTGAGCAACGCCTCCGGGAAATGCGTCACGCGTACCGCCTCGCCATCGGCGATATGGTCACGACCGAGCTTGAGACCGCGCCGGGCGAACCGTGCCAATGTCATGGCTGCCATCGTCGTGGCGCTGCCCGCCAGCATCACGACCAGCAACGGCGGGAGCAGCAACGGCAGGATCATCTGCCGCCAGTCCTCGAACCGTAGCGGGTTGTGGACCTGCAACAGCACCGCGGTGCGCATCAGTGCGTGGTTGGCGGCCAGCAGCCCGGTGTCGCCCTGGCGGATATGCGATGCCTCATGTGCCAGCACGGCAAGCAGTTCGTCATCATCGAGCCGATCCAGCATACCGCGCGTCACGACGATCAGCCCGCAGTTCGGTCCCTCGCCAATGGTCAGGGCGTTGGGTTCGGCGGCATCGAGCACACCGAAACGCGGCAGGCGAACGCCGAGGGTGGTGCAGGCCTGCTCGGCGATGCCGACGAAGCGCGGTTCATCGGTCCGCGAGACAATCCGCACGCCAAGACCATATATCACCGCTTCGGCATGACTGCGGTAGAGACGCCGGAAGATCCATGCGCTGAAGACCGCGACCGGCAGACCATAGCGCAACGCGTAGCCGGTCGGATCGGACAGGATGGTATGCTCCTGATCCACGATCAGCAGCAGCATCGTCAGCACGAACGCGCCGATCAGCTCGAAGGCGAGGACATAGGCGAACAGCAGCAGTGCCGTGAAACGCCGGTTGCGAGCGGCGTGCGTGACGTATCCATAGGCAGCCATCGCCTCGACCCCCGGCGACTAGAGACGGATCCTGACCGGCTCGGCAAATTCCGCGCGCCGTTCGCCGAGGCTGAATTTCGCCCGCTCGGGGGTCGGATCACGGCGGCTGATCACATTGCCGGGGAACGCACGCCTGACCGCATTCAGTTCCTCGACCGCCAGATTATAGAAGCGACGCGCGGCGGTGATGCGATCCTCGAGGCGGATGAGATCCGTGCGCAACGTCCGGTAATGTTCGTCGCTTGCCAGTCGCGGATATTTTTCGCTCACCGAGAAGACGTTCTGGAGGATGTCGGCGATCTGCGTGCCGGTCTGGATGGCGGCGTTGCCTGCCGCTTCGAGGGCATCGACACGCGCATCGAGCACGTCGCGGATCACGTCATGTTCCTTTTGCGAGAACGCCCGCACGACCTCGACGAGATTGCCGACCAGGCTGCTGCGTTCGATCAGCAACGCATCGATGTCGCCGAACGCGGCGTCTGCTCGCTCGTCGAGCGAAGCGATCAACGCGTGTTGGCCGCGAACCTTGAGCGCCACGATCGCGACGCCCCCGAGCACCAGCCAAAGCCACCAATGGTCCAGCGCGAAGTTGGTCGCACGGGTCAGGCGACCGAACAGATCCGTCGCCTGACTGAAAGTCGTGCCATTTCCCTGCATTGATGCCCTCCCGCTACAAACGGACAGGACATATCGGTCGCACGTTAACATGTTCCCCCGGAGCGCCGACGAACCGGGCCGCAGGCCTCTAACTAGGCGTCATCCGGCGGTCCCCCCTCGACGGCGGCGGGGTCCATCCAGAACGGCCCGAAACCATGACCGTCGAGATCCTCGAAAGCGCGGCTGTACATGAAGCCCATATCTTGCGGTTCATGCAATTCGCGTCCGCCCGCCTCGATCGCCGCCTGCGTAATCGCGTCGACCTCGGCGCGACTGTCGAACGACAGCGCGTAATGTCCGGTGGAACTGGTCGTGGCATCGACGATCGTCTTCTGGGTGAATGTCGCGAAGAAGGGCTTGGCGAGCAACATGACGTAGATCGCATCAGACCAGACCATCGACGAGGCCTGCCCGTCGCTGAAGCGAGGGTTCTTCTCGAAGCCGATTGCCTCATAGAAAGCGGTTGATGCCGCGACATCGGCGACCGGCAGGTTGATGAAAATCATTCTGGGCATCGCGGTGCTCCTCGCATCGTAACGGCAGCTGCTGATTCGGCCAGCTTGCAGACTATGCGCTACCCGGTGCTTCCCGTCGTGCCCGCTCCGTGTCATTCGAAGCAGAACAGTGTTCGCGTATCGCAAGGCGGGTGGCCGGCTCCCTCATGGACGCGGGCGTCAGCCAGTCGAACGCCATGAAAACGGATCGCTGCTTTCCTTGGCTGGAGCCGCCCGGCTGCCCCCAGCTTGCACCAAAAAGCAGCCCCGCTGCGAGATTGACGAGCGTCCGGTCCAGGGAAGGGAGCGAGACGCCGGAATGGCCAGATGTGGGTCACCAGATCCGAGGCAGGGCGATATTGGCCAAATCGGCCTATACGGGCTGCATGCCGTTGAAGATGCGCTACTATTGACGATCCCAAGCAACGATCGAGACCGGAAAGACGAACCGGATGCCGTCCGCGGCATGGCGGGCGGCGACCCCGATGCGATCCTCGCCACTGGTGATATCCGTCTCGAACAAGGCCGTCAGCCCAACCATGTCCTCGGCATCGGCCAGCGTATCGAGCAGCGCCTCCAACCGGTAGAAGTCGGTCCCCCGCTCGATCAGTCCCGCCCTCTGACCCAGCGCGCGCAACTGGTCGAGCGTCAGCGCGCTGGCGTGTGACGGATCGCGCAGCGTTTCCATGCGATCATAGGCCGCTTGCGTATCGGCCGTCGGCGTGGCGTCGATGACGACCACGCGACCGCCAGGCCGGCAGACGCGCGTCATCTCGCGCAACGCGGCACCCGGATCGGGGATGTGGTGGAAGCTGTAGCGGGTCAGCACGACGTCGAACCGGTCGTCCTCGAACGGCAGGCGCGTGGCATCGCCGACCTGCCATGTGATGTTGTCCAGACCCGCGTTCCGCTGGCGCCCGCGTGCCTGATCGATCATCGCGGGGGTGAGATCGATGCCGGTGATGTGACGGGCCAACGGTGCGGCAGCGCAGGCAACGATGCCGGGGCCGCAAGCGACATCGAGCACCGCCATTTCGGGCGTGATAGCGGCGGCGGCGAGCGTGCGCGCCATGCCATCGGCGTCGGCGTGGACCGACAGGTCGGCGAAGGGCTGCGCCCACCGGGTGAACTGATCGACGATCTTCGTGTCGTGTGCCGTGCTGGCCATGTCTCTCGCTCCTGTGGTGGACACGGAATAGCCAATGGCGGGCTGACCGGCTAACGACTACCGGTCAATAATGAGCGCGGAACGGCCATGCGACGCCTGAGCGAGGAAGAAACAACGGCAACGCTCATTACCTACGGTCTCGACCGTCCCCGCGGGTCCGGCTTCGCCTTCCACGACCTTGCGCGGAACACCTCCTACGATTGGCACGCCCACGATTATCACCAACTGATCTACGCGCTCGCCGGCACGACCCAGATCGAGAGCGAACGCGCGCGATATCTGCTGCCGACCGGCCGGGCGGGGTGGATCCCGGCAGGCGTGCGGCACCGCACGCTCATGTCCGACATCGAGGGTGCCTCGATCTACTTCGCGCCCGATACGGTGAAGGACGGGACAAGCCGGGTCCGCATCCTCGTCGCCACGCCGGTCATGCGCGAGATGATCCTCCATGCGCTGCGCTGGCCGCTGGGCGCGAGCGAGGCCGATCCGGTGGCGGCGAGCTTCTTCCGCACGCTCGCGCTGATGAGCGAGGAGTGGTTGGAGAGCGAACTGCCACTGTCGCTGCCCGGTGCGATGCATCCTGGGATCGTCCGGGCGATGGACTATGCGCTCGGCAATCCCGGCGCCGCGACGCAGGCCGGCGCCCTGTCCGCGGCCGGCCTTTCCGAACGGACATTCCGCCGGCTGTTCCTTCGCGAGACGGGAATGGGCTGGCAGGCTTGGCTGGGTCAGGCGCGCGTTATGGCGGCGATGGCTCTGCTCACGGAAGGCCGGCTGGTCACCGACGTGGCTCTCGAAGTCGGCTACGCTTCGCTGAGCGCTTTCGCCAAGGCTTTCTCTCAACTCATCGGCGAGGCCCCGGCCGCCTTCAGGCGGCGCGCGGCGCGACGCTGAATACCACGCGGTGTGGCGCGACAAGCCGGCCACCTCATCGATGTCAGCCCACAGATAGGCGGGCGGAAGCGCCTGCTGTTCCTTTCGGACGAGAGTGCCGTCTACGATCCATTCGCAGCTTGGCCGACTATCATGGCTCCAGATGGAAACTCCGAGCGCGCACCGCATATGGCCGTTCCTGCCACCGCCTAAGAGACCGTTTGGAAAAGGCTTTGCACGGTTGGTCGGATGTGATTCAGGCTCTGGATGTGGACCGAAGAGAGCCGAGGGCGGATGTCCGACATCGCCAGGAAGACCAAGCGATATCCGTCTGATCTG
>NZ_VNIM01000015.1 GCF_007785815.1 Alterirhizorhabdus solaris | reverse complement strand
TCCATGCCGCCGCACTGGGAAACGGCGGATGGTGCGAGGGACCGGCGGGGCCGCGCGAAAGGGCGGGTGGCCGGTACGGGGCATACGTCCGCGACCCCGCCGGCAACAAGATGTGCGCCTTCAGCTACGAACAGGAATGAGCACGTCCATCGACAGGGATATATGCCGCCCCATGCCCGATGATCTAATCCGCTCCGTCAACCTGCGCGACCTCGGCGGCTATCGCACCGCCGACGGCGCGACGGTGCGCCACGGCCTGGTCTTCCGGTCGGCGGCCCTGTCCGCCTTAAAGGGCGCTGCCTGCTTTGCACGGGCGTAGCGACAGCTTATTTCCGCAAGTCCGCCTTGGATCCTCTCCCGAGCAAGACAAGCCGACTATTGCCCCACGGCGGGCGCATTTCAATAAGCGGAGTGCATTCGGCGTTTCAGGTCGGGACCAACTCGTTCACTGGCGATTAGCAGCGGCAGAACCATAAGATGGAACAATGCAATGGCCCCAGGGCGCCAGCATCCGTCAACCGCAGATGCAGTCCCTAGTCAGCGTTCAAAATCTTTGAGTTGCCGCAGCACCACCCTGCATAGAATCGGCGAACGTCACGAAAACGTATAGCCGCCATCCACAACCAACGTCGATCCGTTGACATAAGACGACGCGCCCCCGGTCAGGAACACGATAGCATCGGCGATCTCGCTCGCCTGCCCGAGCCGCTGAAGCATGTTACTGGATACGAGTCGCTCACGGATCGTGGTATCGAGGAGAAGACCGTCGCTCATCGGTGTCTCGATCGTACCTGGGCAGACGACGTTCACCCGGATTCGCGGGCCAAGTTCCACCGCCATCGCCTTGCTGAGCGCGACAAGCCCAGCCTTGGATGCCGCATAGGCGCCCGCGCCACGGCCAGGACGGATGCCACCGATGGAAGCGACGTTCACGATCGTCGCGCTTGCTGCGCGCCTCAGGGCGGGAAGCAGTGCCTGGCTCAGCAGCATCGGCCCCGTCAGGTTTACAGCAAGCGTGCGATGCCACATGTCGGCCGAGATTGCCTCGAACGGCGACATTGCCAGGATGCCAGCCGCGTTGACAATCCCATCGACCCCGTCCAGCACCTGCTCGGCCAGTACGGCGGCCGCCTCGATCTGTCGCGCGTCGCTTACGTCGCAGATAATCGCGTCGGCGCCGACTGCTGCGGCTAAAGCCTTGACGCGCTCTTCCGACACATCGAGCATAGCGACGCGCGCACCCGCTTCGACCAATAACCGCGCCGTTGCCAATCCGATGCCGCTGGCGGCACCCGTTACTACAATCCTTCGGCCCGTCAGCGTCACCGTGCCTCTCCTAGCGGCTTGTCATCCCGCATCCGCGTGCCGCGACAGCGGGTGAGATCTCCCGTTGCGATGACGATCATGGACGCCCGCAGCCCGCAACATCAACGGTGCGAAAAGCGATAGCCCCGCTGCGGGCCTTCCGCGCGACAGCAGCGTCATGGGTATCAGCCAGGCACACGAAGAGGTCGCGACGATCGGCACCGCCCAACATGCAGGCATAGGGCCGCGTGGCGCCCGTATCGATCCGATCCACTACTCCGTCCTTAGGGCTGACACGCAGCACCGCACGGGCGCGTGGGGAAGCCACCCAGATGCAACCCGCCTCGTCCAGACAGATGCCGTCGGGGATCGCCTCGGCATCCAGTTCAGCGAACAGCCGTCGGTCATGCAGGGTACCATCCGCCGCAATGGTGAAACTCATCAGTCGGTGCCGCAACGACTCCGCGACGATCAGCGTGCCGCCGTCGGCGGTGATGACCGAGCCGTTGGGGGTCAACATGTCGTCGGCGGCGACGCTGACAGCGCCATCTGGACGAACGAGAAGTAGCACTGTCGACTTGGGCGCCTCCAGCCCGCCGCGAAAGCCGACCTCCCCAACATAGCCGTTGCCGCGGTCGTCGACGACCATGTCGTTGGCGTGAAACCGATGGTGACTGGAAAGGTCAGCGTGCCGGATCAGGCTGCCATCGGATTGCCGACGATAGACGCACAGATCCGCAATCGAAACCACGAGCGCCTCACCGCTCGGCAACCAGCCCAGGCCGGACGGACCGCCGGGAACGCCGAAACTATCGAGCAGCCGACCATCCGGCGCGATTGCAACGACTCTGCCATCATGGCAGTCAGAGAACCACAGGGCCCCGTCGCGCCAACGTGGGCATTCGGGGAACACCAGTTCCTCGTAGATCCGATCGAGTGTCAAGCCTTCCTCCTGATCGTATATGTTAAGCACTGCGTAGGCGCCGGGGCTTCGTGCACCATATCATGATCGAACCTGCGGCGCGGGACGGATGCCCCGGATCAGCTTGCCCGGCAGGACAAAGGTGTCAGCGTCATCACGCCGGATTGTCCGCCCGTTGACGATGGTGGCGGCATAGCCTTCGGTACGCTGAGCTAGGCGCTTGCCGCCAGCGGGCAAATCGCGGACGATCCGGGGCTTGAAGAGATTAATACGGTCAGGATCAATCACGTTCAGATCCGCCTTGTCCCCAACCGCCAGTCGCCCCCTGTCCAGCAGCCGCATCGCTTCGGCCGGTTCTGACGTCAGCATCTTGATCGTCTCACCGAAACCGAGCCGGCCGCGCGCGCGATCGCGGGCCCAGTAACTCAGCATGAAGCTGGGGTAGGCGCCGTCGCAGATCATCCCGTAATGCGCCCCCGCATCCGCCAGCCCGAGTACACTGTCCGAGTGCCGCAACATGTCGAGAACGGAGTCCAAGGTTCGGTCGGCATAATTAGTGTATTGGAGGAACAGCATGGTGGCGCCATCGTCCTCCAGTAGGAGATCGTACACATACGCCAGCGGATCTACGCCGCGGGCGCGAGCGATGGCGGCGATGCTCATGTCCGCCGGCGGCTCATAGTTCTGCACCTCCCCAACCAGATACATCGTCTCGAAATTGCGGCCGATCGCGTGGAACGGCTGGCCGATATCGATCGGCTCCTCGGTCAGCAATGTAGCCCGAAACGCGGGATCGCGCAGGCGCACGAGCTTTTGCTCCATCGGCAGATGCATGATGGCGCGGAAGCTGGGGCAAAGGCAGAAGGGATGAATGGTCAGATCAAAATTGACGTAAAGCCCGAAGCGCCGGGGATAGACCTGCGCGCGGATCCGCTGCCCGGCCGCGTTCGCCCGCGACACCTCTTCCATCAGCGCGCGCCAGTTAGATTGGCCAAGAGAGAAAGAGCCGCTGGCCTGCCCTGTCGCGACGACGCGGCTAAACATCGCCAGATCGTCGCTCGCACTGCCATTCTCCATGTTGGTGATCGCCGATGCCTGCCAAACCTGTCCGCCGCCGCCGTCGCGCAAGGCGGAGGCGATGACGTGAAGCTCCTGCTCCGCCACCCCGAAAGTTGGCACCGCGTGGCCATCGCGCGTGCGGTGGGTGAAGAGCTGCGACGTACTTACCCCTAGCGCGCCGGCGGCAACGGCTTCCCGAGTTAACTGGTACATCGCGTCGAGATCGGCGGCCGTTGCCGGCTCGCGATCCGCGCCACGTTGACCCATGGCAAAGATGCGCAGCGGCATGTGCGGCAGCAGTGAGGCGATGTCGATATCGTGGGGCCGGCACTCCAGCGCGTCCAGATATTCTGGGTATGTTTCCCATTCCCACGAGAGGCCTTCACTCATCACGGCATCGGGTATGTCCTCGACGCCTTCGGTGACGGCCAGCAGCAGGTCGCGGTCCTCGCGACGGCACGGGGCGAAACCGACGCCGCAACTGCCCATCACAGCCGTGGTTATCCCGTTGGAGGATGAGGGCGAGAGACGGTCGGACCAGATCGCCTGTCCGTCGTAATGCGTGTGGATGTCGACGAAACCGGGGGTGACGACATGCCCCTTCGCGTCGATCTCCTCCGTACCGCGCGCGTCAACGCTGCCGATCTGCGCGATCCGCCCGTCACGGATGCCGACGTCGGCCTCGATTGGGTCGGCGGACACGCCGTCGAAGACAGTCCCGCGGCGAATGACGATGTCCATCTCTTTCTCTCCTCTGCCCTCTCTTGCGAGTGCGGCCTAATCGGCGGTTCGTCTGACGTGCCTTATCGCGCTCACCATCCCCGCGGCGAGCAGGCTCAGCGGTATGGAGAGACCGAGCATGAGACGATACGTCCCGGTATGATCGTAAATCAGGCTGGCGCCCAGCGGCCCCGCGCCTGTCGCAAGCGCCATCACGCTGACCAGCGTTCCGAACAGGGCGCCGAAATTGGCCTGGCCGAAGTATCTGCTGATCAGATAGGATGTTGCGTTGAGTTCGCTTCCTACCGAAAGGCCGATGAGGCCAGCCGCGACGATCGCCGCTGGGATCTGGCCCGGCATGGCGAGGAGGAGCAACCCGGACCCCGCCGGCAGGGCCGCCGCCGCCGCCATGACTAAACGGGCATCGATCCGATCGAGCAGGTAGCCGCCGGCTAGCCGTCCCGCGATCGAGACGAGGCCGATCTCCGCCGCGATCGTGGCCGCGGTGCCGGTGTTCATGCCCGTATCCGACAGCAGCGAAATGATCGACACCGTATAGGCGGTCGTCACCAGCGTGCAGATCATCGCGGCAAGCCCAAGCAGGATATAGCGCGGCGAAAGCATGATAGTCCGCAAGGGGGCGTGAGCAACCGGCGACGATCCGATTGTCCGCTCCGGCGTTGCGGTCAGCGGACGCTCCCGCGCGCCATAAAAGAAACGGATCGCCAACGGCAGGCTCGCCGCTGTCCACAGGCCACCGAGACAGACGTACGCGAGTCGCCATCCGACTGCTGAAATAAGGCCGCTCGCCACCACCGGCACCAAAGTGGCGCCCAGGCCGGTTCCGCTCAGTATCACCGCGACAGCGAAGCCCCGGCTACGATCAAAGATACTGGAAACCGCGGCCGCCCAGACGGTCGGTTTCACCCCGGCACTGCACAGGCCCACCAGCGCCCAAAGGAGCCACCACATCAACGGGGTCGTGGCAAGCGAGAGCAGCGCGACGGAACTGCAGAAGGCGACGATCCCGGGTATCGCAAGCCGGCGCGATCCGATCCGATCGATCGCGACGCCCACGAAGGGACCGATCAGCGCGGCGATAAGTGTAGCCATGGAAAGGCCACCGGTGATCTGGGTTCTGGTCCAGCCGAGATCATGCTGCATTGGCGCGAGCATGGCGCCGATGGAATACACGTACAGGGAGGTGAGCGACACGCCAATCGCAGCGGTCAGAACGACGGCCCAGGACCGTCGCCACTCCGCCCGGGCCAGGATACGATCATCCATTCAACTGCTCATTGTCCGTTTCCCCCTTCGGAATGCCGGCTCTGAATACAGTCAAAGTGGCATCCTCCCTAAGAACGATCCGGATGCACATCGCGGTGATCCGGTTTCGTGACAGTGTCTGGCGGCTGGCGGCTCGATTAAACGCTCCTCCGCCTTTAATCTCTCTACGAACCCTCTTCGCAATGCAACACTGCCGTTGCAAATTTCACTTGTGTTGTTCCGATGGGGTCATCATAGAAGCCGTTCATTCTGATGATGCCTGACCTACAGACAGCATGATGATGAAAGACCGCGAGCATATGCGGCTTGGGAGGATATTGATGATGTTTCCGGGATCCGTGCGACGGCATTCGTTGCTGGCTTTCACCGCACTCACAACGTTTGGCGCATCTCTTGCGACGGCGCAGACGCCCGTGACGCCGCCCGCCGGCGGCACCGGCGATGTCGGGAGTGTGCCTGCCCCGCCAGCGGTGATTAGCAGTGGACCGCTGGCCAGCGCTGCCGCAAACGACACGGCCGGGGATATCATCGTGACCGCGCAACGGCGGGTCGAGCGCCTGGAAAATGTTCCTCTGTCGATCACAGCGTTGCCTGCGGCCACGTTGAGCCAGGCCGGTATTACGCGCTTCCAAGACCTTGGAAACATCTCCGCCGGGGTACAGGTCTCCCGTGGCGGTGCCTTCACCCAGCCCTCGATCCGCGGCGTCACGACGCTCACCACGGGCGTCGGCTATGAAAATAACGTCGCGGTCTATATCGATGGTTTCTATCAGCCCGACACCGTCGGCATCAACGGCGATCTGGTCAACGTGACGGACGTACAGATCCTGAAAGGGCCGCAGGGTACGCTGTACGGCCGCAACGCGACCGGGGGAGCGATCCTCGTCAATACAGCCGCCCCGTCCGACACCTTTACCGGAAGCGTCAACCTCAGCTACGCCCGCTTCGACGACAAACGGGCTCAGCTGTATCTGTCCGGTCCGATCACGCAGGGCGTGAACTTCAGCGTGGCGGGCTATACCCGCAAGAGCGACGGCTACATCAGGGATCTCGATGCGACCGGCAAGAAAGATTTCAATGCCGCGCCGGTCAAGAACACGGCGATCCGCACAAAGCTGCAGCTGAAGCCCTTCGACGGGGTCACGCTGACCGCCGGTTATAATCATGTCTATCTGCTGGATGCACGCGGTCTTGTCTTTACCGTGTTCGACAATTCGCCCGCCTCGATCGATGCATTGCCCGGCCGCGCTCGAGACCGAAATACCGCATCAGCGAACTTCGCACCGAAGAACGCGCTGAAGCTTGACGAAGGAACACTGAAGGCGGAAATCACCACCGGCATCGGCAAGCTAAGTTCCTATACTTCATATGCGGACAGAACGATCGGTATCCGGTTTGACTTCGATGCCTCGAAGTTGCCGATTTCCCGAACCGATCAAAATGCCCGTCAGAAAACCTTCCAGCAATCCGTTGATTACTCGATCGACGCGATCGACAACGTCGATCTGGTCATCGGCGGGCTTTATTATCACGATAAATTCCGGTCCAATTTCGTTCCGACGACTAACGGCGTGCGGGGTGTCCAGCAGTTCATCAACACCCGGGGCACGGCGGCCGCCGCCTATATCGATGCCACGTACAATATCACCCCCAACCTGTTCCTAACCGGCGGTGCCCGTTACAGCTACGAACGCAAGCACCTGGACTATAATGTGATTCCGGTGGCCGCGCTGCTGCCGGTGGATACGGCGGCCAGCTTTTCCAGCGTCACCCCGCGCTTCGTCGCGCGTTACGAGCTCGCTGACCGCACCAACGTGTACGCGTCATACACGCAGGGTTTCCGCAGCGGAACCTTTCCCTTGACGGCGCAGGTTCGCCCGGCGCTTGCACTGCCCGTTCGCCCCGAGAAAATCGACGCCTACGAGATCGGCTTCAAGACGGCCGATCGGGGGCTACGCTTCGAAACCGCCGCTTTCTATTATGACTACCGCAACCTCCAGGTCGGCTTGACGGTGCCCGATCCCACCTGCACGCCGGGCGCACCATGTGGAATCGTCAACCTGATCGGCAACGCACGCCGTGCGGAAAGCTATGGCGGCGAAGCGTCGCTCAGCGTCACACCGGTGCAGGATCTGAACTTGCGCGGCAGCGTCGCTTATACCCATGCCCGCTATACGGATTTCGCCACCGCGACGGGGACGGGGCTGAATGCTACCACGCAGCAGAACGTGCCCGGGCAGGTACAGAACTGGAACGGCCAGCAGGCGGCCCGCGCGCCGACGTGGACCGCCAATCTTGGCGGCGACTATACGGTGCCGGTCGCCGAAGGCCGTCTGACGTTCAGTGCGAACGCCGCCTACACGAGTTCGTTCGTCATCAGCAATCCATCGCTTTTCGGAGCGCTTGCCGCTCCGGTGCAGGTCGGAAAGCAACGCTTCAGGCAGGGCGCGTATGGCCTACTGAACGGGTCGGCGACATGGGTCGGTGCCAGCGGACTCTCTTTTGGTGTATATTCTGACAATATCACCAATACGAAGTACAAGGTTGTAAGTTCGGGCGGCGCCTTCGGCAGCTACCGTCAGTATGGTGAGCCTGTAACCTATGGTGTTCGCGCGGGCTACAAGTTCTAGCAGTTTTATATACGTTTGGCGGCGTTTGGAGCGACACGCTCTCCGATTACGGTACGCGGAGTGGTCGACCATATGGCCGACCCACGCAGGCACCCGGCGGTGCCGCGCTGCGGGTCATCGGTATTGGCACTTGCGTCCTTCGGCGTATGGCGATGATCGCCCAGAACACTCCCTGTCGGCGGGAGGTACGGTTTATATGGAACAGGAACCGGTCGTTGCCTGGGCGTTCGCTAGATCGAATCTGGCCATTGACACGGCCGAGTCCATCACCATGCGGATGATCCGGTCGTCATCCGGTTGCCCGTCGGCATTGTTTCAGCCGTTGATAAAACCTTCGAGCCGGATCAGCGTGTCGGTCGACTGCCACCGGCCGAAGCCCACCTGGCGGAACAGCGCCGCGTTCAAGCCTGGAAACTCGTCCGTGTCGAGGCTGAAGAGAGGCTGAGGAGAGGCAATATTTAGATACGATCGCACACCTCGGCGACGCCCGATGCCACGACGCCGGCGCCACCTTGCCGTTGGCTGCAATGCCCCGAACGGTGCTGGCAAGGCGGACGAACAGGTGGTCGCGCAGGTCCGCCTGTGCCCGGCGCCCTCTCGGCCATCGCGCGGGCGCATTTCCCAGACTTCTCCTGATTGGGCGGGGCATCTCCGGGTCACGCATCATTCTCATGTCCCCATAATCCGGACCGGCCATTCTGCCGGCTTATGTGCCGATTGTGACGCGCCCTCCCCCTTCGGACGCCGCATCAACCGCATCAAGCAACAGGGTCAGGTGCACCGCATCGTCGAAGTCGGGCACTGTGCGGGTGCCGTCGCGGATATCCCGCGCGAACGCCGCCCAGAGTTCGCTCACATTCGCCGAAGAGCCGGTGGCGGCGGGTGCCGCTTGGCCGGACTGGGCGGGGGAAGGCGGCACGGTGGACACGACCAGATCGCCGACCTGAAAGCCGCCGGCATGCCCGCCGTTGATTGTAAGCGTACCGCCGGTGCAGGTCAGCTCGAAACGGAGGGGCAGCGCAATCCCGCCAAGCACCTCGACTAAGGACACGCAGCCGCCGGCATGGCGGCCCATCACAAGCATGTGATCGGGAGAAGTGCGGCGCATCGTCTCGCCGGTTTCCACGATCTCTACGTCGGGGACGAGGACGCTGCTCATCGCACTTAGTTCGACATAAGGGCCGACTACGCGCTCTACCATCGCCAGCGTATGCCCACCCGCAATCGTTGCTAGCGTGGCGCCGTTACGCTTGTCCTGAAGGTAGGCGTAAAATGGCGGCACCTGCTTCCCCCACCCCTGCGTTGTCGAAACGACACGCAGGTTGCGCGGCCTGCCGAAGGAGCCGCCCTGCACGAGCGTGGCGGCATGGCGGACGGCGGGTGCGAATCCCCCCTGTGTGCCGACCATACAATGTGTACCGGCGCGTTGTGCAGCGGCGGCCAGTTCTTTAGTTTCGGCAAGATCCCGTCCAAGTGGCCACTCACTGTAGACATGCTTGCCTGCCTCCAGCGCGGCAAGCACGATGCCGCGATGTTCAGGAACCTTCACGGTGACCGCTACGATGTCGACTTCCGGGTCACGCACCATCGCGAGGCTGTCGGCATAGGCGACCTGTGCGCCAAACCATATGGCCGCAGCATCGGCGATCACCTGCGTACGCGCCGAAACCGCCTTGACGGTCAGATCCGGAACCGCGCGCACGGCTCTAAGATGCGCGTCACGTGCCCATCCACGTTCGGCGTTCGCACCGGCAAATCCGATTCGAAGAGGTGCGTTCGTCATTCTGGCCTCAATGGTTTGAGCCGATAGATACAGTGAGGACGGTAGGACGTGTCACACGATCTAGCGGCACACAACATGTGACAAGGTCAGCCAAGCTTCCTTAGCCATCACGCAGCGGCACCTCCGCCACGCCCTTCTCACCCGGCACGAACGCGAAGAGCGGGCCATTGGCGTTGAAGCCGGCCTGATCGGGATTGATCTTCATGCGTGTCGACGTGATGTAGAGCGTGGCGAGATCGTCACCGCCAAACGCCACCTTGGTCGGGTTCGAGAAGGGCAGCGCGACGGCGCGATCGAAACTGCCGTCGGATCGGTGGCGGCGCAGCTCGCCGGCCCCGACCGCCGCATACCAGTACCCGCCTTCGGCATCGACAGTAGCCCCGTCGATGTGTCCGTGATCGCCTTCCGCAAGGGAGAGGAAGGTGCGCCGTTGCGAGACGGCGCCCGTTTCGGGATCGAGATCGAACGCCTCGACTGTTCGCCATGGAGCGCCGGTGACGTAGATGGTCCGCCCGTCCGGGCTGAACGCAAGCCCGTTCGCGATGGCAAATCCATCGATCACGGGCGTGAGGGTGTCGCCGTCGAGGCGGTAGAAGCAGCCGCCTGCCGCACTGCGGTCGGCAGGGTAGCGGTGATCGTAAGCGCCTACCCATAAGCGACCCTGCCGGTCACAGTGGCATTCGTGCAGCTTGACATTAGGCGATAGCGGCGACGCGACACGGAGTTCGAGCGAGCCCGTGCCGGGATCGAAATCGAAAAGGCCGTCGGCGAGCACCACCAGCAGTCCGCCGCCGGCCTTTGGAACGAAACCGCCGCTGCGCTGTGGCATCGGCCAAACGTCATGATCCCCGGTGGCAGGCGACCAGCGATGCAGCGCGGAGGGCTGCTCGCAGTTGACCCACCACAACATCTTCTCCCTGGCTGACCAGATTGGCGTCTCACCAAGGTAATTATTCACGCCAAGCGCCACCACCACATCCGACATGATTCATCCTCTCCCGATCGGCCAGCCGAGGCGGCCTTCTTCGGCGCCGAGCGGTTGATTGACTTGTCTTGGCCTAGGCCGTCGCGCTCCGAAGGTACAATCGCCGAAAATGTCATACCATCGAGCCGCCGAAGGGCCGCCGCCGAGGCTGGATAAACCCGGAAGCACGCCGATCAGGTCTCGATCGTGGCGATGTGGCTACGTACGTCAGCAGTCTCGCCTTCCGCCACGAGGATCTCGGTTAGCGTGCCGCTGCCGGGCGACGGCACCTCAACGGCACTTTTAGCCGCCTCGATCTCGACGAGGAGCTCGCCGGCTTCCACCGTGTCGCCGACTGCCTTGGCCCAGCGAACGATCTCGCCATCCTGCATTCCCATGCCGAACTGTGGCAAAAGTACTTTGATCTTGGCCATTAATTCGTTCCTTGTTCGGCGATGAGACGATCCGCGCCGACCAGCCGGTAGACGGCGGCCACAATCCGTTCGACCGAGGGGTACAGCGCCTTCTCGATTGCGGGGCTGAAGGGCAGGTGCGTGTCGGGCGTCGTCACCCGCAGTACCGGTCCACGCAATGCATCGAAGGCATTCTCGACAATGGTAGCGGAGATTTCGCTGGCGACGCTGCATGACTCGTGGGCGGGATCGACCGTGATGGCACGCCCCGTCTTTCGCACCGACTTCAGGATGATCTCTCGATCGAACGGTACCAGCGTGCGCGGATCGATCACCTCGACGGAGATGCCCTCCTTGGCTAGTCGCTGCGCCGCCTTGAGCGCGATGGGAACGCCACCTGCGACCGCAATGATCGACAGATCTGTGCCCTCTCGCTTCACCTCACCTTGGCCGAGCGGAATAAGAAAATCTGGATCATCGGGCAGATCGGCCTTGCTCGACCAGCAGGTGCTGTCTTCGAAGCAGAGCACGGGATCGTCGTCGCGGATCGCAGCCTTGAGAAGGCCCTTCATGTCGCGCGCGTCGGACGGGACGATGATCTTCAAACCAGGCACATTCATGAACATGGAGTAGGGCCGGTCACTGTGCTGCGCGGCGTTGGAGTTGCCGTAGAACAGGCAGCTCCGGATCACCAGCGGCAGCATCGCCTGCCCGCCGTAGATGTAGCGTGACTTCGCGATGATGCTCATGATCTGATCCATTGCCGGATACAGGAAGGACGAGATGGTCACGTCGACGATAGGCCGCATGCCGACCATTGCCGCACCTGCGGACGCGCCGATGAAGCCGTTCTCCGAGATAGGCGTATCCCGCACGCGCTCCTTGCCGAACATCTCGGTGAAGCCGGTAGTCGTTCCAAAGACGTTGCAGACGATGTCCTCACCCATGATGAAGACGCGCGCATCGCGCTGCATCTCCTCCATCTGCGCCTGGCGGATCGCCTCGATGTAGGTGGCCCTGGCCATGCTTGGTTTCCTCAGTTCGTTAGATAGGCGGGGATCGGCAGACGATCGACGAACACATCGTCGAACGCGGCAAGCTGCTCTGGATAGTCGCTCTCGCGGGCGAAACTCAGAGCGCTCTGTACGGCGTCCTTCGCCTCCTGCTCGATGCCATCGAGTGTCCCGACCGCGACGCCGTCGCCGATCAGTTTCGCGCGGTAGAGGTGGATAGGATCGCGCTCGCGCCAAGTATCGACCTCAACGCCTCGATCGCGCAGCACCCGGCCCATGTTCACGGCATGCTCGGCGAACCGATAGGTCTTTGCCTCAATCAGGGTTGGGCCGCCACCGGTACGGGCACGCTCGACGGCTTCGGTGACGGCGGCTTCCACCGCGTCGATGTCCTGTCCGTCGACTATCGCCGAAGGCATGCCGTAGGCCTTGCCCCGATCGGCGATGTCCGGCACCGACACGGCCTCGCTGGTTGGTGTCGATACGGCATAGCCGTTATTCTCGCACAGAAAGATCGCGGGCAATTTCCATACGGCTGCGAGGTTCAAGCCTTCGTGAAACGCCCCCTCATTGGTCGCGCCATCGCCAAAAAAGCAGAGCGCAACGCGATCAGTGCCCTGAAGCTTGGCACCAAGCGCCGCGCCGGCCGCAACCGGAATACCCGATCCCACGATGCTCGTTTCGCCAAGGCTGCCCACGGAGAAGTCTGACAGATGCATCGAGCCACCCTTCCCCTTGCACACCCCAGTGACCTTCCCGAGAAGTTCGGCCATAAGCGGCCCGAGTTTCGCGCCTTTAGCGATTGGATGGCCGTGGCTACGGTGGTTGCCCACCATGTAGTCGTCGTTACGCAACGCGATGCAAGCGCCCACGCCCGTTGCCTCCTGGCCCGTATAGGTATGGAGCGAGCCGGGCACCTCGCCCGCCGCGTGGATCGCCTCCGCGACCGCCTCAAACTCGCGGATGCGGACCATCCGTCGGTATTTCTCAAGACTGCGGTCGTTGCCTAGGTAAGTCATTTCTAACCCTCGATTATGCGCGGCTGCGGAAATTGCGCCATTACGGCCTGCCACTGCGCAAGCGCCGCCGCGCGGCAGTCTTGAGAAATGTCGTCGCGGCGTTACGCCGGTAGGTGACGGTCCCATTCGAACGGCACGATCGAGTAGAAGGGCGCCGCCAAAAGTCCTTTAACCTTGGTCGAGGCCCAACGGCTGCGTACGGCCTCGCCAAGCAACGTGGCAGTCTCGATCGGATCGCCCTCGAGATAGCAGTAGATAATTCGCTTGCCGCACGAATCGTTGTCATACGGCGGTGGCGTCACCGCGCCATCGAACCACCACACGCCGGCCACTCCGGCAATGTTGGTCAGCGCCTCAGGCGATAGCTGCCCCTCCTCGACGATCACGTAGACGCCCAGCGCGGGCCGCCAGGGGATCACGTCAGCCCCCGCCGCTGCAGTTGCGGCCGCAGTTTTACCCGAAAGGTCACCTGTCATGTAGCCGATGCTAGGCAGCCGTAGCGGCATGCGGCCGCCCTGGTCGAGCGCGTCGCCCAGTTCGAAAAACCCGGACAGCTCGGCAGCGTTGGTGAACAAGTAGGTCATGATGTGATCGACCGCATCGAACGGTGCCTCGTTTGCCGCGCGTGCCGCGCGACATGCGGGAGTCGAAACCAGTCTCAACGAGGCGCGCAGCCCCGCCAGGCGGTATTGCTCTGGGCGATGATCTAGCGAGTGCCACGCGATATACTCCGCGTCTCGTCCCGCAGGCTCCCGCCCGGAGAAGGAGAAGAAGCCATAACGAACGGCCGTGGTTCCGGTCGCCAATACCCCCGGCAACTGATCGGATGGTGTTCCTTCAAGATGCATCTACCTCTCCTTGGTATAGGCAGGAAACGGCTCAAATACTCAGAGTATGCGATACGATACGCTGTATCGCAGATTCTGGTTTCACTTGTCGGGACTAGGATCAGTATGACGGAAATTCGCTTAAGCTAGGGATTGGACTGCTGGGATCGGTGGTCTGATAGCTTAAAACAGACTGTCGACAAACTGCATTTCATCATTTCTTAGATAGCTACTAAGCCTCTCTCCGATCTTTTGCGACGCCTCGACATTCGGCGAGCATGCTCTTGGCGCCGGCGATCAGGAACGCGTTGGCGGCGCTCACCGGAATGAACCGGACACCATGTTCGATCTGTTGCTGCACACCGGCGGCGTCCATCGTCGCGTTGCCCGCGACTTTGCCGTGTCGTGCACAGGCGGCGACGATTTCGTCGAGTGCTTTCAGGATCGGGGGCGGCGGGCTGGCTGCGAAGATCTCTTCTCCGGGCAGCCCCATGCTGATGGCGAGATCGACTGCGCCCATGAGCAGGCAATCGACCCCCGGCGTCGCTGCGATCGCATCGAGATTGGCCAGGCCCTCGACCGTCTCGATCATGACGACACAGAATGGATCGTGCCGCATGGGGGCAGCGCCGAGCGTGTTCCGCGCGAGCCCGAACGACCGCGTCCCATTCGGCGGATAGCGCATCGCGTTCGCGACCAGATGTGCCTGCTCCGGGGTCGAGACGAGAGGAACAACGACACCAATCGCACCGATGTCGAGCGCGCGACCGATTTCCGCCGGATCGTGGCCGGTTACGCGGACCAAGGCATACGTCCCACCAAGCTGGGAGCCCTGCAGGATGGAGGCGAGACCATCCCAGCTGGCGGTGCCATGCTGAAGGTCGACGATGACCCAGTCGAAACCGACCGCGCCGAAGCGTTCGGCCATCAACGTATCGCGAATGCCGTACCAGCTGCCGAGGGTGACCCGGCCGCCTTCGAGTGCTTTGGATACCGCGTTCATACAGTTGCCTCTTCCGTTTGATCGGTCGCGCAGGAAACCTCGTCAGCCGGCACGCGCAGGCCGTTGATCATCGTCAAGAGCGCGGCGAAAAGCGTCACGCTCTCGCTCTTGGGGTTCTCCGAGCTGGCGACGGCCAGCGCCGCGTCGTTCAGCGCCGCCAGCAGGAGCTGTGCAAACGGTCGGGTTGGCTGATCTGGGATTCTTCCTTGCTCAATCAGGATATCCAGTGTCCGCTGGAGAGGCTCCAGCGCTACGTCCGCCTGAATCTCGCGCCAGCGACGCCATCCGAGAACTGCGGGCCCATCTATCAGCAGGATCTTCTGCGCTTCGGGACTCGAGGCGATGATATCGAAGCGCGCCTGGATCGAGACGATCAACTGTTTCCAGGCGTCGCCGGAATATTGCCGGACCACGTCGGACGACGCCCTGTGAACCTCGCGCGCGATCTGATCGCACGCTTCTTCGAACAACGCCTCCTTGCTGCCGAAATGGTGGTATAGGGCACCCTTGGTGATTGGTACGCGCAGCACGATGTCCGAAACCTCCGCCCCGAAATAGCCCCTCTCGACGAATACGGCGCGCGCAGCCACGAGCAGCTTCGCACGCGTCGTCGTCGATCGCTGCTGGAGGCGTCGCCTGGACGCGAGCGGCGCCTCCAGCAAGTCAGGCTCGGATGATTTCGTTTCGGTCATCGGCGCATCTCGCTGGGATCTGCTGGCAGTTGGAGGACTATGCTGCACCGTGGCGCAGCAACTTGCCGGGAGTCGCGGCGGTGCATTCGCCGTTGATGAAGGTAGTCTGGCCGTTCACGATGATGCGATCGTAACCCTTGGCCTTCTGCACCAGACGCCACTCGCCTGCAGGGTAGTCCCACAACCTTTCCTGAGGCAGCGATTCCAGTTCCGCCAGGTCATAGACAATGATGTCTGCGGCCATTCCCACCGCCAGATGGCCGCGGCCGCTGAGCCCCGCCGCCTGTGCCGGATAAGCCGACAGGCGCCAATGCGCTTCCTCGAGCGACAGGAGATCGTGATCGCGCGACCAGAGGCCGAGAAGATCGGTCGGGAAGCGCCCGGTGGTAACGAACTTTGTGTGCGCTCCACCATCGCTGATGCCGGGAAGCCCCGTCGGCGCCTTGATGATCTCGCGCATGTTTTCCGGCGTCGTGACGATCATCTCGGTTTCGAAACCATTCTTCAGCTCGCCCCACACCGAGAGATCTAGCATGATGTCGAGCGGATGCCGGTTCTCGCGTTCGGCCAGCTCGCCGAGCGTGAACCCTTCGTACTTTTCTTGAAGTTCGAGGCCCTTCGGCACGTCGAGAGGAATCCAGGCAACCTTGATCCTGGTCAGCATGTAACCGGACGCAAACAGGCCGCCACGTTCCTCATGGATCTGCTTCAGGATCCTGCGCCGCTCCGGATCCTTAAACTTCTCGATCTTCTCGGAAACGGAGCCGGTGCAAATCTCTTTCCAGGCGGGGATCGCGTCCGCAAGGTTATAGTCCTCGAAGGTAAACTGCGAAGCGAAGTTTACGGTTTGAGCCTGCGCGTAGACGCGCACCCCCTCATATTCGTTAAGGATTCTCAGATGCGCGATGGCTTCGCCTGGCGTGCGCTGCGAGCCGCCATGCTGGTTGAGCGCACCCTCTGCCAGGAGCGCGTTCCAGATTGCCGGCCTGCCGCTCTCGCGCGCCATGAATTCGGCATCTTCGAGCTTGCCTGTCATTTGGGAGATGCCACGGCCGGTGCTGCCCATCGCGCGCGCAAAAGCACCCAGATCGCGCTTGCTGATAAGGTCGGTCACCATCGGCGTGCCGTCATGGTCGAGCTGGAGATTGCCCTCCTCGCCAAGTATCTGGACGCTGATGCCGCAGCCGCCGGCCTCCATGCCCTCTATCACCAAATCGCACATCTGCTGGAGTTCATCGTCGGTCGCCTGACGCGTCTTGGCCTCGTCGATGCCAATCACGTAGCCATAGATTGGCGCGAGCGGAACGAACGACATGATGTTGACGCCCTTGGGCGCACGTTCGACGCTGTCCAGATAGTCCCGGTAGGTCACCCAATCGAATGGCATGCCCTGCCGCATCGTCTCCAACGGCACAGCCTCGTTGCGGACGAGTGACAGCATCGCCCGCTCGCGATCTTCAGGCTTGCAGGGCGCAAAACCAAAACCGCAATTGCCGATGACAACGCTGGTGACACCATGCCAGCCCGACATTGTGCACCACGGGTCCCAAAACAACTGGCTGTCATAATGCGTGTGGAGATCGACAACGCCTGGCGCGACGATCTTGCCATGGCCATCGACAACCTCGTCGGCCTGCTCCGCTGCGATGTTCCCACCAATCTCGACGATGATGCCGTCCTTGACGGCGATGTCGCTACGATAACGCGGCGTCTGCAAGCCATCGATGATGGTCCCGCCTTTTATCAGCAAATCGAACTTCGCCACATCTCTCTCCTGCCGCTCAGTTTAGCGTCTCGAAACATTCATGGAGAATGTTTAATGGAAGCGCAAGGGGCTGGAGTGATCGTTCGAGCGATTAGACGTGTCCAAGCATCCTGCCGGTGTTGCTTCGCCCGTGCTCGAGTTAGCCAGCTCGCCGTACAAGACCCTCCGATCGCGGTGTCATTGATGGGTGGAGGCCCCCGGTGTTTCCGGTGGATCAACTGACAGTTTTGTGATCACGTCTGGATCGGTGGGAGCCCCGATTGCCGCGGTCGCCATGGCAAGGGCATTTTCGATCAGGGCACTATCCCACTCTGTCGATGACAGATGCGGCAGTCGATTGAACACGCTTGTCAGGACCATGATTGCTACGAGACGCTGACGTTCAAGCAATAGAGGCTCGGGAATTCCAGTGGCCTCAACAAGAAGCGTTATGGCTTTGAACGCATTAGGCTGCAGGTTCTGGAACAAGTCATGTGAGAGATATGCTCTCGAAGAGTTAAGCAGCGCCAGCATGAAGCGAGCATGTGTTCTGACCCCTTGCTTGTCCAGAAAGTCTATCATCGGAACATAAAGAACGTGCATCAAGGCGCTGGCGCTAAACTCCTTCCCCGATCCGATCGTATCCAGAAGGCGTCCACGAACCCGGTCAATGATCGGCATCCTTCGCTGCAGTATCTCCCGAATCAAACCATCTGCATCGCCGAAGTGATACTGGATCGCGGTCCTGTTTCGGCTGCCTGCGCGCAAGCTGATTTGCTGTAACGGCACCGCGTCTATGCCTCGTTCACCGAAAAGCTGCTCTGCCAGATCGATCATTCGATCGACGATTTGGGTATTTTTAGGCCTCGCCACGTTCGCCTTCCACATTCCGATTTTGGTTCATTGCAAGGAGGCGAGCAAACCGCAAGGCGCTTGCAAGCCCGCCGCACCCCGGCCGATATCCCAACCGTCCCAGCGGCACCATCTACGGGCTGCATTTTAATCCCCTTGACTATAAACACATCAGTGCATTACAGATCGCCTCTCGCTTAATGCCGAGACTGCGATTTTAGAGTTTCGATAGAACGTGTTGCATCTGCACAAGATAAATACGGTTGATTCGCCGAGATGAACTCGGCCGGTCGTTTTTGCGTCTTGTTATAGAATAACAATATCACCCAGTGATCAGGGTTGGGTGCCATACTTGCCTACAATACAAAGAAAACCTGGAGGGGTATATTCATGACCATTAGGACCCGGCAGCACCGCGCGCTTTATCGCTGTTTTCTTTCCGGGACAGCAGTAGTCTCATGCGCGCTGAACGCTGGAATGGCACAATCGCAGACCTCCGCCTCGCCATCAGCCGCGCAAGCCACGCCCCCCGCCGACCAATCGAGCGCCCAGGGGCTTCAGGAAATCGTTGTCACCGCTCAGAGGCGCGAGCAGCGCCTCCAGGACGTGCCGATCGCGATTACGGCGGTCACTCAGGAGACCCTGCAGGCCAATCGGGTGACGAGCGTGAACGATCTTAGCGGTCTCGCGCCCAACGTAACCGTTCGTGCCTCGGGCGGGTCGACGCAAATTCCGTCTTTCACCTCGCGCGGGATCACAAGCTACGGTGTCGTGCCGGGGTCTGATAAGGAGTTTTCGATCTATCTCGACGGCGTCTATCTCGGCGCGTCCCGCTCGTTGTTTGAATTGCCCGATATCGCACGTCTCGAGGTCCTGCGCGGCCCGCAGGGAACGCTCTTCGGGCGTAACTCCACGACAGGTGCTGTAAGCGTTGTCACGCGCGATCCCACCGGAGACTTTGGGGTCCAGCAAGATTTCACGATGGGTAATTACGACCAGTTCCGTACCCGGACCAGCGTCGACCTGCCGTTGTTCGGCGCATTCAGCGCGTATGTGAGCTATGTGCATGACGAACGTCGTGGCGATATTCGCAACACTGGAGCCGGCACCATGTGGGACCGGTCAGGCCCGAATACGCGGCTGGGGGTGCAGCGATCGCCGTCATATCTTGGTGACAAGAACAGCGATCAGTTTTTTGCTGCCGTAAAGTTTGCGCCAAGCGACGACTTCAGCACGATCTACAAGTTCGATTACGGAAACAATCACTATACCGCCGATGGTGTCGCGGCAGTCTCCTTCCGGCCAAGCGGTGTCACCCAGACCCTTACGCCCGCGCTCGGACCGCTCGCCCCGCTGTTTTCCGCATATTACAGCTCGATCGTGGCCGCTGGCCCCAACGTTTTAGATTCTACGGCAAGACGTCCCAAGCAAGTGAATAACTCTTACGTCGTGCCCGCCTATCAAAAGGTCTACGGCCACAATCTGACGAGCAACCTGCGTGTCAGCGATGACATCTCGATCAAGAACATCGCATCCTATCGTTACGGTTATGTCAATTCAACCTCTCAACTGTCCGGACTGGGTGGTCTGGTCGTTCCGGCGGCAGCTGCCGCTCCCTATGCCGCCTTCCTTTCGGCGATCAACCAGCCAATTCCGATCCCAGGTCTCGGCAATGTCCCGTTCAACAGTCTCCCCGCAGCCGCCCGGCAGGCGGTTGCCGCGCAGGCGGCCGGTGTAGGCAGCCGCTTCCTGCTGACCGATAACAACTCTCAGGCGGTGAATAAGCAGTGGAGCGACGAACTCCAGGCCAATTACGACTCCCGTCTTCTGACGCTGACCGTTGGCGGACTCTGGTTCCACCAAAAGGATCGTTCGGGGGGGCCTTTCGGCATCACCAACACGCCTGCTTTTGCCGTCTTCCCTGCCAATGGCCGCGTTCCGCTGGGCAATCAGAGCAATTCCTTCAACAAGGGCACGTCGGTTGCCGGGTATGCGCAAGCCGAAGTGCACGTCACCCCCGAACTGGACGTCCTCCTCGGCGGACGGGTTACCCATGATAGGAAATCGGGCAGCTTCCAGTTTGGCGGAACCTATGTTCCGCCCGCCGGCGTCGCGATCACCGATCCGTCCTATTATACCGCGGGCACATTCACGGGCATCAGGAGCGAGCCGTTCACCTATCGCGGCACGAAGTTCACATACTCGGCGGGCGTGAACTACAAGCCAACGAACGACCTGCTCTTCTATGGCAAATATTCTACCGGATTCGTTTCCGGCGGTTCGATTGCAGGCATTGCGTGGAAGCCGGAAACGGTCGCCTCCGCCGAGGCAGGCATCAAGGCGGACCTGTTCGATCGGCGCCTTCGCACCAATCTGGCTCTGTTTCATGCAAAGTACAAAAACATCCAGTCGGCACAGGGCGGCACCAATATCGGTCGACCGGAAATCGGCACCGCGATCATTGATCTGGGTGACGAGCGTGCACAGGGCGTAGAGCTGGAGGTTACCGTCCTGCCGATCGATAATCTTACGCTCGGAGGCAATCTGGGCTTCACGGATGCAAAGTACACCCGGCTGTCGGCAGTGGCTCTCGCGGTTTACGGCACAGGCTATAAGCCGACACTTTCGCCGAAATGGACGTCGCGGGTCTATGCCCAATATTTGTCGGAGCCGGTCATCGGCGATGCCAAGATCCTTGCTCGCGTGGACGGCGATTGGCGGTCGAGCCAACGCTTCCTCTCCGGCTCGAACTACGCGGGGATCGCCGAATTCCAGTCGATCGCCAAAGGCCCCGCCCGCTGGCTGGTCAACACGCGTGTCGGTCTGGAGGATCTGGGTCCGGCGCATCTGACCGTCGCATTCTGGACCCGCAATCTGACGAACAATAAGGACCCTTCGTTTCCTCTGGCGCTGGCTACGTATGCCGTGTCGACAAACTTCCAGCAGGCGCGAACCTATGGGCTGGACGTGGGCGTGAAGTTCTAGCGCGGGACTTGTGACGTGGGAGACGGCGTGCTCGCGATAACGCGAATGGAGCCGTCGTCTCTTCGACCGCATTTCCCGGCTTTAGTCGTGATCAGCGGCATTCGGCTTGCGCCCACGCCAGACCAGTTACTGAATCAAGTAGGCCGGAGTGCTGAATGACGAAAATCGCTATGGGCGCGCTGATCGTCGTCGGGACCGCAGCGGTACTGGTGGTCGTGGCGTTCCTGCTGGTTCTTTATCAGGGCAAGCGGAAACCCGGCGGTGATCCGGCTTATGTCGCGATGGGAAGCTCGTTTGCGGCGGGCATCGGTCTGGGCCAGCGCGCGCCCGGCAGTCCGATCGCGTGCATGCGCACGATAGGCAGCTACCCGCAGCAGATTTCCCGGTCATTGAACCTGCCAATCATGGACGTCACATGTTCGGCTGCCACGACGGATCACATCCTGCGTGGTGGACAATATTTTCAGCGGGCTCAGATCAATGCGCTGAAGCCCGAGACGAAGCTCGTGACGGTCACCACCGGCGGCAACGATATCCGCTATGTCGGCGACCTTTCGTTTATCGCGGCGCGCAATACCGCCTCTGTTTCCGGCTGGCTGATGAAGCGTTTCTGGGGTGGGCCTCTCCGCGCGGATCAGCGCGATTACGCCGCAGTTCGGCGCGACCTCGTCTCGGTGGCGCGAGAGGTGAGCAGGCGTTCGCCAAAAGCGCTGCTGATCTTTGTCACCTATCCAACGATACTCCCGGCGTCGGGCCGATGCCCCTTGCTGAACATCACGCAGGACGAGGCGGACATGATGCGATTCGTCGGGGAGCAACTTGCCGGGGCGACGCGCGCGGCGGCAAGGCAAAGTGGGGCCGTTCTCGTCGATATGCAGAAGCTTGGCGCGGACCATCATGCGTGCTCGCAAGAGCCGTGGGTCAATGGATGGCGCAATGCGCAGGGAGCCCAGTTCCATCCCACTCGCCTTGGTACCCGGGCAACTGCGGACGCGGTCGTGCAGGCGATCCGTTCACACGCTCCCAATCTTTTATCGAAGTGAGCGAAACATGAATGCGGCGAAAAACGGGGTATCCGTGATCACTGGCGCGGCTGGCGGGATGGGGCGGGCAACGGCCTTCGCCTTCGCGCGGGAAGGTAGGTCGCTGATCCTGTGCGACCTTCGTCAGGAATCGCTCGATCGCCTGGCGGCGGAAATCGACGCGAGCGCACCCGTCAAATTAGTGGCCGGTGACATCTCGGCGACCGACTTTCCCGCACGCATCGCGACGGCCGCGAAAGAGCGCCGGATCGATGCCCTGGTCCATGCGGCCGGCGTCTCGCCGTCAATGGCAGACGGCCGGCGCGTCCTCGAGATCAACTTCCTGGCGACGAAGCGCCTCGTAGAATATCTCCTTCCGAGCATGGCCAAGGAAGGAGTCGCGATATTGATCGCCTCCAACTCTGGCCAGATCATCGCGCGCCCTATGTTCGACCGGGCGATCAGGAAACTGCTGCGGGGCAAGGAGTCGGTGCTCGTTCGCCTGATGCTACGGAGCCCGCGCACCGCCTACCCGATCTCGAAGCGGGCAGTGCAGCTCTATGCTCAGGCAATGTCTCCCGCATACGGCAGCGTCGGCGCGCGGATCGTATCCCTGTCGCCGGGGATCATCGATACGGAGATGGGGCGCCTTGAGTATAAGGCCGGGCCCGAGATGCAGAAGATGATCGACGTGACGCCGCTCGGCCGATCAGGCCACGCGGACGAGATCGCCTCGGTAGTTGCCTTTCTGGCGTCCCCGGCAGCCAGCTACATCAGCGGCACGGATATCCTCGTGGACGGAGGAACCGTCGCCGGCATCGATGCGGCGGGCGGACCGATGAAAATCTGATGGCTGCGAGCGGGGCGGCTGCGTCTCGCCGAAAGCTGCCACGCTATCGCGCGTTTGACCGGACGACCAAGGAGGCAAATAGTGAGCAACAATAATATTGGCGCCGGAACCCACATTCCTGCCCGGGAGATACCGATACCCGCCTATTTGAGCGACGTCGCTCGCAAATACCTGCAGCCGCAGCCTTTCTCCCTTCCCTATCCCACGGTCGACGATACGGCCGGCTGGCGCGCCTATGCTGACACCGTCGATGCGGCGATCACGCCGATGATGCATCAGATCAGTGCGCAACTCGACGCGACGGTGCAGGAACTCGACGCCGGAAGCGCTCGGGTCTTCGATATCGTGCCGGCGGGCGCGGCAGCCGACAGAAAAGGAATCATCCTCGATATCCATGGGGGCGCGCTGATCCTGTGCGGCGGGGAGCTTTGCAGGATCATGGGCATGGGCACTGCGGCGCGGACGGGACGCCGGGTATGGTCAGTCGATTACCGGATGCCTCCGGAACATCCTTATCCTGCGGCGCTGGACGATTGCATCGCTGCATACCGAGCCTTGCTCGAGGACCATGGGCCGTCGGAGATCATCGTCAGTGGTGGGTCGGCCGGTGGCAATCTCGCCGCCGCCCTGATGCTGCGTGCGCGCGACGAAGGCCTGCCCCTGCCAGCCGGCCTCATCCTGGGTACACCCGAGATCGACCTGACAGAATCCGGTGACAGCTTTCACACGAACGACGGTGTGGATCCCGGCTTGCGCAGCCTGATGCCGGTCAATCTTCTATATGCCAACGGCGCGGATCTGACGCATCCCTATCTTTCGCCGTTGTTCGGCGACGTGACGGGGTTTCCCCCGACGATTCTGACGACTGGAACGCGCGATCTTTATCTCTCCAATACCGTTCGCATGCATCGCAAGCTGCGGGCGGCGAATGTCGCCGCCGAACTGCACCTGACCGAGGCCGGCCCGCACACCGGCTTCCCAGGAAGCCCGGAGGGCGCCGAGATCGACAAAGAGATAAACCGGTTCATTGCCGCGGCGCTGGGCGATATCTAGAGCATTTTGATCAGTATGCATCATAACCGGCGGCGGCGAAGTAGTTTGCGCATTCGGTTGACGTGAAGGCGTCGATGCTGTCACCCATGACGCGCCAGCTGATCGACGGTGCGGGCGGCGGCTTTGCGCAGCAGCGTCTTGAGCTTGGCGAAGGCGATCTCGATTGGGTTGAAGTAGGGACTGTAGGGCGGCAGGAACAGAAGCTGCGCGCCAGCCGCCTCGATGGTCTCGCGTGCCGCGGCGCCCTTGTGGGCGGGCAGGTTGTCGAGGATCACGACGTCGCCTCGGCGCAGCGTATGTACGAGAAACTGCTCAGTGTAGGCGAGGAACCACTTGCCGGTCATCGGCCCGTCGAGCACCATCGGCGCGGTCATGCGCTCAGCCTGAGCGCGCCGACGAGGTAGTCGTCTTCCAGTGACCGTGCGGGATCGCCGAGCGCAACCGCGCATGTAGCTATTAACGGCGCCGCTGGGGCCGCGACGGAAACGGCCGCTTGGCCTTTTCAACGTCGCGGTAGATATCCGTCACGACACAAAAAGCGCTTGGGTGGGTCCGACGAACGTCTGCCCTATTCCGGTTTCGGTTCCTCCGGGCTGAGCGCCGCCGGCATCCGTTCGATCGCAAGCGCGATCGCATCCATGCACATCTGCAGCGCATGCGCCGGATTCAGTTCCAGCACCTTCGTCGGCTCGTCGTAGATCAGCACATGGCCCGATGGTATGAAGAAGGCTTCCCCGCCCTCGATTACCTCCTCAGGCCAGTCGGAGCCCGGATATTGCGCGCGCATGCGCCCTTCGAAGATATAGCCGTAATGCGGGCATGGGCAGACACCGCCCGGCAGGCCGCCCCACTTATATTGCTGCGTGCAATCCAGCGGCTCGTGAACGGTGGTGTAACCCACCTCCATGTCGCCCCACTGTACGCTCCGGAACCCGGAATCGCCAATGGCGGGCCAGCGCAGATTGCCGTTCGGCAGGTCTTCAAGTCGGGAATGCGGCATCATTCAAACCTTTCTGGCCTTGGATTTCGGACGATTGGCGCGACCCGGCAGGACTGCGTGGATCACACGAATGCTTTAGCTGATCCCCCAGCCAGCATCGACGGACAGCGTCTGGTTCGTGATGAATCGCGCCGCCGGTGAACTCAGGAAAACGGCAGCTGCCGCGATGTCGCGCGGCTCGCACATGCCGAGGGGTGGCGGCCGAAGCGCTGGCCCGTCGAATGGCGGGCCCTTGGAACTAACCGCACCGGTGGTGATGACTCCGCCCGGGAGCAATGTGTTGACGGTGATGCCATGCTCGGCAAGCTCCATCGCGCTGACCCGGGTCAGTCCAAGTAGCGCCGTCTTGGAAGATGCATACGCCGCATGACCGCGCACGAGTTGGCCCTTCACGCCGGACGAGGCAATATTGACGATGCGACCGCCCATACGACTGATCACCATCGCCTTGGCAATCTCACGCGTCATGAGGAACGGGCCGCGGCTGTTGATACGAAGCACGCGATCCCATTCGCCCGCTTCAGCTTCCAACAGGAGCTGGCGATCCTGCACCCCTGCGTTGTTGATCAATGCCCAAGGTGCGCCATACTCTTCCACGATTCGGCGGCAGCCCTCAACAATCGAGGCCTCGTCGCCGACATCGATCCGGATCGAGCCGCCCGCATAGCCTGCATCCGTCAGCGAGGCAGCGTGTCGCGCGGCACCCGCATCATCGATGTCGACCACGACGACCGTGCCACCTGCCTCGGCGATCGCTTTGGCGATTCCGGCACCGATGCCTCCGGCCGCGCCCGTCACGACGACGACGCGTCCGGCGAGGCTTCCGAATACCGTCGACATCCCATCGGGCCGGCCGACGTCGGCTGACCCGCCGCGCGTGACCGCCCCCTCGGATCCGCCAGCGGACGTTTCCCGCTTGGCTTCAAGCCCGTCGAGCGCGCCCGCCGCGCGCCAGGCGCGCAAGATCTCGATATACTCCAAGGTGCCGCCGAAGAACGGGATAGACCGCATTGCTGCAGCACTGGCTGCCTTCGAGCCTTCGCCATTCATGTAGCTCGGCGTACACTGCGCATAGAACATGCCAAGCGAACTCATGTTCGCCAGCAACGTTTGGAACCAGGCACTCTGCCCCTGCTCCGTCGCCTCGATTTCAACGATCCCCTCGTCGTGGCAGTGCCGGATGATCCAGGCAGCGTGCTCGGCGAGTTCACCGAGAATGTGCGCGAAATTGATTGCGATCCCACCCTGCAGCATGCTGAATCGGAAGAGGTTTGGAAATCCGTGAGCGTGGACGCCGTGCAACGTCGCCGCACCCTCAGCCCAGGCGTGGGTCAGGCTGACGCCATTCCGACCGTGAATCTCGAAACCCAGCTGTCGCAGATGTGTCGATGAGGTCTCGAAACCCGATGCATAAATGATACAGTCGACCTCATATTCGACGCCGTCCACCACCAGACCCGTTTCGGTAATGCGATCGACGCCACGACCAGCGGTGTCGACAAGGTGCACGTTTGGGCGATTGTATGCCGCCAGATACTCGTCGTGAAAACAAGGACGCTTGCACAACTGGTTATACCAGGGCTTCAGTGCTTCTGCCGTCGCCTGGTCCCCGATGATAGTGTCGATTCGATCGCGGATGGCCTCCATGCCGATCGCGTCTAGGCGTAACTGCTCCTCGTCCATCACGCTCATCGCCGCGGGGTTTCGAAGGAAGATCTCTGTCCAGCCGTCGGCTACCAGATCCTGCTCGACCGGCTTGCTGGAGACAACACGGGTGAAATTCTCGATCCTTTCCCTTTGCCAGCCGGGTTGCAACGTTCCCGCCCATTCGGGATCGGTCGCACGGTTCGCCCGCACGCCGACCCCCGAAGGCGTCCGCTGGATGACGACGACATCCCCGGCAGCCTCGGCCAATCGGGGCAGGATCTGGATCGACGTGGCGCCTGTGCCGACCAGGGCGACCCGCTTGCCGGCCAGCTTGTCCATCGGCGTGGTGGGGCTACCGCCGGTGTAGGTATAGTCCCACCGGCTCGAATGAAACGCGTGCCCCTTGAACGTGTCGATACCGGGAATGCCCGGTAGTTTCGCGACATGCAGAATACCGCCGGCGATGACAACAAAACGCGCAGACAGAGTATCGCCCCGATCCGTGGTCACCGTCCAGCGGCTCGTCGCATCCGACCACGAGAGATCAGAGACCTCGGTCTGGAACAGCGCTTTGGAATAAAGGTCGAAATGCCGTCCAATACGCTGGCAGTGTGCGAATATCTCCGGCGCTTTCGCGTATTTCTCGGTCGGAACGTAGCCGGTCTCTTCCAGCAACGGCAGGTAAATATAAGACTCGGTGTCGCAGGCCGCGCCCGGATAACGGTTCCAGTACCACGTCCCCCCGAAATCTCCGGCCTTGTCGATGATGCGGATATCGGTGATGCCTTGTTCGACGAGCCTTGCGGCCGCGCTGAGACCGCCAAGCCCGGCGCCGATGACCGCAACCTCTACCTGCTGTTTGATCGGGTCGCGCTCTGATCGGGGCGTATAAGGATCGCGATCGATGTCTGCGAAAACCTCTCCAAGATCCCGATATTGTGAAACCGTATCCGCGCGCAGCCGCTTGTCGCGCTCCGCATTATATCGTGCCTGAAGAGCTTCAACGGAAACATGCACCGCGCTCATTATCCGCTCCTTTGTATTCAACTGATTACATATTGGCATTAGCACGCTAAATCTCCTACGTGCAATGCCCATGAGCAAAGACGCCGAAACGCCGGTGGCGCGATACCGCGACGCCGCACGCACAAGAGAGAGCATCCTCCGCGCAGGGCAAAAACTGTTTGCAGAGCAGGGATACCCCACGACCGGCATCCGGGACGTCGCGGCGGCGGCAAGCGTCAACTCCGCTCTCATACAGCGGTATTTTGGTTCCAAGGAGGGCTTGCTGCGCGCCACACTGGAAGATCTGCTAAAGGTAGACGCTATAACGGCAGGAGATCGTACGCAGTTCGGTAAACGCGCCGTCTCGATACTACTCGCAGCGGGTGCAGTGCCCAATCCGGTTGCGATCATGGCGCTGGCAATGTCCGATGCATCTGCGCGCAAGCTGTGCATCGACTTACTTCATCACAATGTGATAATTCCAATGTCCGAATGGCTAGGAGGTAATGACGCCCTCGCCCGAGCCGCGCGCCTGAACACAATATGGACAGGCTTTATCACCGCCCGGTATCTACTGCCGGTCGAACCGCTGAACGATGATCGCATTGCGTCTACGCGCCAGTGGCTCGAGCGTGTGACGCAAGCTATTGCCGACGAAAATTGAAGATCTTTGCGGCCGTACCGCCACAGCCATGGGGTCGTTTCGGTCGCCGACGCGATGCACGACTAGACCCGATTTACTGGTCAGAACCCGTGGGTTCAATTGCATAGACCGAGTGACATGATGCACCAAGTTTGCTCGACGAGCTTGCTTCAAGCATCGCAGCAATGGTCGACGTGTTAACGGGCGTTCAACGGCGGGGCCCTCCAAGTACCGACTAACTTCCTGTAACAGAACGGAAACGTGTAGAATTAGCGTTAGAAATCAGCGCATGGGAGCCCCACGCCCAGATGACTTTCGCTCTGTTTTTTCAGCGTTTAAGTGGATCGGGGAGGGGCCCGCGTTGCATGCCGATCCACACAGTCGCCATTCTGACATAGAGGCGGCCGCAACCGCCAGCCCGCACCGTGGCCGATGGCCCCCGATCGCATCGGTCGAGCGTTTTTCAACGTTGGCTAAGTGTATGTTTAGCCAGAAAACTTGACCAGCGACGATGAACCACCCCGCGTGTGCGCCGTTATTCGACCATGGCGCGTCTCGACACCAATGACCTCGCGATAGATTACCGGGACGAAGGCGACGGTCCAGTCGTCCTTCTGCTCCACGGCTGGCCCGACGACGCGTCGACATGGGACGGTGTCGCAGCGCAACTTCGCGCAGCCGGTCTGCGGACGATCGTTCCCACGCTACGCGGGTTCGGCAGGACGCGGTTCCGCCATGACGACATGCCCCGGACGGGCAACAGCGCGATCCACGCGCTCGACCAGATTGCGCTCATGGACGCGCTCGGCATCGAGCGATTCATGGTCGCGGGTCACGACTGGGGATCGAACATCGCCGAGGCACTCGCGGTCGGCTGGCCTGACCGGGTCGAACGGATCGCGATGCTGTCCACCCCGCCGCGCCTCGGTGGCATGAAGACGCCGCCTTTCTGGCATGCACAACGCCAGTGGTATCACTGGTTCATGGCGACTGGTCGTGGCGCGCAGGCAATCCGCGATGACCGCCGCGGCTTTGCGCGCACGCATTGGGACAACTGGAGCCCGCCCGGCTGGTACGACGAAGCGACGTTCGAACGCGTCGCGATGGCGTGGGACAATCCCGACTGGGTCGACGTGACACTTCACAGCTATCGATCCCGCTGGGACGAAGCCGCGCCCGATCCACGTAGCGCCTGGCTCGAAGACAAGGTCAAGGCCACGAAGACGCTCGCGCTGTCCGCGATCTACATTCAAGGCGAGGTCGATGGAGTGAATCCACCCGCCGCCTCGGAACAGGTACCGGCCAAATTCGAAGGCCCGTTCAAGTACGTCCTGCTGTCTGGCGTGGGCCACTTCCCCCAGCGCGAAGCGCCCGACGACGTCGCGAAGTTACTCGTTACCCATTTCGGCGGCGACCCGGCCGCATCTGACCAGACACCACAGGAAGGAACTTCAATGGCAAGGAAGATCGGTTTGGGCATCGCCGTCGCAGCGGTCGCCGCCACACTGGTAATGGGTGGCGTCGCATTCGCGCAAGGATCGCGTGGTGGCGCGTTGACGCAGGAGGCCCAGTTCGACCACCAGGTTACTGGCGTCGCTGTCACTGCCGACGGACGCCGTTTCGTCAACTTTCCCCGTTGGACCGACGATGCGCCAATCTCGGTCGCCGAGGTCATGAAGGACGGCTCGCTCCGTCCCTATCCCGATGCGCGATGGAACAGCTGGCGCAATGCCCGCGCCAACGACCTGCCTGTCGAGCAGCATTTCGTCTGCGTGCAGTCGATCGTCCCCGATCATCAGGGCAATCTATGGGTGCTGGATCCCGGCGCGCCGGGTAACGAGAAGATCCTCCCCGGCGCCCCGAAGCTGGTCAAGATCAATCTCGCCACCAACCGAGTGACCAAAACGATCGCGGTGCCGGGGGATGTCGCGTTGCAGGGCACCTACCTCAATGACATCCGCTTTTCACCTGACGGCCGCCTCGGCTACATTACCGACAGCGGCACCCGGGGCGCGATCATCGTCGTCGACCTCGACAGCGGCGAGAGCTGGCGGGCGCTCGACGGACACCCGTCGACCCAGGTCGACAAGACGGTGACCGTCACGCTCGACGGCAAGTCGTTGCGCCGCCCCGATGGTCGCCAGCCCGCTTTCGCCGCTGACGGCATCGCGATTTCCGGTGATGGGCAGACGCTCTATTATCAAGCACTGACCGGCAGGACCTTGTATGCAATACCGACCGCGCAGCTGCGCAAGAACGTCGGCGAGGCAGATCGCGCCCGCGCACTCAAGGTGGTCGCCCAGACCCACGTCGCTGATGGCCTGTGGATGAGCAAGGCGGGGACGCTCTACCTGACTTCGCCGACCGACTATTCGATCAAGCGGCTCAACGGCACGCGGGTAGAAACGGTGCTGACCGACCGACGGCTGCGCTGGCCCGACACCTTTTCAGAAGGGCCGGACGGGCGGTTGTATGTCACCGCAAGCCACATTCAGGACACGAGCTGGTTCACCCCCGGCGCGCCGCCGTCGATCCGGACCCAGCTGTTCTCCTTCGCGCCCGCACGGTGACTGCCATGACCTATCTCCGCTACAGCCCCGGCATCGAAATCCCCGAAGCCGATAAACAGGCGACGATCGATGGCATCATCGAGGGCATGATGCAGCAGTCGAAGACGGTGGAGGACCGCGAACATCATGTGGTACGCGTCAGGCGTGCCAAGAGCAGCGCATGCGTTACCGGCGAGATCACTGTCACGGCCGACCTGCCGCACGAACTCGCGCAAGGATTGTTCGCACGTCCCGGCACCTATCCAGTAGCGGTTCGCTTGGCGCAAAGACTTGGAGAAATGCTTGGCGACCGCGTTTCAACGCTTCGTGGCATGTCGATCATCCGGCCATCGTGGCTCGGCGCCTCCCGCTCGAGCAGCTGGCCGACGCGCTCCGCCTCGAGATGGATGCAACGTACCTAGGCAAGATTGGCGCCGAATGGTGAACTGATCGCGCTGAGGCCCGGCGTGCTAAGGCGACTTCGCACCAAGCCGTTCGTTTGACCTGCAAGCCAAAATGCGAGAACATCGATGGACTATATCAAGCTCGGCAGCACTGGCCTCGACGTATCACGGCTGTGCCTCGGCTGCATGACATACGGTACGCCCAACCGCGGTAACCACGCCTGGACGCTCGACGAGGAGGCTAGCCGGCCTATCCTGCGAAAGGCGGTGGAAGCCGGCATCAACTTCTTCGATACCGCCAATGTCTATTCGGATGGCACGTCGGAGGAGATCGTCGGCCGCGCGCTTAAGGAATACACCCGCCGCGACGAGGTGGTGATCGCCACCAAGGTCCACGGCCGGATGCGGCCCGGTCCGAACGGCGCAGGTCTTAGCCGTAAGGCGATCATGACCGAGATCGATGCGAGCCTTGCGCGGCTTGGTACCGATCATGTTGATCTTTACCAGATCCATCGCTTCGACCATGAGGTGCCTGTCGAGGAAACGCTGGAGGCGCTGCACGACGTCGTGAGGGCAGGCAAGGCGCGCTACATCGGCGCGTCGTCGATGTCCGCCTGGCAGTTCGCGACCATGCTCCACGTGTCGGAGGCGAACGGCTGGACACGCTTCGCGACGATGCAGGACTATCTCAATCTGCTCTACCGCGAGGAGGAGCGCGAGATGCTGCCGCTCTGCGCGGCCGAGGGGATCGGCGTAATCCCTTGGAGCCCGCTGGCGCGCGGCCGCCTCACCCGGGACTGGGACGAAACGACCGAGCGCTCGCAGACCGACGAGTTTGGCAGCACGCTATACGCGCACACCGCAGACGCGGACCGCAAGGTCGTGGAGGCGGTGGCCGCGATCGCCGCCGAGCGCGGCGTCCCGCGCGCGCAGGTGGCGCTCGCTTGGGTGCTGGCGAAGCCCGAGGTCTCGGCACCCATCATCGGCGCCTCGAAAGCTGCCCACCTCGACGATGCGATCGCCGCGTTGGAGCTCGGACTGAGCGAGAGCGAGATCGCACGCATGGAGGCGCCCTACGTCCCCCACGCGATCGTCGGCTTCTCATAGCGGTTGAGGCGCTTGGCTACGCGGCTGCGATTGTCGCACCCCGATCCCGCTATCCCAGCTGACAAGGAATAACCCGATGCAGACCCGCACGCTCGGCCAACAAGGCCTCCATATATCCGCCCTCGGCCTCGGCTGCATGGGCATGTCCGACTTCTACGGCGTCCGCGACGAGAAGGAGTCGATCGCCACGATCAACCGCGCGATCGATCTTGGCGTGAATTTCCTCGACACTGCCGACATGTACGGTGTCGGCACCAACGAGGAACTGGTCGGCCGCGTGGTTCGCGAGCGGCGCGAGTGGGTCGCCGTCGCCACCAAGTTCGGCAACGTCCGCGGCGAGGACGGCAGCTTCAAGGGCGTCAATGGCCGCCCCGACTATGTGCGCGCCGCCTGCGACGCGAGCCTGAGGCGCACCGGCCTCGACGTCATCGACCTCTACTATCAGCACCGGGTCGACCCGCAGGTGGCGATCGAGGAAACGGTGGGCGCGATGGCCGAGCTCGTGACGGCGGGCAAGGTGAAGTACCTTGGCCTGTCCGAAGCCGCGCCCGAGACGATCCGCCGTGCGCATGCGGTGCACCCGATCACCGCGCTCCAGACCGAATATTCGCTATGGAGCCGCGACGTAGAGGCCGAGATCCTGCCGACCTGCCGGGAACTCGGCATCGGCTTCGTGCCCTACAGCCCGCTGGGACGCGGTTTTCTGACCGGCCAGATCACGTCGCTCGACGATCTCGACGCAAGCGATACCCGCCGCAACCATCCTCGCTTCCAGGGCGAGGCGTTCGGCAAAAACCTCGACCTGGCCGCCGCGATCGGCGCCATGGCACGTGACAAGTGCTGCACGCCCGCGCAGCTGGCGCTCGCCTGGGTGCTGCATCAAGGCGAGGACATCGTGCCGATCCCCGGCACCAAGCGGCGGACGTATCTCGAGGACAATCTAGGCGCGCTCAACGTGCGGCTGAGTGACGCCGACCTCACCCGCATCGACGAGGTGCTGCCGCCCGGAGCCGCCGAGGGCACCCGCTACCCGCAGGCCTCAATGGCGAGTGTGAACCGGTGAGCGTGGCATCTTTCGCTGCCGTCGCGCCTGACAGGCTCGCGGTCGTGACCGGAGCCGCTGGCGGCATCGGGCTGGCGGCGGCGCGCACCTTCGCCGAGGTGGGCATGCGTGTCGTGCTCGTCGATCGCCCCGGCGAGGCGCTGGACGAAGCGATCGCGTCGATCCACGGTGCGACCGCGCTGCCCGCCGACGTCGCCGATCGCGCCACTATGGACGCGCTGGCCCGGACGGTGGCGGAGCATCACGGTCCGGTATCGGTGCTGATGAACAATGCCGGCATCGGTGCAGGCGGGGACGTCTTCGAGGACGCCGCAGCGTGGGACGAGGTGCTCGGCGTCAATCTCTTCGGCGTGCTCAACGGCGTGCAGGCGTTCGTTCCCGCGATGATCGACGCCGATGCGCCGGCGCTGATCATCAACACCGGCTCCAAGCAGGGTATCACCCAACCGCCGGGCAACACCGCCTACAACGTCAGCAAGGCGAGCGTGAAGGCGCTAACCGAAGGGCTCGCCTACACCTTGCGCGAACGTACCGGTGATCGGGTCAGCGCTCACCTGCTCGTCCCCGGTTTCACTTGGACCGGCATGACCGCGTCCCGCCTGTCCGAGAAGCCCGCCGCCGCGTGGACGCCGGAACAGGTCGTGACGCTGATGATGGAGCGTCTTGCCCGCGGCGACTTCTACATCCTGTGCCCAGACAATGAGACGACGCTCGAACAGGACGCGAAGCGCATCGCCTGGGCGGCGGGCGATTTGATCGAGAACCGCCCGGCCCTGTCGAGGTGGCATCCTGCCTGGAAGGATGCGTTCGCGCGCTTCGTGCAGGACTGATCACCGCTGCTGACGGCAGTCGGCCGGATTTGAAAGATAAAATGACCCAAGTTACGGCCGCTCACGGATGCCAACCGGCCGCCCACCTCTGGACATTGGTTCAGGGTTCGGTTTCCGGTTCATACTCTGCAGTCACGGCAGCCTGTAAGCACGTGCGCGATCCCCGGCGCGTCAAACAGCTTCCACCCATGCTAGCAGCGGCTTGATCGCGGCGCCGATTAGGCGCCCTATGCCAGCGGCCGAAGGGGACGCGCCGTGCAGATCGACCGCAGAAACATTCTGGCGTTTGCCGCAGCATCGACGGTGGCGTGGCCATGCCGGGCCCCGGCAGCAACACTGGCCATCCCCGCCGTCGATCGTCTCGAACTGACCGTCCTGGTCGACAGCACGACGGCGGTCTTCGGTACGCCGACCGACACGCCGCTGATCAAGGTGACACCGCCGCCGATCGCGCGTGACTACCATCGGGCGTTCGCCGGTCAGTGGGGCTACTCGCTACTCGCGCGCTCCAGCATCGGAGCTGCGGCGCGCACCACCCTCGTCGATTTCGGCTACACACCAGAGGCGCTGCTGAACAACATGGCGCTGCTCGGCATCGATTCCGGCACGGTCGACGCGATGGTGCTGAGCCACGGCCATTACGATCATTTCGGCGGCCTCGATGGACTGCTCGCGACCGGCCGTATTCGGCGCGGCACGCCGCTGTTCGTGGGCGGCGAGGAAGCGTTCTGTGCGCGCGTCCGCGGCACCGATCCCGACGGGCCGCCCTTCGGCGCAATCGACCGCCCGGCGCTGCTCCGCGCGGGGGTGGTGCCGGTGATCTCGGGCGAGCCAAGGGTCGTGGCGGGCCAGGGCTTTACCACGGGCCGCATCCCATTCGTCTCGCCCGAGCGACCGCGGGTGCCGACCGCGATGCTGCCCGGTCAGGGTTGCGATCGCGCGCTGCTCGATCCGGCAAAGCGTGAAGGGAGCTTCCTGATCGATGACGCCGTCCACGAACTCGGCACGGCATACAACGTCGCTGGTCGAGGGCTGGTCGTGATCGGTTCGTGCAGCCATCGTGGGATCATCAACACCGTGCGACAGGCGCAAGCAGTGTCGGGTATCGACAAGGTGCATGCCATCGTCGGCGGCTTTCACCTCGTGCCGCCGCAGACGGCCGCGCAGGCGAGGGAGACGGTCGCGCTCATGCAGGCGATCGATCCCGACGTCATCATCCCCGGCCACTGCTCCGGCGAGACCTTCATTGCGGCGGCGCAGGCGGCGATGCCAGGCAAGGTGATCCGCTCGATCGTCGGCACCCGCTACCTGTTCCGCGCCTGAGGAGAGATCGATGCGTCACGCCCTTGCCGCCTTCCTCCTCGCCGCGCCAGGAGCGCCCGTCCGCGCTCAACCGGCTACGGCGGCACCGGCGCTATCGCTCGACCATGTCGGCATCCAGGCGGCGGACCTCGACCGGAGCGTCGCCTTCTACACGGGGGTGCTAGGTCTGCGCGAGGTGCCGGCGCCATTCCCGACCAACGCCGCCCGCTGGATCGCACTCGACGGCGACCGGATGCTGCACATCGTCGCTCACGACACGCCAGGCGCCACGCACAATCGCTGGAACCATTTCGCACTGGCCTGCGCGGACCTCGACGCGATGGTCGTACGCCTCGACGCGCAACATATCGCTTGGACGGACATGGAGGGCCACCACGCGATCCAGAGCCGTCCGGATCGCGTGCGCCAGATCTTCGTGCGTGATCCCGACGGCTACGTCATCGAGATAAACGACTCGACGCGATCGGCGAGGTAAGAAGACCCAATTGCGGCCGTTCAGCAGCCTCAGTGAGGTGTCCAGCTTCGGACGCTCGTTAATGTGAGATGGTCGAGCCTCCAGATGCTGCATCGAGGGCTGGAAGTGGGACATTCCCGACGTTCCGGCGAGGTTGCTCGAACGTCAGCCGTTGCCAGAACCCGACGTTCGAGATTGAATTTTTCTTGCCGTCATAAACCCGACCAGGGGCAGCGGTCGTTCGCACATCCCCTCTGCAGACGGCGCGCTAACGAAGCTGATGTGGCGTTTTCCGTTTCCCCTGAATCCGTGCTGTGATCACATGATATTCTACGTCGGATCCAGTGGGCTTCTTGCGCTCGACGCTGATCTGCTCGGAAATATGTGGCTGATGTCCCGCACGATCGGTGAGGTCGAGGACGAGTAGAAAGCCGAAACGGACACCGGTCGTGAGATAGCCGGTCGCTTGTCCTGCATAACGCTGTGCCAGCGTCTTGTTGTCAGGAACATTGTCGTCTTTTTTGACCTCGACGATCGTCTTGAGGCCGCGAAATGCGATGGCGATGTCCGATCGCCCGCCACCTGTGTCGCGGGCCTCCGCCTGTATGGACGGAGTGTCGGTCGATGACAGGAACTTCAGAAAATCCAGATGAAGATCGTGCTCGACCGGCAGATTGCTACCGCGGCGGAAGACATACTCGCTGGATGGGTCGGTCGCAGTGCCGACGCTGGCGCGGAACTCGAGGAAACGCAACATCAGCGTACACATCGTCTCCAACAACGCCTTCGCCGGACAGCGATCGATGTCGGCACATTCGGACAAGTCGTCCATCATCCGTTGCCAAACGGGCGCCACCGGCTGGTTACGATCGACCGCTACTTCGATTTGTGCGGCCGTCATCGCGGCAGTCGCCGCGTCGACTCCGGATTTTCTCAGCAGATCGGCGATGCGGACTTCTGCCGCTTCGTCAAAAGGGTGCCGATGGATTCCATCGACGACAGTCTGACGGACCGCGTCCCGCACCTGCCTTACTGACGGCGCGAGAGTGCTGTCGCCATTCTCCACCAGCCATTGGTCAATCGCTTCAACGTAGAAGCTTCGACGGCGCAACGCGGTGACAATGGCATTGCGCGCTAGGAGGTTCATGCCACTGGCATCCGACCGGCCAAAGATGCGCTCGCCAACAAAGAAGATCGCCAGCAGCTCTTCCTCGATCACCAAATTGGCATGGAGCCAGATGTCCTTCGTGAAGGACCGGCCGAGTGTCGCCAGTTTCGAAGCCATCGATAGCCAGTGGAACCGCTCCTGCGGTATCCCCGAGAGCCAGGATGTCGCGCAATGCGACGCCGCAGCGTAAGCGGAGAATTCGAAAGCCCATCGGCGCAATTCGGGTAATCGCCGATCCAGCGCACCGTCCAAGCCGGTAGCCTGTGTCGCGATAAGAACAGACGCACAGATTTCATAGAGCCGAGCATCCGGCCGGTTCTCGCTGGACGTGAGCGAGCGTTCGAACCATTCACGCGCACTGGCCAGAGCCAACGACACGCCTGTTTGGGTCTGCGCCACCAAGCTCTGCCGGAGCTGGTCGAGGCCCAGTTCTAGCGCCGCCTCATCCGCCGAGGCCTCGACGCCCGCCAGAGTATGAAGGACCGCCCTGAAATCGTCGTCCGGATATCGCCGCAGAATAACGCCGGCGACTTTAGCCACATGGCGCAGGTACGCGCCGTCGTCCTGCGCATCCACGTCAAGGATATAGGCCTGCAAGCGGCGGATCAGGCTGGGGCTGTTCTGTACCACGAGAAGGCCGCCACGCAGCGCATGGCACCGCATCCAGCTATGTTCCGACCGTGCCTCGAAGCGCGGTCGCAGCGCATCCCATATCGGTTGGGCCAATGTCGGCGGAATGGCTGCGAGGCTCTCCAGGCCATCGATCATCTCGGCCAGCGACGTCGCATCGTCTTCGCGCTCAAGCAGGCGAACAAGCGCCGCCTGGACGGACGATGCGTCCACCCACCGAGCGAGCCACAGAAATGCATCGACGCGCGCTATGTTGTCGGGCAGCTCATCGATCGCCTGCAACAGGGTCGGTTCCGACGTGGTGCCTGGATCGAGAATGCGATCTCCAATTGGAGTGCGCAGGATGACGACGTCGTCGATGGGCGATGGGTCAGAAGAGATAGGCCTCTCCCTTGGCGTGTAGCCGGTGCGTGTCGGGCACCACGGCTTCCACCGCCTCGCGCGCAATCGTGCCGATGATGATCTGAATTCCGCCGATGTTTCGCGCTGCCGCCGCGACACTATCAAGCATCTGCTCAAAGTCCTTGCTCACCACCTCTTCTGAAGCCGGTGAATCGATGATCAGCAGTCCGGGGTGACGCCCATGCCCGCGACGCCTGGCAACCTCGACGGCGGCCAACGCAATCGCGATCTTGATGCGCAGCCTCTCACCCATGGTCAGGGCGCTGAAAAACGGATTGGCGCCGCCCTGGCATACTTTCAATCTGCCGCCATTGTCGAGATGCATGCTGGTCAGATGCGACACCCCGAACTTTGTTGCGAGGCTCATCACCGCGTCTGTGATCTCACCCAGAATGTCCTCCTGCATGGCGGTCATCGATAATTTGCTAATCTCACTGGCGGCTCGCAGGATTTGAAGCTCGACTTGCGCCTCGCCGTCTTCGGCCGACGGCAGTTGCAGCGCGGTGAGCAGCTCCTGCAACTGTTTGGCCTGTGCTTCGAGCTCTATCACGCGGTTGTCGGGATCGACGGGCAAGGCCGACAACTCGTCCTGCACCCGACGTGCTTCAGCCATGTTGAGACGAAGCCGCTCGCTCTTTGCGAGCGCATCGGTTTCGGATCGCTTCTGCTTGGCTTTCGCCTGTTCGACGGATTCTTTGAGCTCGGCGACCAGATGTGTCGCATCGGTGATGCGATCACCATCTGCTTCGGCGTCTTCGTCGGGAAGCGCGTTCTTGCACAATGCGCAACTGGCGTCCGGCGAGGATTCCGCCGTTGATGAAATCTCGAACCGGCCCTCGCAGGCAGGGCAGCAGGACGGGCTCAATTGCCGAAACGAATATCCTGCGGATCGCTCTTCCTCAAGTAGCTTGAGCCGCCGCCTGGCGGTTTCGAAGCTCTCCGATATGGCACCGAGGCTGGTCTCATCTGCCTCCATCACGGTATTGGCGTCACGGGCCTGTCTGCGATCCGCAGCGATGGTCTCGTCAAGCCGCGCCAGCTGAAGCCTCAAGGCACTTCGATTGTCGGGACCGCGCGCCTTTTTGGCTTCCGCCAGCTGTTCTTCTACGTCGAGCAGCTTGGTCTTGAGAACCGTCACCGTCCCGGCCTGGCTCGGGCGGTTGGCAATCCCCTGCTCAATCTGCTTTTGCGCGCTCAACGCTGCGCTGTACGTCGAGACCCAGGGAAGGCCGATGAAGAGTTGAAGAAGACGCAGAGGAATGCCGTCGACCGGCAGATCACCGAACAGCGCCTTCGGTTCGACCGAACTCGACAGATAGAAGGCGGACGATATCAGCGGCCATCCATGCGCATGGCCACCGGTATTTTTGTTGTGGGCATAGATAACGGGGAAATCGAGTTCCTCCATCATCAACTGTTCGGTTTGCGCCTTCAAACCCTCTGCAGCGTCACCGCTGTAAAGGGTCACCCATTGATGGCCGTCATCGCTGCGGCTGAGGCGTGCGCGGCCCTGCGCGGCCTTCTCCTGGCCAGCGTCCTTTTCAAGCTCCAGACGGTGGAGCACGTTATCGATGCGAAACCGCACCTCGAGCGCTTGCAGCCATTTCCAGATATCGGACTTGATCCGGCCGGGAAAATCACCGCGGATTGCGGCGTTCAACATATTCAGGATCGAGGATTTACCACGGAGATTACGCTCGGACATCACCGCGTAGATGCCGGCATCAAGATCCAGCCATGAGAGGCTGAACGGTCCGGCGGGCGTCGATTCAGACCGCACCCCGCTGAATTTTATGCTTTCAAAGCGCAGGCTCTTCGAGCGCGGTGGGGTCGTCTGCGCGCGGATGCCATATTTGAGCAGAACCTGACGAACGTCGCCGATATCGAAGTTGCACTGCTCAGCTATCGCCTTGACCCAGCCAAGCTCGGTCATTTCAACGGCGGCTGTCTTTTTCATTCGTTCGCCTCATCGATCTTGGCGAGCCGCTTCTCGACCTGCGAGCTGATACTCGCGATGATGTCGCCGTGCATCGTGTTTCCATATTCGGGATGTTCGTATTGCCACTCTTTGAGCGCGGAGCCGCTCTTCCCGTGCGCGATGCGCATGACCAGCTCCAAGCGATCCTTGTACCACGCCAATTCAGGATGCTGTCGCACGGTATCCTCCAGAAACGCGAGCGCCTTGGCGGAAATCAGATACTCATACCGCCTGACCTTTCCGTCGCCATCTGATAATTGCATCGGTCTGACCAAGCCGTAATAGCTCAACGTCGACAGCGCATCGTCGACGTTTTGATAGGCGCCGTGTCGCCATCGGACCATGCGCACCAGTCGGACGGATGGCTCTTCCTTGAGAAATATTTGCCGAACTTGTCCGAGCAACTCCTGTTCGCCGGTTTGCTCGTACAAATCCAGCAGTGCATCGGCGAGATAGTCAGGATACCGAACGAGGAAATCCATCGCCATCAGGCGTTTCTCGGCCCTAAAGATGCGGACCGCGTCGTCAGCAGGATTTTCGGTCGGCTCACTTCCCTGAGCGAGGATGAACAGGAGTCTCAGCGCGTCGCGATAGCGCGAACCAGGCTCACGCTGGCCGATTAGTGGGATTGCGCCGCTCCCCCCGTCTAGATGATCCCCGCCTCCTAGCTCCATATCAGCCCTGCCCCCTGCCCTTCACGGATCCTATCACGTCACGGCGCACAGTGGCCACGATCGGATCGTGGCAAGCCTATCCACCGCAGTTCCGCACCCCGCCACGACCGATAAAGTGCGATCATTGCCGAGCCTCATCTTTGCGATCCAGCACCGGCATGATCTGCTTGAAGACCGATCGAGATTTTTCCCCCAGTTGCCACAGTACGTCGATGGACTGGAGATAGCTGACCACCAGATCGTCGCTATCGTTGATGATCGTTTCCGCGTTGGTGCGACCTTGGCTATTCGCTGGGTCGCGATAGAAGCGCCCGAAATCGGCGGACCAGACATCGCATTCGACGGCGTTTTCGGCGAGTTCCTTCACGACATCGTACCAGTCGGAGCGTTCGCGGACCGGATCGACATCGTGCCAAAGCAGCACGGTCAGCATGCCCTTGCGCTCCCCGACGAACACCACCGGCCACAGGAGACCGTGCATGTGCAACTGCTCGATGAAGCCGATCACCCGCGTGTCGTGATCCTCATCCCAAATCACCGCAAAGTCGTGCAATCGCCCGCTGTCTCGAAAGTCTCCGTCCAGATCGCGCCACTGGACGCTTCGAAAAACCGAATAGTGGCTGCCCCGGCCGAGATCGCCAACAGGCGTGGCCTGATCGTACAGGCACGCAAACATTTGCGAATATGAGGGTGGCGTGGTCATGGCTTGCTCCTGGCCAAGAGGCATCGCGGCTTTCGGCCGCTGCGTCCCGGCTTTCGACCGACACGCCGTCATATGTTACTGTATCTCTATCCCGAGCGCACGTCGAAATTTGCCCGCAGGACACCCGCTCTTCAGGGATTGCAGATGATGCGATAACGCACCCCGGCGCGATCGAAGGCGGTCCGGGCACTGGCTAGGAAATAGAGGAATTGGAGATCTTGTGTGTTCCGTCGGGTGAAGGCCTTCTTGGCCGCCGCGGAGCTCAGGAGGCCGCTGGTCATCATGACTACCTCCTTGCGATAGGATGGGTCCGCCAGCGCGGCTGCCAGTGCCTGATGGGCTTCGTCGATCGTCGGCGGCCCTATGAGGAGACGGGATTGTTTCACCACAGGCTTGCCTGCGGCGTCCTTCAACTTGACGGACCAGTCGTTATCCCAGCCTGGCGGCTTGGCGAGGCCCACCCCCGCAGAACCCGCGAAGGCAAGGCTCGCCTGGGCTTGGCGGGTGACATCCTGCAACTTGCCTGCGGCAGCTTCGGGATTACGGGTTTCCGACGCTTTGGCATGGATGAGCATCACGCGCCGGGCGACCGGGTCGACCGCATAGAAATCGGCAGTCTCGACAGTGCTGTCGTCGCAGATGATCACCTGCGATGCGATCAGATCGATTCCGAACTGCTCATTCGGCTTGGGAAGGCTTCCGTCGAGCCACCCAAAAACCAAGCCGAATAGCGTCTGCGTATTCCATTTCGCCGCATCCTTGACGCGCGTGTCCCCCTTCTCGCTAAGGACGGCCTTGGTGTGCGCCGACCCTTCTAGGATCTCAAGCATCGAGGGGTTGAGCTCGGGCTTGTAGAAATGACCTGTCGAGTAAACGCAGTCACCGCTCGCCGGGATGACACGAAACGACTGCTGCTGGTTGATGATCCGGATCAGGGAGCTTGGCAGCTTGCGTCCGAACTCGCGATTATACTCGTGCAGTTCGACGCCGGCATTCTCGGCCGCCTCGACCCCGGTCACCGCTTGGTCGAGCTTCTCTCCCTCGATCTTGTAGCGGCCCCGCGGTGGCGTGGTGCCGCGGTAGATATATTCGATCGAAAGCTGATATGGTCCGAATTCAAAGGCCTGCCCGATCACCTTGCCGTCATCATCGACGGCGTCCTTGATCTCGCAGCAGGTGTCGTAATCAAGCAGGGCCTTGAGCTTGCTCTCGTCCCAGCCCTTGGCATCAGCCTCTTCGCTGGCCACCTCGTCGACTACCCCCCACAGATCGAGCAAGATCGATTTGGCCTTGCCGTTCCCGGATGCCGGCGGCGGCACCTCGCGCGCAAAACGGCTGAAATATTGGTGCGGCCTCGTCGCGTCAGCGGTCATCGCCGCCGAGATCAGGCGCACCCATGCGAGCCATTTGTCTACGGCCAGAAAGGCGTAGCTGCTGTCAGCCACGCTCGAGGTCCCCAGCGATAGGCGCCGGCGCGCGGTTCCGCCGTCATGCGGTGCGATCCCGCTAATCGACGTCGGTACCTGGCTGGCTTCGGCCAGATCGAAATAGCCGGTTTCCATCGCATGCCGCCGCACGCGCAGCGACCGGAGGCCGCGCTCGCCCAGGTCTAGGCCCGCCGCCGCAGTCTCCACGATCCGCGTGCGGAGCGCGGCGTCACTCTTGGTGTCAGGGAAGAGCCGGCGGAGGTCCTCGGTCGGCGGCGCTAGCAGCTTGAGTCTTGATCTGTCGATCGGCACGCCCTCGGTATCGAGGAGGAAGATGTGGGGTCCCGCTCGCGCGATGACCGCCACGCCAAGCCGCCATTCGGGAATGTGGTGGTGTGCGAGATAGCGCGAATTGCTCCAAAGCAGATACCGGATCATCCGCACATCGGCATAGTCGCCCTCGAGGCCGGCCGGTGGCGAGACCTCTGAAATATCAAAGCGCTCCTCGAGCAGCATCGCTTCACAGAACGCCCTGGCCAGCTCGTCCAGCGTCTCAGTCTTTACGCTCTTCGGCGAGCCCTCGAGAACATGCACACTCGCACGACGCGGCAGGATGAAGGCGGCCATGGTTGGGGTCTCGTCGAGCAAATGCCCGCCCCGGAACTCGCGCGCAATATACTGGACGGCCGGTGCCGCGCGCTTGACACTTGCCAGCAACTGGGTCTCGGCCCGGAAGGCCATTTCGACCTCGCTTGCCGCATATCGCTCATAAGCGAGGTAATTCTGCCAACGTTCGTCGATCTGTTCATGCACAGTCGGCGCGCCGACATAGCGGTCGATCCGGCCGCTGCTGCCGCGGACGGTCGCTTGCTGACCTGCTGCGTCGTGCAGGTCGGGCAAGCGGGTGGCGCGACCGATCTGCTGGACGAGTTGCCGCGCGGATCCGAAAGAATCGAGGAGCCAGATCTCGACGACGCTAGGATCGTCGATCCCTTCCAGCAGCTTATATTGGTGGAGCCAAATCCGAGCAACCTTGGCCTGGTCGTCCTTGACCGCGGCGCGCACCTTTTCGAAGCGGAGCGATTTGAGCTGCTCGATGGAAGTCTCTGAAAGGCCATCGAGTCCTAGCTTGGCATTGCCGCCCTTGGTGGCGACATCATGGATCAGCACCGCCGGCTGCTTCAGCATATCATGAATGGCAGCCTGGAGGGCGGCGAGCGAGCGGAACGTCGCCGCATGCACGATCACCTTCTTGTCCGCAGGCAGCGCGGCGAACGTCGTGCGAAACTGGTGGACGAACAGCTCCTCCCGTGTCGGATTGGTTGGCGGTGCGCCGGTCACAGCGAGCGGCGGCTCCACTCGAACATCGCGGATCAGGCGTTGGCCGACAGCCTCGTCCCACGGCAGATTGAAGACGAAACTTCCGTCGATTTTGAAATATTTGTAGTCGTTCCGATAGGGCGTCGCGGAGAAGATGATTGTCGGGCGGCCAAGGGCGCGCACGGCTTGGGACCATGCGTAGGCCGGCTCATAATGGCCCTCGTCAACAAGTACGAGATCCACATCGCGCAGCAGCGTTCGCAGACGTTCGGCACCTCCCGGCAGGCTGCTGAGGCTTGCCGCCGGTTCGGGGGCGTTGCGGCCTTGGAAGTCGCGGTGCGGCGGGGGTTCAAGACCGAGCACACGGTGCAGTGCGTTGAAGGTGCCAACGAGGATTTGCCGGTCCTTGCCTGCATCCGCGTCATCGACGATCTTCGCATATTGGGCCGCCTCGAGGGTGCGCGCCGGAGCGATCCTGCCGCTGGTCACCGCCTTCTCGATGCGCTCGATCTCAACCTGATCGACGTCTTCGCGTAATCGGTCGCCGTCATAGACGGCGCCGAAGGCCTTGCCCCAGAAACGGAACGAGAGATCGAAGCGCATCTGGCTGACCAATCCCTCGCGCGGCGTGAGGATGAGAACCTTCTTCACCCGTGGTGAAACGCAAGCCAAAGTCGCGATCACGGCCGACTTCCCGGTTCCTGTCGGCATCTTGACCAGGGCGGCCTGTCCATCGGCAACGCCAATGTCCCAGGCCGCGAGATAGGCGTGCGCAAAAGCGACCGCGCGCCGTTGCGGGAGCCACAGCCCCTTGACTGGTCGATATGTGCCGCTGGCCGCGGCGCGCCAGAATTCCAGGGCATCCAGCCCGCTCATCCAGCGGCTGTACAGCGTCTCGATGTTGGGAAGCGCGCTTTGGTCTACCTCAACCGAAACGGTGCCGCCGACATCTGTCGAACGCAAAAACGCGACGCTCGACACATCACCCTGCGACGGTGCGGGGCTCTTCTTCGACTTATCCCCCATGCGCCTCTCTTCTCGGAATTTACACCCTCGTAGCTGCGTTTAGACTAGCCAATTTGGGAGTCATTTCGGTATCGAATTTACCGTAGCATAGTCTGGAGGCCTTACGTTTCCCAGCACGGCAAATTGTAGGCTGGACGTCCCCATGCTCGGGCCGCGATCGATGCCTGGGCGCGGCCGCTCGATCTCCTCGGGCTCGGCGTGGGGGGATGGGCATGCAGGATCGGCCTTGCCAAGACCCAATTTCGAGCTGGCTCTGTTGTCCTGTCAGCGCACGCGAATGCTGGCCACCGAACCTGATCCACTGCTCGTCGAGGTCCCCGTCGAGAGGATCACCCCGACGATGTTAGGCATGCTGCCGAACGGCAATGTCGTGCTGATCCTGCCGACCATATCTGCAAGCTGCCATCCACGTCTAACCTTCAGCCATCTGGAGCCATCGGCATGCGTCACCTCTAATCTGCTCTCAATGGCAGCTATTGGGAAGTTCATTCAATTCGCCGAACCATCGAAGTAGGGCGCTCTCCTGCAAGTCTGTTTCGGAATGTTCCATCGGCAGCTCCTGTCCAAACCAAACGTTCGCGGCGGTTGATCTGAATGACCGGCTCTGGGCGACTCCCGCTGCACCAGCGACGACCCACGTCCGGTCGCTCACAGCAGAATTCACGTTTTCCGAAAGCGGTCGTCTGTTCACATTACGTTTGGAAGCGTCTCCGGGGGCACCAACGACCGCGCTGGGCCGCTAGGATTGGCACTTCGCTGCCATTTCGCTCGACCCAAGCACAGGTCTACTCTCAGGCAGAAGCACGTGCGAGCCGGTCTGGTCTGATCTGCTGGACGGGCGGTAATTTAGGGTCGAGAATGCTCCGCATTGAGGGGAATCATGGCCGACGATACCGGCGCACCGCGCGACATCCATCTGCTGACTACCGACGCCTTGCTCGCCGACCTGATCGGCGGGCGCCCGGTGGCGCTCGGCGGCGGCGAGCAGTTGGCATTGGCATCCGACGATGCGCGCGCGGTGCTCGACTGGTATCGCCTTAACCGCGGGAAGTCTGCCGCCAACCTGTCTGCGGCCGACACGGATGCAATCATCGACGTGATCGGCACGCCGCCCCCGACTACCGAGGCGGAAGCCGAGAATGGCACCGCGCGAACGAACAAGCTGCTGCGGCTGGTCAAGGCCGAGGCGCACCGCTTCGCCGGCCTCCACGCCTATGGCCGGGCGAGCGCGCCGCCTGCGTCCTTCGTGTTCGAGCCGGGCAAGCCGGTCATCCTGTTGGAAGGTGTGAACGGCTCGGGCAAGACCTCGATCGTCAATGCGATCATCTGGTGCCTGTCCGGTCACCTGATCCGGTCGCAGCGTCCACCTGAGGAAGGACCGCTGGATTTCGCGTGCGAGATCGCACGCGACGACGGCACGACCACTACCCATCCGATGTCGGCGATCACGCCCTTGCCGCCGAAGTCCGCAGAGCTGCCGCCGGATGGCGAGGCGATCCCCGCCGACAGCTGGGTGGAGCTGACGTTTGCTGACGCGGACGGCGCGATGCTGCCTCCGCTGCGTCGCAGCCAGAGCCGGTCTCCGCGCGGGAGGCTCACCGAGGCCGCGCCAGACCTCGAAGCAGTTGGCATCGACCCCATCGCTTGGCGGATCGCGACCACGATGCCGGCCTTGCTCCCGTTCCTCTCGGTCGGCTCGGCGTCACAGCTCGGCGAGGCGGTTGCACGGCTGACGGGACTTGCCGACCTGGTGGATCTTGCCCGGCACGCCGAAAAGATGTCGACGCGGATTACCAAGACCGCGACGCCCGAGATCGAGAAGCAGCGGCTTGAGATCGCCGGGCGATATCAGCAGGCGGCCGATGACCTCGCCGGTATCATTGTCGAGACCCCGGCGATCTCGTTCAAGGACGACGTGCCTGCTGTCGATGGAGAGAGGGCTGCGGAAAGTATTGCCGAGCTCTCCGCCCATTTCGCCGACATGAAGGCAACGGCGTTGAGCGAGGCACAGGGCGTGCTAGGCGAAGCATTCGATCCCGAGAACAAGCAAGCGCGCGACGACCTCGAGGCCAGCATCGCTCCGGCGATCGAGCGGTTGCGGACGGCGGGTGAACTGCCGTCGATTGCTCGCCTGTCCGCCCTGAAGGTGGACGCCGCCGAGGTGGCCGACGTCGTTGCCTTGCTGACGCAGGTGGAGGCGGAGGCCGCTACACTCGCGCAGTTGGCCACCAATCCCGACCGCGCCCGCCGTGCTCAGCTATACGCCAAGGTTTCAGCATGGATGCACGATCACGCGCATGTCGATGACGGCACCTGTCCGGTCTGCGTCGGCCAGTTGCATGGCGCATGCGATCCGGTCACGGGGGAACCCGTCGTCGATCACCTCACCGAGGCGGCCCGTGACCGTCAGGTGATCGCCAGGACTATCGCTGACTGGGCGGGGCATTGGGTCGGACATCTGCTGCAGGCGCTGCCGCCGGCAATCGCGAGGGAAGCACGCGGCGACCTGCCCGCCGGCCCCGCCGCGCTGCTTCGAACAGGGCTCGCCGATGAGCTGTTCGCCAGCGAACCGTTTCAGGGCCCGCTTGGCGCCCTTCGACCCGATGCCGAGAAGCTGATCGACGAACGGCTCGCCGCCCTGCCCGGATTCACCGAGCCCGCAGATCGCCCTATGCCTGTCGCCCTGGGGAAGTCGGTCGCCGGCCTTCAGCAGATGATCGAGCGCATCTACCGCGCGCTGGCGTTCGCGGAGTGGCGCGAAATAGGTAGAGAACCGCTCAAGGCATTTCTGCAGACGGTCCGGCGTGGTGATGATGGCGACGCCAATGCGCCGCGCGCGATCGGACGGCGGCTGACGTCACTGCTGCAGATCGTCGAGGGCGTCGCCCCGCTCAACTCCGCGATCGAGCAGGTGCGGCGACTAGAAGCTGCGCGCGTGGCTCATGCCGCGAAGAAGGAGCGGATCGCGGCCTGTGGGCGTGCCTCTGCCGCGCTTGACGTGCTCGTCCCCCTCGGTCGACTCGCGCAAAAACAAGTCGATACGCTCCGTCGCAAGCTGCACAACCGGTCCGAGCACTGGCGCCGTGCGATCTATCGCAACGCCACGACCTTCGCGCCCGACCTGGCGGGCACTGGTATGAATGCGCGCGGTGTGCTCGACCTTAAGGTCGGTCGGGACGGCGTGACCGCGCCGGCGCAGCACATCTCCAACGCTTCGGCGCTGCGCGGCGCGCTGCTTGGCTTCTTTCTCGCCTTCCGCGAGCACGTTCTAGCCACCCGCGGCGGACTGGAATTGCTCGTGCTCGATGATCCGCAGGAACTGCTCGATCACGATAACCGCCAGCGGCTCGCGCACGGGTTGGCCGCCGTCGCCGCGGCGGGCGCGCAGCTCTTAGTCACCACCCATGATCGCCGGTTCGCCCGGTCACTCGTCGCCGAGAACCGCGCCGACGAGCGGGTCCAGCACCTGTCAGTCCATGCGGTGAACTTCGTGCATCCGACGCTGAGCCTATCGCCGACTATCGAGGAAGTCGATCGGCGTCGGCAGGCATTCGTCGCCAATCTCGATTCGGAAGTCGACGCGCAGAACTACGCCTCCGACCTGCGCGTGTTCGTCGAGGGACGCCTGGGCGACCTGTTCGACGATCTGGCGGAGCCCGCGCACGCCACCTCGACCCAGGCGCTGACGCTGTTCCCGCTGCTCGACCGGCTGCGCGCGCTGATCGCCGCCGGCAGCGGCGAGCTGTTCAACAGCCCCGTCCTCAAGCGCTTCGTCGACGATCCCGGGCTCGCCGATGGCGCGGCCCCGCGCCGTATCCTCAACAAGGCGCATCATCAGGACCGGGCGTCTATCACCTATATGGACGTGAAAGACGTCGAGCCGGCGTTCGTGCGTCTGCGCACCGGCGTCGAGAAGGTCCACGAGCAATTCCGCCTCCATCGCTGGCGCGAACCACTCGCGGCGACCGACCCAGCCGACACCAACGTGGTGCTGCTGCCGGTCATGGCTCGACCGAGCTTCTCGGTGCCAATCTGCCCCGACATTGCCGCCTTCGCCGGCGCGATGCCGGCGGGCGGTTCGCAGGATGCCGCCAGCGAACAACTCGATGGTGACTGGTTCGACGGCAAAGCATTGTTCTACGTCCGCGGCGAGACGCTGGGCTTCTCCATCCCGTCGGGCGCGATCGCCGTTGTTGATGCCGAACCCTATCCCGGTCGCGATCGCAACCTGGTGATCGCCCGGCACCAAGGTAACGTGTTGGCGCGGCGGCTGGTCAAGGCGCCCGGCTCGCTCGGCATCTCGCTCGCGGCGCAGACGCCCGATCCGCGAACCCCGCGGCCGACGATGACCTATGACGAGAGCAAAGTGCGCCTGTACCGGATCGTCGGCGCGATCTTCACCGACATGCCCCCGCCGGTCGGCGGCGGCGAGGCGACGCCGGTCGATGCCGCGCCCGAGTTGACGCGGATCGAGGTCGCCTATCGTGTCCGCGAAGACAGCGCGATCCCACTGGCATTACCGGGCCAAGTCATTCTGGGCGGCGCCGAGCTGAGCCCTAGCGACCTCAGCGCCTGGGAGGGCAAGCTCGCAGCGGTTACGCTCAGCGACGGAACCAGCGTATTCAAACGGGTTGGTGCCCGCCTTGGTGGCGGCCTCGCTCACCTTCGTCAGTTCGAAACTATTGGCGGGTTGGGTTCTTCGATCGTAATCGCGACCGAGACAATCGACGACGTGGCAAGCACCCCTGTCATGGCATCAGCGCGCCGCGTGTTGGGAGTGCTGTACGAGTAAGGGCTCCGTAGCAGGCCGTGCGGCGGCGCGGCAACCAGCACCTCAATGGGTACTCAATATACCAGGCATCAAGGCTGGCGATACTGCAGCATGGTGCAATGCTAGAGTATGTAATGGAAGCGGGAGAGTTGCTTTATGAAGGGCCTGCTCGACCGGCTGTTCGGCGCACCTAAGGCTGAAGTTGCGCCAGAGCCGATGGCCTTGCCGGAGCGCCTTCAGGTTCACGAATTCTCCGAACGGCTGATCACGATCGATGCGATCGACTTCGTTGGACAGTTCGCCAAGTCACCGAACGGCCAATTTCGGCTGATCTGGTCCGATCGTAATCCGGAAGGGACCATTGGGGGCTATCGCGCCAAGGGGCATGGGCGCTGGGCCTTGCTCGAACACGACCGCTTGATCTGTGAAGGCCGGTTGGAGCGTCCGCAGGACGGGAAGGTCGCGAACGACGGCACCTTCATCCTCAACGATTGGATGTTGGGCGAAGGACTCAAGGGGCGGTTCGTCGCCTTCCGGCGCGACGGGACTGCGATCCTGGCGCGCGACATCGCCGCCAACCTGATGAGCAATGGCTTGTCGAACGACGGCCAGTTCGCCATCTGCCAAACCGCGAACGCGCCTAGCAGCGCGGATAGCTCCCTCTACATGCTGTTCGACCTGACGACCGCGGCCGAAATCGCGCGGTGGGAGCCTGAGACCGGCTGGGCTGATGGCTATGAGTTCGACACGGTTGCGCGGCAGGTTTATCTGATCCGACGCGATGTCGAGCGGGTGGGCTATCACTTTGACGGCACGATGATCGACCGCGAAGGCTGGCAGGCACGTCGCGTTGCCGCCGGCGACCTCATCGTCATCCGATCGCTGCTCGCGGATGCCAGCCAGGTGCGCGTTGCCGATTTCGTTGCGCGGATCCTCGCGGGGCTCGATCGCGCCGCCCAGGATAACGACATCCATGTCCGCGCTCGCGCTTTGCGCGTTCGCGGTGAATTGCTCGAGGAAACCGGGGACCGGGCAGCGGCGCTCATCGCCTACGACCAGGCGCTCGCGCTCGACCCACAGGTTGGCGTGACACGGCGGGCGGACAAATTGCGCAAGGCACTGTCGCCAGGATCTGTGCCGGATCGCAAGCTCAGCAAGTTTGAGCGGCAGGCCGGTCGCGTCGGGATCGCGCATGAGGTGATCGCTCTCCGCTGCGGCGAGTCCAAACTATGGCGGCATGGTCCCGAGGACACATGGGCGAGCGTCGAGGAAGCAGCACTTGCCCACTATGTGGCACAGGGCTGGTCGGGTGCGGCGGCCGAAGGCGGGCTGATGCTCACCCTGATCAAGGCCGCGTCCTTCGCGCGGCTCCAGCCGCGCAATGCCGACACCTATATCGAAGCGCTCTATGCGCAGAACGTTGCCTTCGACGAGGATCGCTTCACCCGCGGCGCGCTGATTGACGCCTGCGGACGAGCAACGACCGCACGAATCAACCGCAACTGGGCGCTGATCGCCGCCACCGCAGGCGAGACCCCCGCCTTCTATCCGCGAGTCCGCTGGCATCATGTCAGCGGCCTGTTCGACGCGCTCGGCACCGAGCGGCTGGCAGCGATCGCGCGGCTCTTCGCCGACGCGCCCTATGATCTGCGCGCCGGCTGGCCTGATCTGACGCTCTGGCGCGACAGGGAGGTTCGGTTCGTCGAGGTGAAGGCGCCTTCGGACTCGATGCACGCCAGCCAGACGCGGCTGATTGCGACCATCCTCAAGCCGCTTGGCTATCAAGTGACGCTCGCCGAGGCGCGGCCCGCCTGACGGCGGCGCGCAATTCGAGTGCCATTTTTGGTGCTGGGTCGGCGCGGCGCTCTGCGGGCTGCGTCAGTAGTAGCGGCTGTAGTCCGCGCCAAGGCAAGTCTGCTGCGCGATATCGTCGAGCGCGGCTTTGGTGATCGGGATCAGCGCGCGCATCCGGTCGGGATCGTCCCAATAGGCACTGCCATGCTTGCCGCCGTGGAACAGGTTGTTGCGGACGGTCTTGGCGAGCCGGATCACCTTTACAAGGTCGCTGGGTTTGTCGTCGAAGCGAACTTCGGCGAAGTCGAGGCCATTCTGGCCGACGATCTGCCGCTGCGGTTTCGCGTCGATCAGCTTCTGGCCTGCAGGAGTCAGCGTATATCGGTCCTGCCAATCGACGATAAACTTCCCCCAGCCGGGCATGGCGCGTGCATCGACCTTATCGTCCTCGAGATAGGGCGCCTCCTTCAACGCGAACTCGAAGCGCGAAAACCAGTAGAAGAAGTCGAACGCGAGATCGCGCAGTTCTTGGGATATTTCGTCGTGACGCATCCTAGCCTGTCCTTGGTTTGCGTTGGCGCTTAGCCAGTCAGGTCGCTGACGATTCCGGCATGGGGTTTGCGCATGGCCTGGATCCAGTCCTGCACCTGTTTGCGGTTCGCCGTAGTGATCGGATAGGCGCGCGCACTGACATCCTTGGCGGCGCCTGGGCTGATTTCGCTCGTCGTGACGACCAGCCCGGCAGTTGCGCGCTCTTCGAGCATGTCAGCATAGAGCGCTTTCACCACCACGCGTTCGACCTTCTGCTTCTGCCGCTTGCACTGGACGATGACCGCGGGCGGTGCGCCCGGCTGCGCGCCGCGATGCCACAGCCGCAGATCGACACTGCCATCATTCCGGCCTGGACCCAGCTCAACATCATAGCCGCTGCGCTGGAACCACTCGGCGGTCAGCCCCTCGAATTGACGCCAATGGATATCACCGAGCTTCTCGGGCTGGCTGCCCAGATAGTTGATGAAGCGCTGGTCGAAATACTGCGCGCCGTCGGCCGGCAGTTGCTCACTGGCGAACAGCGCGCTGAGCGCGACCATATCGGCCTTGGCAACGTCACGCGTGAAATGGGGGTTGAACGCCAAATGCTGGGTCATCGCCTCGACCAGCGCTTCGAGCACGCCCGGCTTGTCATCGACCATGGCCTTGAGCTCGGCGAAGATCGCCGCCTGCTCGCTATCATTCTGGTTGCGCAGGCGCAGATAATGGCTCGCGACCGCCTCGACGGTCATCATCTCATCGAGCCGGAACAGCGAGCGCCAGTCGCGTTGGAGCAGCGCCATCATGCGCATGCCGAGCGTCGGCATGCCAGGTTCCGCCGTCGCCCCCAGCGCAAATAGGAGATCGCCGACCGCTTCAGCATAGTCTTCCGACCCGAGCCGCAGCACCTCGTCGGTGATCAGGCATTCGCGCAGGTGATGGTCGGCCGGAAGATGCCCGAGCATGTCCGCCTCGCTCAGCGCGAACCCCGAGCGCACGCCGCTGTCCTCGCTGAGCGCACTACGAAACGCGAAGGCCGGCATGATGATATGGCCCATCGGATCAGCCCTCGTTAGCCGTGATCGTCGTGGGCGCGGCGGCGATCGCAGCGGTGAAGGACTTGCGGCACGTCGTTGGAGTCGTGCGGCTGGCAACCGTCGCCGGCGTAAGGCTCGCGACCTGCGGCTGGAGGAGGACCATCCGCACAATCGCAAAGCCGAGTCCGAGTGTCTGGGTCATGACCGCGATCGCCGACGCGCCGACCGGCAGCGGCCCATAGGCCTCCGGGTGGAACAGCACCCACGCCGCGGTGCCCGTGATCGCAAGCATGATGCCGAACCCCAGATAGCCGAGTGCCAGCCGCAACCTGAACCACGCTTCGCTATGTCGGCACGACCGGTCGAACGCCTCGCGCTCCTGGCGCAGCTGCTCGCGGGCGCGCGCGTCAGCCATGATCGCTTGATGCTTGTGTCGCCTTGGTGCGTTTGCCGAGCTCGATCTCGATCATCGCATCCATCACGCCGGGCAGCGGACCCTGTTCGAGCGCTTCGATCTGGACCAGCGCGCCGTTGACGATCTCGCCGAACGGGAAGATCAGCGCCGGCTCGGCGTGAACGCCTGCGCGGGCGAGTGCGTCGCGCTTATCGGGATCGATCGGCCGTTCCTCGACGAGAAACTCCCTGGTTCGGCGGCTGAACATCGACTCGAAGGTTTCGGTGAAGTTGGACACGCGCATGTCGCGGGAGTCACCGACCGTGGCGATATAATGGAGCGAGAGCGTGGAATACCCGGCCGAGATCATTTCGACCTTGATCTCCTCATGAGTCGCTTCGCGCTTCTTGATCGAGAGGTGCAGTTCCCATTCGACACCGCGATCGTTGAGCAGCAGCCGCTCGGCTTCGCTGGCGAGATCGCGCCCGATCGACAGGTCGAGCCCGAAATCGGCGATCCGCCGCATCAGCGCAAGCTTGACGATATCGATCGCGGAATAGAGCCGCCGCCGCCCGCTGCCGGGATGCTGTTCGCCGAGCGCCACGACCTTTCGGTTGATCCAGGTTTGCAGCAGATCCTTGCGCAGCCGCGTGATGGCGAGGACGTCCCCTTGTGTGTATTTCTGTTCTGTCAAGTCGCACGCCATAGCTAAAAATAGCATTGCTACTTTGGTTCGCGCAAGACCAAAGTGACAATGCTACTTTGTAGCGGTTTTGCGCGCAGCTTGACCGCTTCCGCTGCGCGGAACCGGCGCTCAACGCCCACGATCAGCGTACCGCTATTCGTTCGGTTCCGCGCCGCCTGCGGCGCCGCGGCCGTTCGGTCACGATCGACTGGCGATATGCGACGGGGGTGATCCAGGAGATCAGCGCGCTGCTTTTCTCGGTTGGCGTATCCAAGGCGACGCTGGTCACAAGCGACCACCGCTGTCCGCGTATTACCCAGACCACGATCCTCGCCCCCAAACCTGCTTCAACGGGCGTGTTGGACATGGCCGCAGCTGGCGGCAACACGCCGAGTCCGACCGTAGAGCCGCAGTCGCGACCAATCATGTCCGGGCCGCCCGGCTTGCCGATCTTGGCAGAGACGACACGGTTATTGACGGTGACGACCACGAAGCTCAACTGCGCCGCATTCTCGGAAGCGGACGTTCCTCAAGACTGGATGCTACGGCCGAGATTGGACCGGTAGCGGACTGGCGGCTTTCCGGCTGGGGAGGCGCGAGAGGTGAGATCGATCTGCTATATCGTGACCAGGATTTCTGGAGAGCGCGGGGGACCGTAAAGACGCTGGGCTCGCACGTCAGTCCGGCTGGGGATCGACGCAGTCGGTGACGGCATCGACCAGCGTCTCGTAAGATGACGATCCTAAGATCGTGAGCGCGTACGTTCGATCGAAGGTGTCGAGCGTCTTGCGCCAATATTTAGCCGCGAGGGTCAGATAATGGACGTCCGGGGTCGCTGCCTTGCTGACCGGTCGGCGGTGATGGCGATGCAGCGGGTTTCCGCATTTCACCAGATTGTATCGCGCGACGTGGTGCCACATCGAGTGCGCACAGGCGCTGAACGGGGTGTAGACATAATTGTAGAAATCGATGCAGCCGGCCTCTTCGGCCATTTGACGAACTGAGAGGCTCGACCATTTGCCGAGATCGACGTCGAGCAGCCAGCCGATGCGCTGGCCGTCGATCCATCTCTGCCCCGCCTCGAGTATGGCGGTCTCCTCCGGCGTCGGCTCCCGCGCACCGATCTGCCCCCGGCGATGCTCGAGCTCGAGCTTAGCCTGGCCCAGCCCGAACAAAATGAACTTGCGGCAGCGCTCTACCGGATCAAGCAGCAGCCATGCGATGTTGATGTAAGCATCAGCCATCGCGCGCAGCAGAATTGGCGCGCTGTGTCCGGTCCATAGGGCAGGTGCGCGCGCGACATCTTGGGCGAGCGTCGCCTGCCGCGCGAGCATACCGCCGATCACCTCGTGAACATGAATGTCAGCAAAATTGGGCGGCCATGCTTCCAAGCGTGCCGCAAGCTCACGGTCCACGTCCGTGCAGTAGCGCTCGATCAGTGGCCACAGCTCGATGCCGCGCTCGCTGTCGTCGTCCTTCGGTAGCTCTTCCGTCACTTCAATCCTCGCACGGCTCGAGCTGCAGTCCCCGGTTCCAGAAGGCGACCGGCCAGTCGGTTCCAGACGCCATCAGGTCGACGTCACCGAACATCTTGTTGAGCGTCGCCCGGATCGACGCCGCGATACGCTGCGACTGCTCCGTGGCGGGATAATCCTCGATTCGCGGAAAGTCGGCGAGCGCCAGGCCCGTGGAGACCTTGAGTCGGCCAGCATCGAACGCGAGCCATGTCGCAGTCGCCTGAGTTAACGTCGCGCTGGTTGATGCACGATCGAAGAGATCGCTGACCATACCCTTGAGCCCTTCCAAGTCCCGAGACGTCGACGTTCCGTCGGCGGCGACCAGCTCGCGCATCGGATGGTCGGGATAGTGCGCGTGGAGCGGCTCCAGGGGAGCGCACAAATCATTCCGGTAGGGCCGATCCTTCACGATGTTTGCCAGAGCACCGGTCGGCAGCGCGCCGAACTTGCCCGCTGCCGCCCAGATCGTACGGCCGCGCGTCGCCTCGCTAGCGCGGACATCGCGCGTGAAGGCGGTTATGATCTCGACGCCTCGACGCGGACCCCAAGCGTCCTGCACGAGCGCAACCCAGAGCAGCTCCGGGATCATCATATTGATCCACGACACCTCGTACATGGGTCCGAACATATCGTTCAACGGCGTCACGAGCTTCGATTTGACGCGCTTGTGATCGCCGAGCACCGGCGTTCGCTTACCTGCACTCATCGAGGTCGACATCCGCGCCGTAAGAACGGCGCCAACTCGCTCCCGCGATGGCGTTCCGTCTTCATAAGAGATACGTCGCTCACCCACGCGCTGCTTATGTGCGCGCTGCGCGCGCGCCTGCGGATCGCCCTGATACGACGCTGGCGTACCCTGCCGATGGGCGACCATTTCCACTTCGAGGTGGAAACCGTGTATCAGAAACGAGTTCTGATGGACCAGTTCGTCATGCCGTCACGAGACGTCATCGCCCTGCTCCAGATCGACGTACCCGAAGGGGCATATCCCAATGCCCGGTGGGTGGGACCGAACGCGCCACCCTCGTTGCTCAACAGCGCCTTCCTTTCAAGGGTCGCCGGCGCGGCGGCACATCAGGCGTTCGGCCCAATGATCGGCGCCGAGGCGCTGCGCAAGGCGCGATATTCCATCGATCAATGGCTGACAGCCAGGCTCGAGCCCCTGGCCGCAACGAGCAACGCCGACCTCGCGGCCCAGGGGCTGGGACGGCGGAGCTTCGTAGAGGATCGAATCGGCGTCTCCGCCAGTCAGGGGAGCGTGATCGTCGCGGTGTGGCTGGTGGAAGCACGAACCCGGATCGAGGCATGCATGCAGGCGGTCGAAACCGGTTCGACGCTTCCCTCGGCTACCGACGCACTGCCAAGTTTCGCCAGGAGTATCGACGGCGTCTACAAACCCATGGCGCCGAAATGGGTGACCGAAGGGCTTCGCCGGATGGGCAAACCTGACAATAATAGCGAACGCACGGCGGGGGATCTGGATGTCGAAAAGCGTTCGAGTTTTCAGTTGGTGCAGAGAACGCTCGATGCGTTTGCCGTGTCCTGCCCCGGCCCGGCCGTCAGGGCGCTGATGATCGATCCCGCCGACATCTTCGCATGAGACGGCGCTGGAATTTCCAGCATACCCAATTCCGCATGAAACAGAGCAGGCACGTCATGGCGGATGAAGCCCGCCACTCCTCTGCCAGCCCAGGCGCCGGACCCCGCCGACGACGTGTTCGCGCGCGCCTTGGCGGATATGGTGCGTTTGCTCGCCAGACAGGCGGCGAGCGAGGCCCATCGCGCCAGGACGGGACTTGGGCCGCCGGGCGGTGCGAGTATTGAGTGACCCTACAGTCTGCGTCTCCGGTGGGATCGATGCGGTGATCAGGGAGGAAATCATGTCGCAGACCTGCGCGGCGAGGAGAATGTCGCGACGCGGTGGAGAACCAGCGTTCGCACAGAACTCACAGGAGAATTACAATGGCGATGATGACGAGCCCGCGTATCGTACTCTACGGTCGGCATAGCAGCGCGCTGCAGAACAGCAGTTCCAGCGCCGATCAGGCGACGGCGTGCATGCCGCTCGTAATCTATCTCGGCGGTACCGTGGTCGCCACTTACCTTGACCCCGAGGTGTCCGGCTACCGCCGCGACCGCCCCGGTCTGAAGCGCCTGCTCGACGATGTCGCCTGCGGGCGGGTGGACATCATCGTCTGCGAGGCGCTGGATCGCCTGGCTCGAGATGCGGAAGATGTGGCCTGGCTGGGCAAGAAGCTTGCCTACCACCGGGTGCAGCTCCACACCGTTTCCGAGGGCCACGTCGACGAGATCAAGTTCGCCGTGGCCGGGCTGCTCGGAGCAATCTTTCTGAAGCATCTCGTCGACCAGACCTTGCGCGGCATGCAGGCGTCCGTACTGGCCGGCAAGTTCGCCGGCGGTCGCGCCTACGGATACAAGAAAGTATTCCAGCTCGATGCCAAGGGCGAGTTGGTCAAGGGGCTGCTGGAGCCTGATCCGATCAACGTCCCGGTCGTCAATGAGATCTACCGCAAGTTCGCGAGCGGCATTTCATCGATCGACATCGCGACCGCCCTGAACGAGGAGCGGATACCTGGCCCGAGGGGCGGTGAGTGGAATGCCTCGACGATCCGCGGCGATCCGAAGAAGCTGGTCGGCATCCTCAACAACCCGCTATACGTCGGCCGCCTCGTATGGGGCCGGCGCCAGTGGCGCAAGAACCCGGACAGCGAGAAGCGCGAGCGCCGCTACCGGCTTCGCGATCGTTCCGAGTGGATCGAGGTGGAGGTGCCGGATCTGCGCATCATCGACGATGAGCTTTGGGAGGCGGTCCAGGCGGAAATGGTACGGCGTCAGCGCAAGCCCGGTGCCGCCTCTCCTGCTGGCGCACCGCGCAAGAAGCACCTCCTGTCAGGTCTTATCAAGTGCAGCTGCTGCGGGTCCAATTATACGATCTCGGGCAAGGATTATTATCGCTGCGCGGGCGAGAAGGAACGCGGCACGTGCGGCAACAAGGTGTCGGTGCGCAAGGCGCCCCTGGAGACGGCGACGCTCGCCATCCTTCAGGAGGGGTTGCTCACCGAGAGCCATGCCAAGCTCTTCGTCGAGGAATATCGCCGCGAGGCGGCACGTCTCGCCCAAGGGGATGAGCGCCGCGACGTCGCGGGCGCTGTTCGCCTGAAGCAGCTCGAGGTCGAGCTGGCGAACCTGGCCAGGAACCTGGTCGAGGGGAAGGTCAGCCCGATGATGATGACGATGATCTTTGATCGTGAGGCCGAGAAGGCGACGCTGGAAGCGCGCTTAAGCCAGGCTGCCGCTGCGAACCCGCTTGGTGAAATTCTCCCCCACCCGGTCCTGCTGGACCAGTTTCATCAGAAGGTCGAAGCGCTGCGCGCCACGCTTGATGACGACACGATCCGGACGGAAGCCGCTGCGATCCTCGAGCGACTCATCGAGAGCGTCACGATCTACCCCAACGCTCCAGATGGACCCGAGGCCGAGGTGGTAGCCTCGATCGGTGCGCTGATGTCGTTCGCCATAAACGGCAACAGCCCCCCGCGCGGAGGCGCGGGGGGCTGTTCTATGGCGGTGGTTGCGGGGACAGGATTTGAACCTGTGACCTTCAGGTTATGAGCCTGACGAGCTACCGGGCTGCTCCACCCCGCGCCGAGGTTATGACCGGGATATTTCCGGTGTGAGGTATGTGAACGGGTTCT
>NZ_VNIM01000159.1 GCF_007785815.1 Alterirhizorhabdus solaris | reverse complement strand
CGTACCCCCCGCCGCCGCCCCGGCAGCAGCCCCGGCGCCCGCCGCCCCAGCCTAAGCCGCCGCCACCCCCGAGGCACTCGCCGCCCCCGCCGTAACCGCCGCCGCCGCCGCCGAAGCGATCCCCACCGCCGCCATAGCCGCCGCCACCGAAACCGCCGCCGCCAAAGCTGCTGCCGCCGCCATAGCTGTCGTCGCCGCCGAAGCCCTTGCCTTTGTCGCCGCGCTGCCCGCGCCGTCCTCGATCGAAACTCATGCCGTATCAGTCTTTCCGCTTCGCCCACGTCGCATTCAGCCGAGCCGACCAGGCGATGGCCGCTCGTCTCCCGATGCAAAACCATAGCGCATCGGTCACTCCGCATAGACCAAAACAAAGCAGGTCGCGAGTGGTTTCGATTCGGGGCGTCAAGCGGGATTTGATACTTGGGATGCAATTTTATCAATCGGCCTTCATGCACCCGTATTTCTGCGGAAAATCCTGGGTGGGGCCTGGTCGGGCGAAGCGTCGCCGGCGTCCGGGCCGGCGTCCTCCGCTGAGGCGGCCGGTGCCTCTGGCCCCGCGCGACTCGGCAGCCGGTTTTTGCGACGGGCGGGCATTGAGCCGCCGCCCGCCCGCGCCTATGGGGGCGCATGACCGTCTATTTCCATGAAGAGGATCTGCCCGCCGGCGTCCTCGCCCCCGGCCCCGTCGCCGTCGATACCGAGACGATGGGCCTGCTCACCCCGCGCGACCGGCTGTGCGTGGTCCAGATCGCCGACGGGCGGGGCGACGAGCATCTCGTCCGCTTCGGCCCCGGCAGCGATTATGCCGCGCCCAACCTGCGGGCGGTGCTGGCCGATCCGGCGCGGCTGAAGCTGTACCATTTCGCCCGGTTCGATCTGGCCGCGATCCGCCATTACCTCGGCACGATCGCGGCGCCGGTCTATTGCACCAAGATCGCCTCGCGGCTGATCCGCACCTACACCGACCGTCACGGCCTGAAGGAACTGGTCCGCGAACTGCTGGGGCAGGAGATCTCCAAGCAGCAGCAGACTTCGGACTGGGGTGCGCCCGAGCTTTCCGATCCGCAGAAGGAATATGCCGCGTCCGACGTGCGCTACCTTCACCAGTTGAAGGATAAGCTGGACGTGCGGCTCGCGCGCGAGGGCCGCACCGGGCTGGCGCAGGCCTGCTTCGACTTCCTGCCGCACCGCGCCGAACTCGATCTGGCCGGCTGGCCGGAGACGGACATCTTCGCGCATGTGTAACGTGCCCGGCCCGGTCGTTGGCTGAGAGCGCGCTCGCCGCGCGTGGCGCACGCCAGGTCTGGGCGGCCCCGGGCAGTACGCATGACCGGCTGATCCGCATGCTGCGGCTGGTGCTGCCGGCCGCCATCGTGGTGCTGCTGGTGCTGATGGCGATCGCGCCGCTGACGGTGGGCCGCGACATCTCGTTCGTACTGTCCAAGGATCGCGTGGCGGTGGCGCGCGAGCGGATGCGGGTGAGCGATGCGATCTATCGCGGTGAGGACGGCAAGGGGCAGCCCTTCGCCATCCGTGCCGGATCGGCCGTGCAGGTGAGCTCGGCCGATCCGATCGTCCGCATGGCCGATCTGTCCGCGCGCATCGCGCTGCCGGAAGGCCCGGCCTCGATCGTGGCCAAGACGGGCCGTTACGACATGACGGCCGAGCGCGTGCTGATCGACGGCGCGGTGCGGTTCGAGACGGCGGACGGCTACCGGCTGGATACGCGCGACGTGGGCGTCGATCTCAAGACCCGGCGGGTCGCCAGCGGCGGAGCGGTGGATGGCAAGATGCAGCTCGGCACGTTTCGCGCAGACCGGATGACCGCCGACCTCACCAGCCATGTGGTGGTGCTGGAGGGGCGCGCGCGCTTGCATATCGACCAGCGGCAGTCCAGAGGGCGGCGATGAAGCGGGGGCTGTCTCTCATCCTGATGCTGGCGGGGCTGCCGGCGATTCCGGCGCCGGCCACCGCGCAGGCGGTGTCGGCGCTGAAGGGCCACAACAGCAATGCGCCGGTGGATGTGGAGGCCGACCGCATCGAGGTGCAGGACCGCGCCGACCGCGCGATCTTCTCCGGCAACGTGAAGGTGAAGCAGACGGACCTGACGTTGCAGGCCAACCGGCTGAACGTGGCCTATGCCGGCGGCACCGGCGGCACCCAGATCCAGCGGCTCGATGCCTCGGGCAACGTGATCGTCACCTCGCCCAGCGAGCGGGCAACCGGCAATTTCGCGATCTACGATCTCAACCGCAAGCTCATCACCATGCTCGGCAACGTCAACCTCGTGCGCGGCGACAGCAATGTGCGCGGCGGGCGGCTGGTGATCGATCTCACCAGCGGCCGCGCCACGGTGGATGGCAGCGCGGTGGGCGGCGGTGCCGGCATCTCGGGCGGCGGCGGGCGCGTGACCGGGCGCTTCACGGTGCAGCAGCGGCCCAACTGACCCCGGCCACGGCTGGGGGCACGGGTACCGACCGCCCCTTGCCGCGCGCGCATGGCTGGTTCATGCACGAACCCTGCCAGTCCTTGTCCGACACGTCGGAAAGGGTCGCTTAACCCGAATGAACGAGCATGAGCGCATGAGCGACGCCACCCTTCTCGATCCCCCCGCAGGTGAGTCGCGCCGCCCGCACATCGGTGACGGCGTGGCGCGCGGGCTGTCGATCGTGTCGATCGCCAAATCGTACGACAAGCGGCAGGTGCTGTCGGACGTGTCGCTGGAGGTGGGGCGCGGCGAGGTCGTCGGCCTGCTCGGCCCCAATGGCGCCGGCAAGACGACGTGCTTCTATTCGGTGATGGGGCTGGTGAAGCCCGATGCCGGCCGCATCCTGCTGGACGGGCAGGACATCACCAAGCTGCCGATGTACCGCCGCGCCATCCTGGGCCTGGGCTATCTGCCGCAGGAAACCTCGATCTTTCGCGGGCTGACGGTGGGCAAGAACATTCTGGCCGTGCTGGAGATGGTGGAGCCGGACAAGGACGCCCGCGCCGCCCGGCTGGATCAGCTGCTCGGCGAGTTCCATCTCGACCATCTGCGCGACGCGCCCGCGATGGCGTTGTCCGGCGGTGAGCGGCGGCGCTGCGAGATCGCCCGCGCGCTGGCGGCGGACCCCTCGATCATGCTGCTGGACGAACCGTTCGCCGGCATCGACCCGATCTCGATCAGCGATATCCGCGACCTGATCGGCCAGCTCAAGGAGCGCGACATCGGCGTGCTCATCACCGATCACAACGTGCGCGAGACGCTGGATATCGTCGATCGCGCCTGCATCATCTACGACGGCCGCGTGCTGTTCGCCGGCAGCCCGGAGGCGCTGGTGGCCGACGAGAGCGTGCGCCGGCTGTATCTGGGCGAAGGCTTCGCGCTGTGACGCGGCCTGTCTCCTTCCCCTCCCCCGAAAGGGAGGGGGGCGTCCCCCCCTGACCCGCATGGGACTCGGCCCCCGCCTCGACCTGCGCCAGTCGCAATCGCTGGTGATGACGCCGCAGTTGCAGCAGGCGATCAAGCTGCTGGCGCTCTCCAACCTCGAGATCGAGGGGTTCATCGCCGAGGAGCTGGAGCGCAACCCGCTGCTCGACACCGCCGGTGACGAGGGGGCCGTGCCCGAGCGCGAGGCCGTGTCCCAGGATACCGGCGACGAGCCGCCCGAGCCGGCCACCACCGATCAGCTGATCGCGGGCGGCGACGCGGCGGCCGATGCCCCGCTCGACGTGGACTATGCCGCCGAAACCTTCCACCACGACGGCCCGACCGACAGCCTTGGCGACAACGGTGCCGACAGCATCGCCGACCGCGACGGCCCCGGCCTCGACGGCGGGCTGCGGCTCGACGGCCCCGGCGGAAGTGGGGGCGGGCAGGAGGACGGCGCCGGGTTCGAGGCGATGCTGGCCGACGAGCCGAGCCTGCACGATCACCTGATGGCGCAGGCGGGGGCGGCGCTGTCCGGCGCGGATCTCGCCATCGCCGCGCTGCTGATCGACCAGATCGACGAGGCCGGCTATTTCACCGGCGACCTGCTCGACGTCGCCCAGCGCCGCCGTGCGCCGCTGGCGCGGGTGGAGCAGGCGCTCGCCACGGTGCAGACGTTCGAGCCGACCGGGGTGGGCGCGCGATCGCTGGCCGAATGCCTCGCTCTACAGGCCAAGGAGGCGGACCGCTACGATCCGGCGATGGCGCGGCTGATCGCCAACCTGCCGCTGGTGGCCAAGGGCGCGCTGCCGCAACTGCGCCGCCTGTGCGGGGTGGACGAGGAGGACATGGCCGACATGGTGCGCGAGCTGCGCGGCTATGATCCGAAGCCCGGCCTGCGCTATGGCGCGTCGCGCGTGCAGGCGGTGGTGCCCGATCTGTTCGTGGCGCGCACCCGCACCGGCTGGGCGATCGAGCTGAACGGCGCCACCCTGCCGCGCCTGCTGGTGAACCGCGGCTACCACGCCGCGCTGGCGGCGGGCGTCGGCAAGGGCGACGGTGACAGGGAAGGCCGGGCGTGGCTTTCGGAATGCCTCGCCAGCGCCAACTGGCTGGTGAAGGCGCTGGACCAGCGCGCGCGCACGATCATGAAGGTGGCGACCGAGATCGTCCGCCAGCAGGAAGCGTTCTTCCTGCACGGCGTGGGCCAGTTGAAACCGCTGACGCTGCGCGCGGTGGCGGATGCGATCGGGATGCACGAATCGACGGTGAGCCGCGTCACCTCGAACAAATACCTGTCGTGCGAGCGCGGCCTATACGAGCTGAAATACTTCTTCACCAGCGGCATCCAGTCCTCCGACGGCGGTGACGCGGCCTCGGCCGAGGCGGTGAAAAGCCACCTCAAGGCGTTGATCGCGGCCGAGGGCGACGCCATCCTGTCCGACGACAAGCTGGTGGAGTTGCTCAACGCCAGAGGCTTCGACATCGCCCGCCGCACAGTGGCGAAATACCGCGAGGCGATCGGGCTGGGGAGTTCGGTGCAGCGGAGACGGCAGCGGGTGTTGGGTAGGGTGGTTTGAACGTTGTATGTTAATACTAATGATCCTCAGTTGGCGCGCCCGATGATACCGTCCTTCTTTCTTCGCGAAGACTAGCGAACTCAATTAGTCCTGGGTGGACCCGAAATCGCTCGGCTCGTGCGTCATACGTAGAAGTACGATTTTTATATCGCCATACCCAATCCGAACCACCTCCGCTCCGAGGCCTTAAGTAAGTAACCACTGAATACTCAAAAAGTCTTTTAAGGGCCTCGTTTGCGTCTGAGACTTTGTTCGACTTTGTCTTTAAGAGTCCGTTTTGAAAATCATGGATGAGTGGTTCGGCGGAGGAGGTTGCCGCCCATGGCGACGAGGATCATGGCTTTGGATACATCGATACGGGCTTCGTAATCCCGGACGAGCCGGCGCCAGCGGA
>NZ_VNIM01000158.1 GCF_007785815.1 Alterirhizorhabdus solaris | reverse complement strand
TATATTGCATAAAGCATATAAGACACATGAACGACCTGACTTTAACCGATAACTCCACGCCTGAACGCCGCAGAGAACCGGAGCCGCCGCCCACATGTCCCTTCATCAAATAACTATGAGAAAGAGCGCCGGAGCAGAGACCATCCCAAACCCTAAGGCCGAGACCGTCTGCTCCGATACCATCAAGAAGTGAAAAGCGCCTCGAAGGCCGCTCCCCGTTCCGATGAACAACCCTCTACCCAACGACTCACCTCACCGCAAGCACAAAATTACGACACCCACACGACAAGGACGTGTCAGACATACGTCGGGCACCGCATACCCAGCCTAACGCTCGATCCCGCTTTCGGTTTATCAGGGCGCGAAAGGAATTCGCCGATGTCGAGAATCGCTAACGCCGCCGCTGCGATCGCCCTGCTCGCGGCACTGGCCGCGTGTGACCGCAAACCCGCCGATTCCGCCGATACCGCCGAGGCGCTCGACAGCGAGCTCGCCAACGCAACCGCCGCCGCCCGCCCGGCGACCGAGGGCGCGCTCGGCAAGCAGATCGTTGTCGATCCGTCGATAGCCGCCGGCGGCACCGCCCCACCTCGCCCTTCTGCCGGTGACCCGGGACAGTCCGTCGCATCGGCCGACGGCAAATGCACTTTCGCCTATGATGCCGCCTGGGCCGGCAAGCTGCCGGCCGAACTGCCGATCTACCCCGGTGCCCGTGTGACCGAGGCAGCGGGAAGCGACGCGCCGGGCTGCAAGCGGCGGATCGTCAGCTTCGCCGCCGCAGCGCCGGTGGCCAGCATCATCGATTTCTATCGCGGTCGCGTCTCCCGCGCAGGTTATTCCGCCGAGCATCTGGCGCAGCAGGGCAGCGACGTCCTTGGCGGCACGCGGGGAGACGCGGCCTATTATATCAGCGTTTCGCCATCGGGCGCCGGCTCCACGGTGGATCTCGTCGCCAACGGGGGCTGACTGCCCGTCCGTAAACCCTAGCGCAGGCGTGTCGCCAGCCTCCACCACTCGGGTCGCGCGACCGCGATCCGCGCCGCAGCGGCATCGCGGCCGCGGGCGTCCTCGTAAAGCGCGAAGCAGGTTGCCCCCGATCCCGACATCCGCACGAGACGCACGCCCTCGCCGGCACCCAGCTCATCGAGGACCGCCACGATCCCCGGCACCAGAACCCGGGCCGGCGGCTCCAGATCGTTCCGACCGGACCGTGCCGCCGCCCACGGAGCACCCACCGCAAGCGCGCCGCGATCCTGCCCGTCCCACCCGGCGAACACCGCCGCCGTCGATAACGCCACGCCTGGATTGACCAGCAACAGCGGCATCCCCGTCAGTGCGGCCGCGTCGACCCCCACCAGCCGGTCACCTCGCCCATCGCCACGTGTCGCGACCGATCCGAGGCAGGCCGGCACGTCTGCCCCCAGCGTCGCCGAAATCGCAGTAATGCGGGGGTCGCCCGCCGGCAGCCGCCATACCCGCACGAGGAGACGCAATGCCGCCGCCGCATCGGCGGATCCCCCGCCGATTCCCGATGCGACCGGCAGGCGCTTGTCCAGCGTCAGCGCCGCACCCGCCGTCACGCCGAATGCCATCCGCAACGCCTCACCGGCACGCAGCACGAGATTGTCGGCGGGATCGTCACCCGCCAGTGCCGCCGCGAACGGCCCTCCTACCGTCAGCGACAGCGCGTCCGCCGGGGTCGCGTGCAGCACGTCGCCCTCCTCGGCGAAAGCGAACAGCGTTTCCAGATCATGGTAGCCGTCCGCCCGCCGCCGCCGGACATGGAGCGCGAGATTGATCTTGGCGAACGCGGTTTCGCGGTCGCGCATCAGGGGGCGGCCACCGCCGGGCTCCAGCCCGTGTCGATCTTGCTGCGGATACGGGGTGCGTCCTTCGCCTCGGCGAACACCAGCGCCGCACGCCACGCATAGCGCGCCTCCAGCCGCCGCCCGATCGTCCAGTAGGCATCGCCCAGATGCTCGTTGATCGTTGGCTCGGCCGGTTCGCTCGACACCGCCGCCTCCAGCGTGGCGATGGCCTTCGGCACGTCGCCGCGCAGATAATAGGTCCAGCCGAGCGAATCGGTGATCGCCGCGTCGTCCGGCCGCAGCCGGCTCGCGCGCTCGATCAGTTTCTCCGCCTCGGGCAGGTTGATCCGCCGTTCGAGCTGCGCATAGCCGAGATAGTTGAGCGCGGAGGCCTGATCCGGCGCGATCCGTACCGCCTCCTCCAGCAGGAACCTGGCCGCCGGCCAGTTGCCCGAACGGTCGAGCGCACTACCGCGCTGGAGCAGCAGTGCCCAGCGATCGCCCGTCGCGCCTGCCTTGTCCGCAAGCGCCAGCGCCTTGCCGTAGGAGTCGGCCGCCTCGGCATGACGCTCCAGTTCGGTCTGCACCTGCCCCACGCGCACCCAGTCATCGGCGGTGTTGCCGGCGCGCGCCATCGCCAGCGCCTCGCCCAACGCCTTTTCCGGCTCACCGCGCCGCACCAGCAGCTGGACCCGGCTGAACCGCGCCGCCTCCTCGAACGGATCCCCCGGCTTCACCTGCTCCAGCGCGGCCAACGCCGACTCATATTGTTCGCCCGCGCTCAGGATCTCGCTGGTGACGAGCCAGTTCTCGGCATTGCCGGGCGCAAGGAAGGTTGCCAGCCGCGCCAGCGTCAGCGACACTGGAGTCACCCGCTCGCGATTGATGTCCACCGCGGTTCGCGTAAGCAAAGCGGCGATGCCTTCTGCGGGGCCATCCACCCCGCCCGGCAGGGGCCTGCCGTCCGTCACGATCTTCCGTGCGGCGGTCAGCGTGCCGTCGTTGCCGGCGATCATCGCCAGTGCCCCCGCGCGGTCGCCGCGCTTGGCCAGCGCGCTCGCCGCCGCCAGCTGCAACCGCACCGCGCGACCACCGCCGCCGGTGGACAACGCCTTCACCGCCGCCACGCCCTCGTCGATCCGGCCGGTCGCCAGCGCGATCAGGGCGCGGTGTTCCGCGGCATAGGCCATCGCGATCGGGCCGCCGCTGCGGGCTGCATCCAATGCAACGAAAGGATCGCCCTTGCGGCTGCCCTGCGCGATCCACCCGCGCAGCACCGGCACGGCAAAGCCATAGACGCCTTCCTGCTCGATCCGGTCCGTCGCCAGCGTCGCGGCTTTCCAGTCCGCCGCCAGCAGCGCATCGGCCAGCAGCAGCAGCCGGCCATCGGCGGGCAGCAGTTTGCGCGCGTCCAGCATCCGGGCCGTCCGCGTCGCCAGCGGCCGATCCCCGGCGGCGATGGCCTGACGGTAGGTCCGCAGCGCCAGCACGCTATCGTCGGGGGTTTCGGCCAACACCGCCGCATATCCGCGTGCCGCCAGTTCGGTCCGCCCGGCGGCATCGGCGGCGCGGGCACGGACGTAACGGGTATAACCGGAGGGGGTATCGTCGCGCGACACTGCCGCCGCGGCCGGCAACGGCGCCAGCAGCGCCGCCGCGATCGCCGCACCGGCGGCAATCATCGGCACGCGCCGGGGCTGCCCATTTACTCGTGCCCGCATCGCCACACTCCGTTTCGTGGGCAGCACGATAGCGGCCGGCCCGGCCCCCGCCCAGCTACATGTTGGGATAATTCGGTCCGCCGCCGCCCTCGGGCACCACCCAGTTGATGTTCTGGGTGGGATCCTTGATGTCGCAGGTCTTGCAGTGGACGCAGTTCTGCGCGTTGATCTGGAGCCTTGGATCGCCCGTTTCCTGCCCGACGATCTCGTACACGCCCGCCGGGCAGTAACGCGACTCGGGGCTGTCGTAGAGCGCGAGGTTCACCTCCACCGGCACCGACGCATCCTTCAGCGTCAGGTGGATCGGCTGGTCCTCCTCATGGTTGGTGTTCGAGAGGAACACCGAGGAAAGCCGATCGAAGCTGATGACGCCATCGGGCTTCGGATACTTGATCGGCTGGACCATGTCCTTGCGATACAGCTGCTCGCTGTCGCGGTGATGGCCGAAGCTGTACGGCAGGCCGATCTTCAGCGTCCGCATCCACATGTCGACGCCGGCCCACAGCGTGCCCACCGTCGGGCCGAACTTCGCCAGCGCCGGCTCGGCGTTGCGCACCGTCTTCAGTTCGGTCGCGATCCAGCTGTCGTGCAGCGTATCGGAATAGACCGTCAGCTCGTCGCCCTCGCGCCCTGCGCCCACCGCCGCGAACGCCGCCTCGGCCGCCAGCATGCCGGATTTCATCGCGGTATGGGTGCCCTTGATCCGCGGCACGTTCACGAAGCCGGCCGAGCAGCCGATCAGCGCGCCGCCCGGGAAGGTCAGCTTCGGCACGCTCTGCCAGCCGCCCTCGTTGATCGCGCGCGCGCCGTAGCTGATGCGCCGGCCACCCTCCAGGATCGCGCGGATGTCCGGGTGCTGCTTCCACCGCTGGAACTCCTCGAACGGGGAGAGGTGCGGGTTCTTGTACCCCAGCCCCACCACGAAGCCGAGCGCCACCTGATTGTTCGCCTGATGATACAGGAAGCCACCGCCCACCGCATCGTCGAGCGGCCAGCCCTGCGTGTGGATCACGCGGCCCGGCACATGCTTGTCGGCCGGGATGTCCCACAGTTCCTTGATGCCGATCGCATACACCTGCGGCTCGCAATCGGCCTCCAGGTCGAAGATGCGCTTCACTTCCTTGGTCAGGTGCCCGCGCACGCCCTCGGCGAAGAAGGTGTATTTGGCGTGCAGTTCCATACCGGGCTGGTAGTCCGGCTTGTGCGTGCCGTCGCGCGCCACGCCCATGTCGCCGGTGGCGACGCCCTTCACCACGCCCTTCTCGTCGAACAGCACCTCGGCCGCGGCGAAACCGGGGAAGATCTCCACCCCCAGCGCCTCGGCCTGCCCGCCCAGCCAGCGGCACAGGTTGCCCAGCGAACCGGTGTAGGTGCCCTTGTTGTTCATGAAGCGCGGCATCATCACGTGCGGCAGCTCGAATTTCTTGGCCGGCGTCAGCCCCCAGTGGTGATTCTCGATCACCGGCACGTTCAGCGGGCAATCCTGCTCCCGCCAGTCCGGGATCAGCTCGTCGAGCGCGCGCGGATCGACCACCGCGCCGGACAGGATGTGCGCGCCCACTTCGGAACCTTTTTCCAGCACGCAGACGGAGAGTTCCGACCCTTGTTCCGCCGCCAGCTGTTTCAGCCGGATCGCGGCCGAAAGGCCCGCCGGGCCGGCGCCGACGATCACGACGTCATACGCCATCGATTCGCGTGTGGTCATCGTCTCCAGTTCCTCATCCATCCTCGCCCGCGCATCCGGGCCTGCGCATCCGATCGTCGCGCGTGGCGAACGCTCCGCCATGTCGCCGATGCCTGCTGATTGACCCGATCGTCAATATCACAGTCTAACCATATGGGTGGGGCCGGGGAATTTCATAGATGCAGGGGCGCTGAGCGCGCTCGACTGGTGGCAGCTTGCCGGGGTGGATACCGCGGTGGACGACCACCCGCGCGACTGGCTCGCGAAACCCGCGCCGCCGGCGCCGGTCGCGGCCACTTCAACCTTTCTCTTATTCACATCTGCCTCTGCCGATGCCGCCTTACATGTAGATCTTTACGTGTGCGGCTGCATTCTATATATCTATCAATTTTT